>NZ_JBIUUU010000007.1:0-514083 GCF_044742595.1 Streptomyces sp. NPDC087859 | reverse complement strand
CCACCCCCCAGGCCATGCGTTCGACAGGGGGAGAAAGTCATGCCAACTCCGGAGGCCGGGCGCCCCATTGCGGGGCCACGAAGAAGGTAATGGGGGGGGCTGTCGTGAACCCGGGGGAGCTGCTGGAGCGTTCGCTCGCGTACGCGCTGGGGAGCGTGGCCGTGGTGGGGGCCGCCGGACTCGGCCGGGCGACGCCCTGTGCCGGATGGGATCTGGGGGAGCTGCTCGAACATCTCGACGATTCCCTGGACGCCTTGCACGAGGGGCTGACCGGCGGGCGGATCGGACTGCTGCCGCAGAGCGACCGCGTGTGCGGCTTCCGTACGCGCGCGTGTGCGGTGCTCGGCGCCTGGGCGGCCGGCCCCCGTGATCTGGTCCACGTCGGAGAACGGCCGCTGGACGTACGGGTGATGGGCGCGGTCGGCGCCGTCGAGATCGCCGTGCACGGCTGGGACGTGGCGCGGTCCTGTGGACGGTCGCGGCCCTTCCCGGTCGCGCTCGCGGCCGAGTTGCTGCCCATCGCGCGGTGCGTGGTCACCGAGGAGGACCGCGGGGTGCGGTTCGCGGAGCCGGTCGCCGTCCCGTCCAGCGCGCCGCCCGACGCCCGGCTGCTGGCGTTCCTGGGGCGGCGCGATTCCTTTCCGGGATGAGTCCGCTGGGTTCTTCGGCGGCTAGGGCTCCCGGGCCGCCTGTCCCGACGGCCGCTGGCCCGCGCTCCGGGCGGGTCCACCGTTGTCGAGCGCCGGGGACCGGCCGGCGCCGGCCAGCATGCGCCGCATCGTCTCCGCGGCCCGGACGGACGCGGTGCCGCAGCAGTTGTTGAACAGGACGTGGAGCTGCTCGACCCGGTCGGCGAGCGAGCGCAACCGGGGCAGCCACTCGGCGAGTTCGTCCTCGCCGTACTCGTACCGGAAGCGGTCCTCCTTGCTCCCCGTCCCCCAGGCGGCGCTGCGACCGTGGAAGCGGACGACGGACAGCCGCGGTGAGGTGACGGGAGCCACGGGCGGGATCGAGGAGGGGAGCGTCTGGGTCATGTCGACGGCCACGGCGGACATGCCGTAGCGGGCGAGCAGCGCGCAGGTCACGTCCGCCCATTCCTTGCGCCACCAGCCGGGATGCCGGAACTCCACGGCGACCGGCCATCCGGCGGTCCGCTCGGCGCACTCCCGCAGGAACTCCCCGGCCCGCTGTCCGGGCCGGAACCACGGGGGGAACTGGAACAGCACGCTGCCGAGCCGTCCGGCCGCCCGGAGGGGCTCGATCCCCTCGGTGAACCGCGCCCACACCTCGTCCAGCACCGCCGGGTCACCGGGCTCGGCGGGCAGCCCGCCCGGCATCGCGGAACTCCGTGTCGGATGCCCGGTGAGCAGCGAGAACGCCTTCACGTCGAAGACGAAGCCCGGTGGCGTCCGCTCGGCCCACTGCCGGCTGTTGCGGGCGTCGGGCAACGCGTAGTACGCCGAGTCGACCTCGACGACCGGGAACTGCTCGGCGTAGTGCCGCAACCGTCCCTCGGCGTCCCGTCGCCCCGGCGGATACCAGCCGCTGCCGGTCAACGCCCGGTCCGTCCACGAACACGTGCCCACCAGGATCTCGCTCATGCGGTGCGGTTACCCGGGTTGTGCGATCCCATCCGGCGACTTTATAGTCGTAGTGACTATTAAAGGAACGGGGGGCGCGTGGACGCATACGACAAGTACGCCTACGAGCCCTTCGCCGTCACCGTCGATCTCGCCGTCCTCACCGTCGCCGAGGGCGCTCTGCACGTCCTGCTCGTGGAGCGCGGACAGGAGCCGTTCGCCGGCCACTGGGCCCTGCCCGGCGGCTTCGTGCAGCCCGGCGAGTCCGCCGAGACGGCCGCCCGGCGTGAACTCGCCGAGGAGACCGGGCTGTCGGATGTCTCCGGGCTGCACCTGGAGCAGCTGCGGACCTACAGCGAGCCCGACCGCGACCCCCGGATGCGCGTCGTGTCCGTCGCGTTCGCCGCGCTGCTGCCGGACCCGCCCGAGCCGCACGGCGGCAGCGACGCCGCGGACGCCCGCTGGGTGCCGTACGGCGCGGCGCGGCCGCTCGCCTTCGACCACGACCGGATCCTGGCCGACGCCCAGGAACGCGTCGGCGCCAAGCTCGAGTACACCTGCCTGGCCACCGCCTTCTGTGGGACGGAGTTCACGCTCGGCGAGCTGCAACAGGTCTACGAGACCGTGTGGGGCACCGCCCTCGACCGCCCCAACTTCCGGCGCAAGGTGCTCGCCACGCCCGGCTTCGTCGAACCGGTCCCGGGCGCCGCGCGACTGACCGGCGGCCGCGGCAAACCGGCCGCGCTCTACCGCGCGGGCACGGCCACGACGCTCCATCCGCCTCTGCTCCGAACGCCTCGGGAAGGACGTCCCGCATGACCGCCACGACCGTCAGGAAACGCGCCGCCACGGGAGCCCTGCTGGGGCTCGCCCTGGGGGACGCGCTGGGATTCCCGACCGAGTTCAACGACGTGCCGTCGATCCTCGCCAAGTGCGGGCCGTGGCGGGAGATGGAGCTGCCGAGGCCGGCGATCGTCACGGACGACACGCAGATGACGCTGGCGCTGGGGCGAGGGCTGCGCACGGCCATGGACCGCGGGCTGCTGGCGCCCAAGCGGATGGAGCGCCCGGTGCGCGAGGAGTTCGTGGACTGGTACCAGTCGCCGGAGAACAACCGCGCGCCGGGCCGGACCTGTCTCGTCGCCTGCAATCTGCTGAAGACCGAAGGGCGGCTGTGGCAGGACGCCAGCCAGATCCACTCCAAGGGCTGCGGCGCCAACATGCGTGTCGCCCCCGTCGGCCTAGCCCCGGGTCTGAGCGACGAACAGCGCTCCGGCGCCGCCCAGTTGCAGTCCGCGCTCACGCATGGGCACCCGACCGCGCTCGCCGCGTCCGACCTCACCGCGCACGCCGTACGGCTGCTCGCCCAGGGTGCCGAGCCGACCGGACTGGTCGGCCAGCTGCGGTCGTACGCCGTGGAGAACCGCACCCGGTACCACCACCGCTGGCTCGGCGACCTGTGGACCCGCAGCCAGGACCCGTCGCCCGAGCACTTCATCGCGCGCGGCTGGGACGAGTGCCTGGAGATCCTCGGGCGCCTTCAGGAGGCGGTCCGTTCGGTGTCCCCGGAGACCGATCCGTGTCTGGCGACCGGCGAGGGGTGGATCGCCGAGGAGGCGCTGGCGACCGGGCTGCTGTGCTTCCTGCTGTTCGTCGACGAGCCGGTGACGGCCCTGCGGCGGGCCGCCTGCACCGCCGGGGACTCCGACTCGATCGCCTGTCTGGCGGGGGCCTTCGCGGGGGCGTACCACGGGGCCGACGTATGGCCCGTCGAATGGGCGGACCGGATCGAGTACCAGAGCGAGTTGGCGACGCTCGGCGCCCTCTGGGACTAGGCCAGCCGGATCGAGTCGCCCTTGACCGTGATCTTCTTCTCGGCCAGCGGCTGGGTCGCCGGCGGGTTCTCCACCGAGCCGTCCGTGATGCTGAACTTGCTGCCGTGGCAGGTGCAGTTGATGGTGCCGCCGTCGACGTTGGCCACCGGGCACTGCTGGTGGGTGCAGATGTTGGTGAAGGCCTTGAACTCGCCTTCCTTCGGCTGGGTGACGACGGCCTTCTCGTCCTTGAAGATCTTGCCGCCGCCGACCGGGATCTCACCGGTCTTCGCCAGTTCCTGGCCGGCGGAGGCCTCGACGGTGTCGGACCCGGAGTCGCCCTCGTTGCCGTACTCGCCGCAGCCGACGGTGAACGCGGCGGCCCCCGTCGCCAGGAGGACCGTGCGTCGTGTCGGGCCGTGAGTCGTCATGTAGTCACTCCGAAGGTGCGGAAGAACCAGAGGGCGGAGGTCAGCCAGATGATCGTGAGCGCGGTGAAGACGAGCCCGCCGACGATCGGCAGCAGCCAGTTGGGGAGTCGCTCCGAGCGGAGCAGCAGCATCTTGGCACTGAACACTCCGAAGAAGAAACAACCCAGGAGAGAGTGCCAGAAAACGCGCGTTTCGTACGTCTGATAGCCCAACGCGTACAGACAGTGCACCGCCACCGGCACCGACACCAGGAACGCCACCCGGCCCGACCAGCGGTGCAGCACCCCTGACCAGCTCGGGCCCGGCAGCCTGCCGTACATCATCAGCGCCGAGAAGAACTGGACGACGGCGAAGAGGATCGCGACCGTCGCCATCCACGACTTCACCGCGCCCGTGCTGCTGAAACCGGCGAGGTTGAAGGCGGTCCCCGCCGGGTCGTGGACCTTGCCGTACACGCCGAGGGCGACCGCCACCGCGGCGGCGACCAGCGCGGGAACCAGATAGCGCGCCGGGCTCGGCTGCGGCTCGGCGGGCCGGGGAGAGGGGAATCCCTGGGTGGCGGCGTTCGGGTCGGCGGTCATGTCGGCTCCCTCGTACGGACTGGAGTTCAGGGGGTGACGGGGCGGGCCGTGAGCTGCTGTCCGTCGACCGTCACCACGCCGGTCTCCGGGTCGATCTCGGGTGCGGGGGAGGGCTTGCCGTCCTTCTTGAGGATGCCGACCTGGCTGCCGTCCTTCAGCACGATCCAGCCGCCGTCGAATTTCGCGTCGCGCACGGTGGCCGTCGCCCGGTACAGACCGGACGGCTTGATCGCCTTGTCGGCGGTGAAGGCGTAGTGCCCGCCGCCGATGTCGACCGTGCCGCTGATCCGCTTGCCCTCCTTGAGGGTGCCGTTCAGCTTCGAGCCGTCCTTGGCGGTGAGCTTCATGGTGCCGTCGTCCTCGACGTCACCCTTGAGCCACGACTCCTTGTCCCGGCCGTCGCAGAAGTACGCGATCGCCCGGCCGTCGCGCAGGGACACGGCGATCGCGGAGGAGTCGTCGTCGGTGCGGCCCGCGTAGTCGGCGTTCGGGACGGGCACCTTCGACGGCGAAGGGGAAGGGGACGGGGTTGTCCGCGTGGGGGCCGGACTCGGTGACGCCTTCGTGCTCGGCGACTCCCGCACCGAGGACGAGGTGGTCTTCTCGCCCGTCGTCGCATTCAGCGACAGCATGAACAGGCCTACCAGCAGACCCGCGAGAAGGGTGAACAGCGGTCCGGAACGCTTCATTACGGGCCTCCCCCGAGGCGAGCTTCCTGCCATGAGAGCGGACCCGGGGCCTTGAGTCCAGAGGCGCACGGGCGCGTTCTCACTACAAGTAGCGGAATAGGGCAATCTGGGTGACATTGGCAGAGTTCGGCGCCGGGTTCCCCCGGGCTCGGCCGACCTCGCGAAAGGCACGACCATGGCGGGTGACGACCTCGGCAGTCTTCTGGGAGGACTCCTCGGCTCGGGCAACGGTTCCAGCGGGAGCAACATCCTCGGCGCGCTGCTCTCCGCGCTCGGCAAACAGGGCGGCAACGGCAACAACCCGCTGGGCGGGCTGCTCGACACCCTCGCCAGGTCCGGCCTCGCCGAACAGAAGGACTCCTGGGTCGGCACCGGCGCCAACCAGCCCGTGACCGGCACGCAGATCCAGCACGCGCTGCCCGACGAGACCCTCCGGCAGGTCGCCGAGGAGTCGGGCGTCACCCCGGACAAGGCCGCGGACGAGCTGGCCCAGGTGCTGCCCCGGGTCGTGGACAAACTGACGCCGGACGGACAGGTGCCGGCCGGCCTCGACGAGCTCGCCAGGCAGCAGAACCTGTAGGTGTCTCAGCGGGCGGGCGGCGCACACCGGCCCGACGCGGGCTGACTAGGCTGGATGTACCAAGAGCCGTACATCAGCAAGGAGCAGAGCCGTGGCGGTACGAGCGGTCCGGGGCGCCGTCCAACTCGAACGGGACGAAGCCGGTCACATGGACGAGCAGGTCGGAGCGCTCCTCACCGCCGTCCTGGAGCGGAACGACCTCACCGCGGACGACCTGATCAGCATCTGGTTCACGGCCACTCCGGATCTGCACAGCGACTTCCCGGCGGCCGCGGCCCGCAAGCTCGGCATCGTGGACGTCCCGCTGATCTGCGCCCAGGAGCTCGACATCGAGGGCGCCATGCCCCGCGTCGTGCGGATCCTCGCGCACATAGAGTCCGACCGGTCCCGTACCGAGATCAACCACGTCTACCTGGGCACCGCGGCCGCCCTGCGCAAGGACATCGCCCAGTGAGAACCGCACTCGTCATCGGCACCGGCCTCATCGGCACGTCCGCCGCGCTGGCGCTGGTCAGCCGGGGCGTCCAGGTCCACCTGGCCGACCACGACCCCGAGCAGGCCCGCACCGCCGCCGCGCTCGGCGCCGGCACCGACGAGGAGCCCGAGGGGCCCGTCGACCTCGCGATCGTCGCCGCCCCGCCCGCCCATGTGGCCGCGGTGCTCGCCGACGCCATGCGCCGGGGCGTGGCCCGCGGCTACATCGACGTGGCGAGCGTCAAGGGCGGACCGCGCCGCGAGCTGGAGGCGCTCGGCGTCGACCTCGCCTCGTACATCGGCACGCACCCCATGTCCGGCCGCGAGAAGTCCGGCCCGCTGGCCGCGACCGGCGACCTCTTCGAGGGCCGCCCCTGGGTGCTGACGCCGACCCGGGACACCGACACCGAGGTGCTGAACCTCGCCCTGGAACTGGTCTCGCACTGCCGTGCCGTACCGGTCGTGATGGACGCCGACGCCCACGACCGCGCCGTCGCGCTGGTCTCCCACATGCCCCACCTGGTGTCGAGCATGGTCGCCGCGCGGCTGGAGAGCGCCGAGGAGGCCGCCGTACGACTGTGCGGCCAGGGCATCCGCGACGTGACCCGGATCGCCGCGTCCGACCCCCGGATGTGGATCGACATCCTCTCCGCGAACCCGGGGCCCGTCGCCGACCTGCTCACCGATGTCGGCGCCGACATCGAGGAGACGGTGCGGGCGCTGCGGTCCCTGCAGTCCTCCGACGAGGCCAAGCGCGGTGAGGGAGCCGTGGGTATCGAGGACGTGCTGCGGCGCGGGAACGCGGGCCAGGTGCGGGTACCCGGCAAGCACGGGTCCGCCCCGCGCACGTACGAGGTCGTGGCCGTCCTCATCGACGACCAGCCCGGTCAGCTGGCCCGTATCTTCGCGGACGCGGGACGGGCCGGGGTCAACATCGAGGACGTGCGCATCGAGCACGCGACCGGACAGCAGGCGGGTCTGGTGCAGCTGATGGTGGAGCCGCAGACCGCGCCGGTCCTGACGGCGGCACTGCGGGAGCGTGGCTGGGCCATCCGCCAGTAAAGAGGCCGCCGACGAGCCAGTACCCTTGTGCGGGGCCCCATCGCGCCCCGCACTCCCCACCACACCGCACCAGGAAGGTGTCCTCCCGTGGAAAACGGCGCCGCCCAGCCCGTGATCGTCGCCATCGACGGTCCCTCCGGCACCGGCAAGTCGAGCACGTCGAAGGCCGTCGCGGCGCAGCTCGGTCTGAGCTACCTGGACACCGGCGCCCAGTACCGGGCCATCACGTGGTGGATGGTGACCAACGGGATCGACATCGAGGACCCGACCGCGATCGCCGCGGTGGCCGGCAAGGCGGAGATCATCTCCGGCACCGACCCGGCCGACCCGACGATCACCGTCGACGGCACCGACGTCGCCGGGCCGATCCGCACCCAGGAGGTCACCTCCAAGGTCAGCGCGGTGAGCGCGGTGCCGGAGGTACGGGCGCGGATCACCGAGCTGCAGCGCTCGATCGCCGCCTCGGCGGAGCAGGGCATCGTCGTCGAGGGCCGCGACATCGGTACGACCGTGCTGCCCGACGCCGACCTCAAGATCTTCCTCACCGCGTCCCCGGAGGCGCGTGCCGCCCGCCGCAGCGGTGAGCTGAAGGGCGCGGACGTCAACGCCACCCGCGAGGCCCTGGTCAAGCGGGACGCGGCCGACTCCACCCGGAAGACCTCGCCGCTCGCCAAGGCCGAGGACGCGGTCGAGGTGGACACCACCGAGCTCTCGCTGACGCAGGTCATCGAGTGTGTCGTCACCCTCGTCGAGGAGAAGCGGGCCGGGAAGTGACCGTGCCTTCGGAGCGGGGTGCAGAGGTCGGGCGGCGCATCGGCGTCGGCCTGATGTACGGGCTGTGGAAGCCGCGCGTGCTGGGCGCCTGGAAGGTGCCCGCGACCGGCCCGGTGATCTACGCCGTCAACCACTCCCACGCCATCGACGGCCCGATGGTCATGGGCGTGGCGCCCCGGCCGACGCACTTCCTGATCAAGAAGGAAGCCTTCATCGGCCCCCTCGACCCGTTCCTTCTCGCCATCGGACAGGTCAAGGTCGACCGGTCGGGCACCGACCGCACGGCCATCACCCAGGCCCTGGACGTGCTCTCGGCCGGCGGGGTCCTCGGGATCTTCCCGGAGGGCACCCGGGGCGAGGGCGACTTCGCCGCGCTGCGCGCCGGGCTCGCGTACTTCGCCGTCCGCAGCGGCGCCGCGATCGTCCCGGTCGCCGTGCTGGGAAGTTCCGACCGGCCCGGCCGGTTGATAAAGGTGCTGCCTCCGTTGCGCAGCCGTGTCGACGTGGTCTTCGGTGACCCGTTCGAGGCGGGCGACGGCAGCGGGCGGCGTACCCGCAAGGCGCTCGACGAGGCGACCGAGCGCATCCAGAAGCAGCTCACCGCGCACCTGGAAAACGCGAGGCGCCTGACCGGGCGCTGAGCGACACTAAGTAGTGGATCAAACCGGAGAAACCGGGTGGTCCACCGATCACCACGATGAACGACGAGGTACGGACTTCATGAACGACCACATCCACTCCGACGGCTCGGGCGAGCAGCACGACCACGGAGCGCTTGGCGATGCCGAGTACGCGGAGTTCATGGAGCTCGCCGCGGAAGAGGGCTTCGATCTCGAGGACGTCGAGGGTGCGCTCGAGGAGGCCGGTCACGGGCCGCTGCCCGTGCTCGCCGTCGTCGGCCGCCCGAACGTCGGCAAGTCGACTCTGGTGAACCGCATCATCGGCCGCCGCGAGGCCGTCGTCGAGGACAAGCCCGGCGTCACCCGCGACCGCGTGACCTACGAGGCCGAGTGGGCGGGCCGCCGCTTCAAGGTCGTCGACACCGGCGGCTGGGAGCAGGACGTCCTCGGCATCGACGCCTCCGTGGCCGCGCAGGCCGAGTACGCGATCGAGGCCGCCGACGCGGTCGTCTTCGTCGTCGACGCCAAGGTCGGCGTCACCGACACCGACGAGGCCGTCGTCCGGCTGCTCCGCAAGGCCAACAAGCCCGTGGTGCTCTGCGCCAACAAGGTCGACGGCCAGAGCGGCGAGGCCGACGCCACCGCTCTGTGGTCCCTCGGCATCGGCGAGCCGCACCCGGTCTCCTCGCTGCACGGCCGCGGCACCGGCGACATGCTGGACGCCGTCCTGGAGGCACTGCCGGAGGCGCCTGAGCAGAGCTTCGGCACCGCTGTCGGCGGTCCGCGCCGCATCGCGCTCATCGGCCGCCCGAACGTCGGCAAGTCCTCCCTCCTGAACAAGGTGGCCAACGAGGAGCGCGTCGTCGTCAACGAGCTCGCGGGCACCACCCGTGACCCGGTCGACGAGCTCATCGAACTCGGCGGCGTCACCTGGAAGTTCGTCGACACGGCGGGCATCCGCAAGCGCGTCCACCTCCAGCAGGGCGCCGACTACTACGCCTCGCTGCGCACCGCGGCCGCCGTCGAGAAGGCCGAGGTCGCGGTCATCCTGATCGACGCCTCCGAGTCCATCTCGGTGCAGGACCAGCGCATCGTCACCATGGCGGTGGACGCGGGCCGCGCGATCGTCATCGCCTACAACAAGTGGGACACCCTCGACGAGGAGCGCCGCTACTACCTGGAGCGGGAGATCGAGACCGAGCTCGCCCAGGTCGCCTGGGCGCCCCGGGTCAATGTCTCGGCGCGCACCGGCCGTCACATGGAGAAGCTGGTCCCGGCGATCGAGACCGCCCTGGCCGGCTGGGAGACCCGTGTTCCGACGGGCCGCCTGAACGCCTTCCTCGGCGAACTGGTCGCCGCCCACCCGCACCCGGTGCGCGGCGGCAAGCAGCCCCGCATCCTCTTCGGTACCCAGGCCGGCACCAAGCCCCCGCGGTTCGTCCTCTTCGCCTCCGGCTTCATCGAGGCGGGCTACCGCCGCTTCATCGAGCGCCGGCTGCGCGAGGAGTTCAGCTTCGACGGCACCCCGATCCATATCTCGGTGCGGGTGCGCGAGAAGCGCGGCGCCAAGAAGAAGTAAGCGCGCAGACACAGGAAGGGCGGCCCCGACCGGGGCCGCCCTTCCTGTTCACCGCGTCACAAGCCGCGGCGCTGGCCGGGCGGCAGCGCCGGCACGTGCTGCACCATCGTGCCGTGCTGCCCGATCTGTCCGACGCGCTGCCACTGCGACTGCTGCTGCCCGACGCGGGCACTGTGCGCGCCCGCGCTGTAGGCGCTGTACGAGCTGCTGAACGACCCCGGCCGGTGGCCGCCGTACGTGTCCTGCGAAAGGTTCCCGAACGCGGTGAACCCCAGCTCCTCCTCGCCACTGCGGTCACCCGGCAGCGAGCGGAACGACTTGACGTACTCGGCGTAGAGCGCGTCGTAGATCGGCGTGGCCGATGGGCCGCACAGCGGGTCCGGAGTCGGCCGCGCGGACGGGATCGACTGGTAGGACTGGCGGCGGGGAACGTCGTAGGTGTGCACGTATGTCCAAACGACCCCGGGCATCATGAGATGCGGCTGCTTTCAGGGGCGCACGCACCGCGCCCCTTCGCCTCGGGCGTGCTCAGGTCCCGGCGAGAGGCATCGCGGAGGCGACCAGCTTGCCGTTGGCCGCGGCCTTGTCGATCGCGTCCCGCAGCAGGTCCTCGCGGGGCTGACGCCCGATCGATCCCACCGGCGCCGCGAACATCAGCACCTGCTGGTGCTTGTTCGCGGCGGCTCGCCAGCTCTCCGTGACCTGAAGCGGCTGATGCGCCTGCCACCACGCGACCGGCTGTCCACCGGTCGGTCCCGGCTGGAGGACCGCGTGCAGCTGGCCCATCGCCAGCAGCACCGACCACCCGTGCAGCACCGGCGGTACCTCCGTCAGCTGCGTCACCGGCATGAACCCCTGCTCGATGAGGAGCGGCAGGAAGTCGTCGCCGACGTCGGTCGCGCCGGGGCGCACGATGGGGGCCGTCGGTTCGACCACGAGCGCCGGGTGCAACTCCCCGGCGATCAGCACGAGTCCGCTGGTGACGCCGAGCACGGCCTGCTCGGGTACGGCCTTCGCGGGGTCCGGCTCGACATGGTCGCCGTTGATGGAGCGTACGGCTCCCTGGAGCTGCTCCTCGGTGACCTGGACGATCTGCGAGGGCAGACAGGTGGCGTGGGCGAAGGCGAGGACGGCGGTCTCGTCGCCGATGAACAGGACGGTGCTGGTGCGCTCCGCTTCGGAGTCGCCCGGGGTGCGGCAGGAGGTGCAGTCGTAACTGCCGGGGGCGTTCTCTCCGGCGAGCAGCCGGTCGGCCTCATCGTCGCCGATCTCGGCGCGGACCTCGTCGCTGACGTCGAGCATGCGCGGCACGGGTGACTCCCTCAGGAAGCGGTGCCCGGGTGGGTCCCGGGCTCATGAAGAAGACAACGGGCGATCTGTGGCGGGAGTCACGCTCCAGAGCGAACGGAATCGAACCATCCGGCGCACAGGGTCACGCAGGGACCGGAATCGGGCACTCAACGTCAATTCCCAGGAGAACCAGGGAAGTTGGTCGCGTGAAGTGGGTCACAGATCACGAGAGCGACTGGTCGACAAATCAGGAAATCAGCGAATGAAGTGGGTGGCCGAAAAAAGTTGCTACTCGGGGTAACGGCGAACTGGCCTGGAGTGACAAGCAATTGGTTGATACCGGGCGGTCGCCCTCTCTAGATTCCTCGGCCGTGTGCAACGAGCACCGCTCGGGTTCGTCCGCCGGCCGCACCAAAGCCAGCTCGCAGCACCAGCCTCCGGCGGACGGGGCGGAGCGCGACGACCCTGCCCCTGCGCAGGGAGCGCGCCCCGCCTTGGGGGACCCCGGGTCCTTCGAGAGGGAATTACATGTCCGAATGTGCCGATACCACCCGCGACAACGTTCGTAAGACGCGTACGACGGCGGTTCTCGCCGGGGCGGCCCTGCTCGCCCCTCTCGGACTGCTGGCCGCGACCGGCAACGCCGCGGCGGCGGACGGCGGAGTGTGGGACCGCATCGCCCAGTGCGAGAGCGGCGGCGACTGGCACATCAACACCGGCAACGGCTACTACGGCGGACTGCAGTTCTCCGCCTCCACCTGGCGCGCCTACGGCGGCAGCGCCTACGCGGCGACGGCGGACAGGGCGAGCAAGTCCCAGCAGATCGCCGTGGCCACCAAGGTCCAGCGCGCCCAGGGGTGGGGCGCCTGGCCCACCTGTTCCGCCCGGGCCGGGGCGTCCGGCAGCGCTCCCTCGGTCCCCTCCGGTTCGGCCACCACCAAGGCTGCCCCCTCCAAGCCGTCGAAGACGCCGGCACGTTCCCAGAGCCACTCGGACCGCAGCGCGTCCCGTGGCGACTACACCGTCCGCAAGGGCGACACGCTGAGCGGCATCGCCGCCCGGTTCGGGACCACCTGGCAGCGGATCCACGCCGCCAACAAGGCCGTCATCGGCGGCGATCCCGACATGATCGTGCCCGGGCAGCGTCTCGAGGTCTGAGCTGCTCCCCCCTTTCCGGGCACGGGGCCCCACCCGTTCGGTGCGCCGACCGGGTGGGGCCCCTGGGGTCTTCCGCCGCGTATCGACGGCCGTCCGCGCGGCACTGCTTAGCGTGGGCCGATGTACCGCATGCCGATCAAGCTCCTCCTCGCCGCCTGTCTGCTCGCCGGAGCGGCGCCCGCCCCGGCGTACGCGGCACCACCACCCCCGGCCCCCGGTCCGTCGCCCGTCTCCGTGCCGTACGACTGTGCCCGCGACGGGTGGCCCTGGAACTGTGTCGCGCTGTGCGAGAGCGGCGGGCGCTGGGACGCCGACACCGGCAACGGCTTCTACGGCGGACTGCAGTTCTGGCAGCCCACCTGGGAGGAGTTCGGCGGCCTGGCGTACGCCCCGCGCGCGGATCTCGCCACCCGTGAGCAGCAGATCGCCGTCGCCCAGGAGGTGCTGGCCGTGCAGGGCTGGGAGGCCTGGCCGGTCTGTGCGAAGCGGTACGGGCTCAAGGGCCGTATGCACACGGTGAAACCCGGCGACACGCTCTCGGCGATCGCCCGCGAGTACGGCGTCCAGGGCGGCTGGCGAGCGCTCCACCGGGCCAACAAGGAGATGATCGGCGACCACCCGGACCGGCTGAACGTGGGCACACTGCTGGTCGTCCCGAAGGGATCGAAGAGCGCTACCCGGGGCCCGGCCGTGTTCGGTCCGCCCCTGTCGGCGGGTCCAGTTCGGCCGCCTCTCCGCTGAACACGACCGTGCCGCGGCGCAGTTCGTACACGACGGCCGTCCGGCCGTGCAGGGCGGGCGGCAACCGCTGCTCGGCGACGACCACGCAGGCGTCGAGCCCCCTCAACAGGTCGTACGTGCGAGCCGCGACCATCGGCGACATGCCCTGCGTCGGTTCGTCGACGAGCACCACGCGCGCGCGTGCCAGCAGGGCACGGGAGAGGGCCAGCATGCGCTGCTCGCCACCGGAGAGGGTGCCCGCGCGGCGGGGGAGCAGCGCGGTGAGCTGGGGGTAGGCGTCCAGGGCCCGGTCGTACGACGGTGCGGCCAGTGCCAGGTTCTCGCGCACCGTGAGCGAGCCGAACACCGCCTGCCGCTCGGGGACCAGGCACAGGCCGCGCCGGGCGCGCTCGTGGGCGGGCACGCGGGTCACGTCGGTGCCGTCCCACACCACGGCGCCGCCGGACAGCGGCACGGTGCCCGCGAAGGCGCGCAGGGCGGTCGTACGGCCGCTGCCGTTGCGGCCCAGCAGGACGGTGAGGCCGGGACCCGGGGCGGCGAGGGTGACGCCGTGGAGGGCCTCCAGGGGGCCGTAGCGCACGCGCGCGTGGCGCAGGGAGAGGGTCATGGGGCGGCTGCCCGAGCGGTGTCCAGGACATGGTCGGGCGGGCCCGAGGCGACGATGCGGCCCGCCGTCATGACGTGCACGACGTCGGCGAGGTCGGCGACCAGGTCGAGGTCGTGCTCCACGACGAGGAGGGCCGTGCCGTCGGCGGCGAGGGCCTTCAGCACACGGGCCAGGGCGGTCACTTCCGCCGTGTCCAGGCCGGCGGCGGGCTCGTCGAGGAGGACGACCCGGGGGCTGCCGGCGAGGGCTCTGGCGAGCTCCACGCGACGCAGGGTGCCGGTGGGGAGGGCGGCGGCGGGGAGGTCTCGGAGCGGGCCGTCCAGGGTGAGGAGCCGGAGGGTTCGCTCCGCGGCGGCCGGGTCGGGGAGGCGGCCCTGTTCGGCGCCCACGTGAACGTTTTCGGCCACGGTCAACGAGGGGAAGACCGCGAGTTGCTGGAAAGTGCGGGCGATGCCGAGGCGGGTGCGGGCGTGCGCGGGGAGGCGGGTGATGTCCCGGGTGCCGAGGAGGATCCTGCCGCCGGTCGGGCGGAGCGTGCCGGCCAGGCAGTGGAACAGGGTGCTCTTGCCCGCGCCGTTGGGGCCGATGATCGCGGTGACGCTGCCTGGTGCGATGTCGAGGTCGACGCCGTCCAGGGCGGTGAAACCGCCGTAGCGGGCCTTGAGGCCGCGGGCTGTGAGCGTGGGTGCGGGTGGCCCCTGCGGGAGGGGAGCGCCATCGGCGGCTGCGGCACGCGTATCGGCGGCCGCCGGGCGTCCTGCCCGTGCCCTGCTCGCCGCTCCGGACAACACCCCCGCACGCACGGGGCGTTGCTCCACCGGCCGCAGCCTTCCCCGCACAAGCTCCCCGAGCGGGGTCAGCACCGCTCCCCGCCGCAACCGCAGCCTCCCCGCCGCCGTTCGCAACGCCTCGTACGGGCCGCCCGGGAAACGGCCGACCAGAACCGCGAGTACCCCGATCACGGCAGCCGCCATCCCGCCCCGCGCGCCCGCGTCCAGCCCCACCAGGAGCGCCGCCGCCAGCAGCGCGCCCAGCGTGCTGTCGGCGCCCAGGACCACCACGGCCGCGAACCACAGCAGCCCGCGGACGGGGTCGTAGGCGCCGGGGTCGAAGGCGCGCAGGCCCATGCCGAGCATGCCGCCGCCGAGGGCGGCCAGCGCGGCGCCCGCCACGAAGGCCAGGAGCTTGAGGGACGGGACCTGGACGCCCGCCGCCGACGCGCCCGCCTCGTGGTCGCGCATCGCCGCCAGCGCCCTGCCCGTACGGCCGGTGCGGAGCAGACGCGTCGCCAGCAGGGCCGCTGCCAGGAGCGCCAACTCCAGGACGTAGTAGGCACGGTCACCGTCGAAGCCCGCCGGGCGGCCCAGCGACAGCCCCGACGTGGCGTACGGCTGGGCGAAGACGAAGCGGCTCACCCCGACGCCCACCGCGAAGGTGGCCAGGGCCAGCGCCAGGCCCTGGCGGCTGATCGCGGGCCAGCCCGTCAGCAGGCCCAGGGGCGCCACCAGCACGACGGCCACCGCGAGCGCGGCCAGTTCGGGAAGGCGAGGCAGTCCGGGGAAGCGGCCCGCCGCCAGCAGCGCCGTGAACAGGGCGCCGAGGCCCGCGTACGCCGCCTGCCCCAGCGAGATCTGACCGCCGCGGCCCGTGACCACCACCAGCGACAGCAGCACCACGCCCAGCGCCGGCACCTGCACCGACGTCTGAAGATCCGAGCCCGCGAAGCCCAACGGCAGCAAGAACAGCACCACCGCCACGATCCACGCGCCCGGCGGAGTCGCCACGCGCGCGGTGGCCGTGCGCGGGAGGGCGTCGCGGGTGCCGATCCGCGGCAGTACGAGCGCCGCGACCAGCAGCGCCACCACGAACAGGTTCGCCCCCACCGCCTGGAGCAACGGCTCGCCCCAGCCCGACGGATGCAGCCGCGTCAGCTGGCTCTGCGCCACCCCGATGCCCAGCCCGACCACCACGGCGACCGGCAGACCGCGCATCCGTGCCGCCACCGCGACCGCCACGACCTCCATGACCAGCAGCGGCAGGCCGTACGGGTCCAGGCGTACGAAGGGCGCCAGCAGCACGCCCGTCAGGCCCGCCGTGAACGAGCCGAACGCCCAGCCCGCCGCGGCCACCCGGTCCGCGTCGATCCCGCCCAGCACGGCCAGTTGCCGGTCGTCCACCACGGCCCGCAGCTCCCGCCCGAAGCGCGTCCAGCGGATCACCGCCCCCACGCCCCCGGCCAGCACCAGCACCACGGCGAGCTGCCCCCACGGGTCCGCCGACACCAGCTCCGGGGCGTCGTCCCGCGCCCCCTGCCCCCACACCAGCGCCGCCCCGCCGACCAGCAGCACGAACACCCCGATGGACGCGACCAGCGTCTGCGCCGGGTCGCTGCCCAGGACCGACAGCGGACGGAAGACGAAACGCTCCAGCACCACGCCGAGGCCCGGCGCCAGGACCAGCAGCGTCAGCGTGGCCCCCGCCCACAGGGGCCAGCCCCACTCGACCACGCACTGCCGCAGCACGAACGCGCACACCATCGCGATCGCCCCGTGCGCGAAATTCAGCACCCCCGTCGCGCGGTACGTCACGATCAGGCCGATTCCGGTGAGCGCGGCCGCGCTGCCGACCGAGAGACCGGCGAGGGTGAGGTCGTACGTGAGGGACGACATCAGTCGGTTTCTTCGGCGGGCTCGCAGATGGGACAGGGCCCCAGCTCGCCGCTCGCCGCCAGCTTGGCGTCCACCGGCACGGCCTCCGCCTTTCCGGAGACCAGCGGACAGTCCGCGCGGTGCCACAGGGTGCCGCCCGGCACCATCAGGAGGTCCCCGCTGACGGCGATCGGCGCCGTGACCCGGCCGGGCTCCTCGGCGTCCGCGGGTTCCGTGGCCACCAGGAGGCCGTACAGCTCCTCCACGCGCAGCGCGGCGACCGTGTCGCGGCCGTGCGCGAGCAGCACCGCTCCGGCGATGATCAGCGCGGCGCCGGGGACCGTGCAGGAGGCCAGGTAGGGCAGCTGACGTTCGGCGTAGCGCTCGCCGGAGACGCCGTACCAGCCGATGACGCAGAGCACCGCACCCGCGGCGAGCGCGGCCCAGCCGGCCCACAGAACGGGGTGCACGGTCCGCAGTCGGCCTGTCCGCATCTCTGGCTCCCACGTGTCATGTGTCTGTCCATGTCAGCCAATGGCTTGCACTATGCCTTCTGGAAGCTGACCCTGAAAGCACCGGGCGCACATGGCCCGGACCGACACCCGGTGGTGAGCCAGATGGTTCTCGGGAGCGACCTCAGGCGGGGGAACGCACGGCGGGGGCGCGGCCCACGCCCGGCGGGACGGGGTACGGCGGCCCTGACCGCCCTGGTGCTCCTCCTCGCCCCGGCCTTCGTGGCCTGCAGCGACGACAGCGGCGGGAACGAGACCCCGTCCACGACCCCGACCCCGGAGACGACGACCAGCGCGCCGCAGACGAGCGCACCGGCCAGTGGGCCCGCCGACCGGGCGGCGGCCGAGAAGGAGGTCAAGGAGAACTGGGAGAAGTTCTTCGACCCGAAGACCTCCACGAAGGAGAAACAGGCCGTCCTGGAGAACGGCGAGGCGATGGGCCCGGTCATGGCCGCCTTCAGCGGCGACGAGCGCGGCGGACAGGTGGAAGCGCAGGTCACCGAGGTGGAGTTCACCTCACCGACCAAGGCGACCGTGACGTACACCCTCCTCATGAACGGCGCCACCGCCCTGCCGGACACCTCCGGGACGGCGGTCGAGGACGACGGCACCTGGAAGGTGTCCGTCAGCACGCTGTGCGCCCTGGTGGCCCTGAGCGGCAATGCGTCGGCGTCGGCCCTTCCGGGCTGTTGAGGCCGCGGCCGCGGTGCTGCTGCTCGCCCTGAGCGCGGCCTGCGGCAGCCGGCTGCCGGAGAGCGACTTCGAGCACGGGGAGCGGGCCGGTCCCGCACCGGACGGCACGCCGATCCGCGTCGGCGTCATCACCAGCGCCACCAGCCCGGTCGGCGGCGACACCTTCGTCGGCCCCCGCGACGGCGCCAAGGCCTGGTTCGACCGGCTCAACGCGCGCGGAGGCATCGACGGGCGCCGCGTCGAGGTCCGCGAGTGCGACGACGGCGGCAGCGGTGTCGGCAACAACACCTGTGTGCACCAGCTGATCGACGAGGACGAGGTGGTGGCCCTCGTCGCCACCACCGCCCTCGACTACGCGGGCGCCTCCCGCGTCTCGCACGCGCGCGTGCCCGACATCGGCGGCCAGCCCATCGGGGCCGCCTACGACACCTATCCGCACCTGTACGGCATCTACGGCAGTCTCGCGCCCCGCGACGGCACCACGGGGTGGAACGGCAAGCAGTACGGCGGCACGGAGGTCTACCGCTACTTCAAGCGGGAGCACGGGGCCCGTACGGCCGCCGTCGTCTCGTACAACCAGGCCGCCTCGGCCGCCTACGCCCGGCTCGTCGAGCGGGGGCTGGAGGCCGAGGGCTACGAGGTGGTGAGCGAGCAGGTCGACTTCGCGCTGCCCAACTTCCGTGCCGTCGCGGCCGATCTGAAGGAGCAGGGGGCGGACCTGGTCTTCGACGCCATCGACTCGCACGGCAACGCCCAGTTGTGCGAGGCGATGGACGACGCCGGTGTGCGGGTCACCGCCAAGGTCACCAATGTGCAGAACTGGAGCTCCACCGTCCCCGACGACTACAAGGACTCCCCGCGCTGCCGCAACGCCCTGTGGGCCACCGGGTCCAGCCGCAACCACGAGGACACGGACCAGGAGGCGGTACGGGAGTTCCGGGACGCCACCAAGGGGCTGGAGACGCACTCCCAGTGGCAGTTGGAGGGCTGGGCGGCCGCGATGTGGTTCACCGAGGCCGCCGAGTCGTGTGCGCGGGGCGGCGCCGGCGTCACGCGCGCGTGCGTGGACGCGTTCATGAACCGCAGCGAGGACTACACCGCCGACGGGCTGCTGGTCCCCGTCCGGTTCGAGCGGTCGGCCGGGCCACCGACGACCCGCAGGACGTGTCTGTCGGTGGCCCGGTGGCAGGACGGCAAAGGGTGGGTGTCGCAGGGCGACATGGACGACACCTGCTTCGACGTGCCGCAACTGCCCTACTGACCCGCCGTGCTCACCGCAGCGAGCCGAAGAACTCCCTGACGTCGCCGGCCAGCAGATCCGGGACCTCCAGGGCCGCGAAGTGGCCGCCGCGGTCGAACTCGGTCCAGCGCGCGAGGGTGTTGGCCTGCTCGGCCCAGCGGCGGATCGCCACGTCCTCGCCGAAGTTCGCCACCGCCGTGGGCACACCGGAGTTCGTGACCGGGAACCAGTCACCGACATGGCTGTTCTCGTAGTACATGCGCGCCGCCGAACCGGCCGTACCCGTCAGCCAGTACAGCATCACGTTGGTGAGCAGCGTGTCCCGGCCGATCGCGTCCTCGGGCAGCGCGGCCGAGGAGTGCGTCCACGCCTGGAACTTCTCCATGATCCAAGCGAGTTGGCCGACGGGGGAGTCGGTGAGGCCGTAGGAGAGGGTCTGCGGGCGGGTGGACTGGAGCGCGTTGTAGCCGAAGCCGTCGGTGGTGAACTCGGCGATGCTCGCCAGGCTCCGCGCCTCCCGGTCGGTGAGCCCCGCCCGGTCCTCCTCGCTCACCGGGCCGAGCGGGATGAAGCCGACCGACGCGGCGTTGACATGGACGCCGACGACCGACTCGGGGGCGACGCGGGCCAGCGCCGGGGAGATCAGCGCGCCCAGGTCGCCGCCCTGCGCGCCGTACCGCTCGTAGCCGAGCCGGCGCATCAGCTCGGCCCAGGCGCGGGCGACACGGTTGACGTTCCAGCCCTTCTCGCGGGTGGGGCCGGAGAAGCCGAAGCCCGGGATGGCGGGGATGACCAGGTGGTGGTCCTCGCTCAGCCGGTCGATCACGCCGAGGAACTCCACGATCGAGCCCGGCCAGCCGTGCGTCAGGATCAGCGGCAGCGCGTCCGGAGCGGACGAGCGGATGTGCAGGAAGTGCACCTGGGCGCCGTCGATCTCCGTGACGTACTGCGGGATCTCGTTGAGCGCCGCCTCGTGCTTGCGCCAGTCGTAGGCGCCCCGCCAGTAGGCCGCGAGGTCGCGGAGATACGGCAGTGAGGCGCCGTACTCCCAGCCCGCGTCCGGCAGTTCGTCCGGCCAGCGGGTCAGGTCCAGGCGGGTGTGCAGCTCGTCGAGCTGGGCCTGGGGGATGTCGATCCGGTAGCTGTGCACGCTGTTGTCTGCCATGAGTCCAAGGTAGGAACCCTTGCGGACAGCGACTGTCCGCAATGCCTGCCAGACTCGGATTCATGTTGGAGACCTCGGCACGACTCCTGCGCCTGCTCTCGCTGCTCCAGGCCCACCGCGACTGGTCCGGCGCCGATCTCGCCGACCGCCTCGGCGTCACCCCGCGCACCGTGCGCCGGGACGTCGACCGGCTGCGCGAGCTGGGCTATCCGGTCAACGCCAGCCCCGGCACCGGGGGCGGTTACCAGCTGGGCGCGGGTGCCGAGCTGCCGCCGCTGCTCCTGGACGACGACGAGGCGGTCGCCGTCGCCGTGGGGCTGCGCACGGCCGCCGGGCAGGGCATCGAGGGCATCGGAGAGACCTCCGTACGCGCCCTCGCCAAGCTGGAGCAGGTCCTGCCGAGCCGGCTGCGCCGTCGCGTGGGCGCCCTGAACGCCTTCACCGTGCCGATGCTGCGCGGCCCCCAGCCCTCCGCCGTGGATCCGGCCGTGCTCACCGAGCTCGCCCACCTCTGCCGGGACGCCGAGCGCCTGCGTTTCGCGTACCGCAGCCACAACGGCGACTCCACCCGCCGCACCGTCGAGCCGCACCGCCTGGTCTGCACCGAGCGGCGCTGGTACCTGGTCGCCTGGGACCTCGACCGCGACGACTGGCGGACCTTCCGTGTCGACCGCATCACCCCCAAGCCGCCGCACGGCCCCCGCTTCACCCCGCGCACACCCCCGGCCGAGGACCTGGCCGCGTTCGTCTCCCGGGGCGTCTCCACGCGCGCGTACGCGGCGCAGGCCGTCGTACGGCTCCTGGTGCCGCTGGAGGAGGCCGTCGAGCGCGTCTCGCCTTCCGCGGGGCAGCTGGAGGCCGACGGGCCGGACGCCTGCATCCTGCGCACCGGGGCCGCGAGCCTCGATGTGATGGTGATCCACGTGATGCTGATGGGCTTCGAGTTCGAGGTGCTGGAGCCCGCCGAGCTGACCGAGGCGATCAGGACCGCTCGGGACCGGCTTGCTCGCTCTTTGGCTCGGGCTGAGACGTCAGCGCCGCGTACTCGGGATGGTGCAGATCGAACGCCGGGGACTCGGAGCGGATCCGCGGCAGCGTCGTGAAGTTGTGCCGCGGGGGCGGGCAGGAGGTCGCCCACTCCAGGGAACGGCCGTAGCCCCAGGGGTCGTCGACCTCGACCTTCTCGCCGTACTTGGCGGTCTTCCAGACGTTGTAGAGGAACGGCAGCGTCGAGATGCCCAGCACGAACGCGCCGATCGTCGAGATCGTGTTGAGCGCGGTGAACCCGTCGGCGGCCAGATAGTCGGCGTACCGGCGCGGCATGCCCTCCGCGCCCAGCCAGTGCTGCACCAGGAACGTGGTGTGGAAGCCGACGAACAGCGTCCAGAACTGGATCTTGCCGAGCCGCTCGTCGAGCATCTTCCCGGTGAACTTGGGCCACCAGAAGTAGAAGCCGCCGAAGATCGCGAACACGACCGTGCCGAACACGACGTAGTGGAAGTGCGCGACGACGAAGTACGAGTCGGAGACATGGAAGTCCAGCGGCGGCGACGCCAGGATCACCCCGGTCAGACCGCCGAACAGGAACGTCACCAGGAAGCCGGTGGCCCACAGCATCGGGGTCTCGAAGGACAGCGAGCCCTTCAGCATGGTCCCGGTCCAGTTGAAGAACTTCACGCCGGTCGGCACCGCGATCAGAAAGCTCATGAACGAGAAGAAGGGGAGCAGCACCGCGCCCGTCACGAACATGTGGTGCGCCCACACGACCACGGACAGCCCGGTGATCGCCATCGTCGCCCCGACCAGCGTCAGATAGCCGAAGAGCGGCTTGCGGCTGAAGACCGGGAGGATCTCGGTGATGATGCCGAAGAACGGCAGCGCGATGATGTAGACCTCGGGATGGCCGAAGAACCAGAACAGGTGCTGCCACAGCAGCGCCCCGCCGTTGGCCGAGGCGAACACCTGGGAGCCGAACCGGCGGTCCGCCTCCAGACAGAGCAGGGCGGCCGCGAGCACCGGGAACGCCATCAGGATCAGGATCGACGTGAACAGCGTGTTCCAGGTGAAGATCGGCATCCGGAACATCGTCATGCCGGGGGCGCGCATCCCGATGATGGTGGTGATGAAGTTGACCGCACCGAGGATCGTGCCGAAGCCGGCCAGCGCGAGACCCATGATCCACAGGTCGGCGCCGATGCCGGGCGAGCGCTCCATGCTGTTGAGCGGCGCGTAGGCGAACCAGCCGAAGGCCGCGGGCCCGGACGGCACGAGCAGCGAGCCCAGCACGATCAGACCGCCGAAGAGGAACAGCCAGTACGACAGCATGTTCAGCCGTGGGAAGGCCACGTCGGGGGCACCGATCTGCAACGGCATCAGCTCGTTGGCGAAGCCCGCGAAGCTCGGGGTCGCGAAGAGCAGCAGCATGATCGTGCCGTGCATCGTGAACATCTGGTTGAACTGCTGGTTGTCGATGATCTGGAGCCCGGGCCGGGCGAGTTCGGCGCGCATCAGCATCGCCATGAGACCGCCGGCCAGGAAGAACACGAACGACGTGATCAGGTAGAGATGGCCGATCTTCTTGTGGTCGGTGGTGGTCAGCCAGTCGACGATCACCCGGCCGTGGCTCTTGCTCCGCACGGGTCGCACCGTCGTCTGCACGGTCTCGGTCCCCATCGCTCGCTCGCCCCTTCGCTCGTCGCGTCCCGGGTCCGCCGTCATGATGCTCGCGTCGTCGCGTACGGCGACAGGGGGCGTACGGGGATTCCGTGTCGGATCCGTGTTCTTCCTACGCGGTGTCAGCTCCCGCGACCCCCCACCGAATCGGAATGCAAAGGCTCCGACGGCAGGTCTTCCGGAGCTTTCCGTCCGGTTATTGGATGAGCCGCTCCGACACGCGGGAATTCCGTTTGATTGCGCGCGGAAGGCCTACGGAACCGCCCGTACGTGTGACGGAGTTCGACGGAAACTGCTGTCGGCATCCTGTGACAGAAGCGTGACCGGAGAGGGATCAGTGACCCACAGTGTCCTGGTTCCTGGCCCCACCCCGCGGACAGGGCCTAGCGTGGCCGTATGGCACCGATACCGACACCACCCGCCGAACCCCACGACAGTCCCGACGCGTACGTCGGTCTGGAGTCCGCCAGGGCTGAGCGACTCGCCCGCGAGAAGGGCTGGTCGAGCGTGCGCTCACTGCCACCGGGGGCGATCATCACGATGGAGTACCGCGCGGGGCGGCTGAACTTCGAGGTGAAGGACGGCCGCGTGGCCCGCGCCTGGAAGGGCTGACACCCGTCCTGGAACACGACGACGGCCCCGGTTCCCGCGCGGGAACCGGGGCCGTCGTGGCGGGGTGGGTGTGTGCGTACCGTCCCCGCTGTCCGTCGGCTAGCCGCCGGTCAGGGGGCGGGCCGCCGAGGTCGTGCCGCGTGCGACGCGGTCCGGGTGGGGTGGCCGGCGAGGGCCGGCCGGGGTGACCGGGGTGCGCTCCGAGCGGGTCGTGTGCGGGCCCGGTGCCAGATAGGCGGGGGTGCGGGCCGAGCGGGCCGCGGGCTCGTTCTGGGTGGCGGGGGTGCGCGGCTTGAGCGGCATCGGGACCTCGACGGGCTTGACGGCCGCGGGTGTGCTGCGGCGGGCCCGCCAGCGGTCGCGCAGGTCGAAGACGGCGGTCTCGGTCCGGGCGATCAGCGGCTCGCACCACGGCAGCGCCAGCAGGACCAGCAGCCCCGCGACCCAGCCGAGAACGACGTCGCTCAGCCAGTGCGTACCGAGGTAGACGGTGGCGAGGCCGACGCCGAGCGAGGTCACGGCGGAGACGGCGGAGAGCCATCTGCGGGCTCTCGGGGTGGAGGCCAGATAGGCCAGGATGCCCCAGGTCACCACGGCGTTCGCGGTGTGGCCGCTGGGAAATATATCGCCGCCCAGGCCCATCTCGTTCGCGCCGATGGTGGTCGCGTAGTGCGGGCCGAGCCGGCCCATGCCGAGCTTGGCGGCGCCCACGGTGATGTTCAGCAGGAGCAGCACGGCGCCCAGGGTGAGCAGCGGGCGCAGGGTGTGCTGCCGCCAGGAGCGCCAGCCCAGCCAGGCCGCGACCATCACCGCGGTCGGGCCGCGCTGGCCGAGCACCACGTAGTAGTCCACGAACCAGTGGATCTCCGCCCACTGCTGGTACGGCCGGAAGAACATGACCTGCCAGTCCAGCCGGACCAGCCACGATGTGTCGACCACGAGCCACACGATCGCCAGGTAGAAGGCGAGGCCTCCGGCGATCAGGGCGACCCGGTGCCGGGACATCCTGGGCACGTCAATGTGAGCCGGTCGTTCCGGCTCACGGTCCAGCCTCGCGAACACCCGGTCCAGACGGGTGAGGTTTCGTTCGGTACGCACTCAATCGACGTTACAGCGAGTGAGGTCCGACGCCCGTCGAATCCACGGCTTTGTGATGACGATGTGATGTGGGATTCCTCTCAGGGAGACGTTTATTTCCGAGGAATCCACTATCCGGCCCGGTTGCCCCCTTCAATTCCTTTGATCATTCCGGTTCCGGTTTATTGCCGCTTATGAATTCGTTCACCGAATCATGGGGCGGAATTCTCCCGGCGCTCATCGGGCCCCCGAGTCGATCATGGCGGTCCTGAGCCGTTCAGCCAGAACGCCCCGTACACGGCCGACGCGAGGGCGATACCGCACACCACCAGCACGGACCTCGACGTCCGCAGCCTGGCCAGGGCCAGGGCGAGGGGGAACAGCAGGGGGAAGGCGGGCAGCAGCAGGCGCGGTTTCGAGCCGAAGTAGCTCGACGCGCACAGCGCGAGCACGGTGACGACACCCGTGTACACCAGAAGCGGCAGTGGCTGACGCTGCCGTACGCCGACGACGTACAGCCACAGCACGAGCCCGACCCCGACGATCAGCCCCACCCCGGCGAGCGCCGACGGGAACGACGTGAACTTCTCGCCGACGAACCGGGCGAAGGCGTAGCCCCCGTCGAACCCGTTGCGCCAGCCCGCCTGGACGTCGAGATACCCGAGGGGGCCCTTGCCGGTGCGATGGCCGACCCAGAGGACGTAGGCGGCGGCACCGAGGGGGGCGATGAGCAGGGCGAGGGCGCCGGGGAGGGGGTGCGCGCCGGCCGCTGACCGCACGCCCGGGGCGCGCGGCGGGTGAGGGGCGTCGCCCGTTCCCGGGTCGCGCCGGTCGCTGTCCTCGGCCGCCGGTTCCGGGGCGCGTTCCCCGGCGTCCGCGCCGCCCGCCCGCGCCGCGCTTCGTCGCCGCTCGGACGAGGGACCGCCCGCGGCTGCCCGGTCCCGCCTGAACGCGACGATCGCCGTCACCCACACCGCCGCGACCACCGCGAGTCCCACCGGTCGGGTCAGGCCCGCGAGGGACGCCAGAACGCCCGCCGTCACCCAGCGGCCCGTCAGCACCGCGTACAGCGACCACGCGGCGAGGGCCGTGAACAGCGACTCGCTGTACGCCATCGACTGCACGATCCCGACCGGCAGCACCGCCCAGACGAGCACCGCGCAGACCCCGGCCCTGCGGCCGTACACATGGTCCGCCACCGCGAAGACGCCCCAGGCCGCCGCGAGCGAGGCGAGCAGGCTGACGACGAAGCCCGCGTCGGCGTGGGACAGCGGCGTCACCGCCGCGATGCCCCGCTCCAGCCACGGCAGCAGCGGGAAGAAGGCCAGATTCGAGTGGACGTCCCCGTTGGGCAGCCGCACCTCGTAGCCGTATCCCAGCTCGGCGACCCTCGTGTACCAGAGGGAGTCCCAGCGGGCCGTCAGCAGCGTGTACGCGCTCTTGTCGCGCGCGGCGCTCCACAGGACCAGGGCGAGCAGGCCCAGGGCACGGACGGCCGCGTACCCGAGGAGGGCCGGGGCCGCGCGGCGCAACGCGCTGTCGGGTGGCGCCGGGCGCGTCTCAAGATCGGTCACGGGTCCGATTATCGACCGCGCCCAGAACCGCACGGGCCGCCGGGGCGTGTCGGCGAGAGGACGGCGAAGAGGGGAGCGTGGCGTACGCCACACGTGTTCCGCGCGGAGTGTGAGAGGTCCACCACTTGGCCGACGCGTGAACTCGCGTACGCTGACGTGTCACTCGCCTTCGTTGCGCGGGCCGGAGATCACCGCTCCTCTCCGGCCGAGATCACGGGGAGTCCCCACCCCGTGTGCCCGCCGACCGCGAGGGAACATCTGGGAGGTACGTGCATGTCCGGGACGACCACGGCCGCCGCTGCGCTGCGCCGTCGGGCGGCCGGGGCCGGTGCCAACCGCTGGGTCGTCCTCGTCGTCCTCTGTGTGAGCCTGCTGTTGGTCGCGGTCGACGCGACCGTGCTGCACGTGGCGGTCCCCGCCGTCACCGAGGACCTCACGCCCGGCGCGATAGAACTGCTCTGGATCGTCGATGTCTACCCCCTCGTCTGCGCCTCGCTGCTGATCCTGTTCGGCACGCTCGGCGACCGCGTCGGCCGCAGACGGGTCCTTCTTCTCGGCTACGCCCTGTTCGGCGTCGCCTCCGGCATGGCAGCCCTCGCGGACACCGCCCAGGTGCTGATCGTGGCGCGGGCCCTGCTCGGCGTCGGCGGCGCGATGATCATGCCCGCCACGCTCTCGATCCTCCGCCAGGTTTTCCCCGACCGGCGTGAACGCGCCCTCGCCATCGGCATCTGGAGCGCGGTGGCCGCCGTGGGCGCCGCGGTCGGGCCGCTGCTCGGCGGCTTCCTCCTCGAGCACTTCTGGTGGGGCTCGGTCTTCCTCGTCAACATCCCGCTGATGCTGGTCAGCCTGCCGGTGGGCCGCCTCCTGCTGCCCGAGTCGAAGGGCACCGCCGACGGCCCCTGGGACGTGGTCGGCGCGCTGATGGCCGCGGCCGGACTGTTCGGCCTGGTCCTCGGCGTGAAGCGGCTCGGCAGCGGGGAACTCGACGGGATCACGGTGCTGCCGCTGGCCGTGGGCGCCGTCCTGCTGGTGCTCTTCGTACGACGGCAGAGACGGCGTACCCACCCGCTCGTCGACCTGCGGATGTTCTCGCGCCCCGCCTTCAGCACGTCCGTCGGCTGCATCGTGCTGGCCATGCTCGCGCTGGTGGGCCTGGAGCTGATCGCGGCGCAGTATCTGCAACTGGTGCTGGGGCTCTCCCCGCTCGAGACCGGGCTGCGGCTGCTGCCGCTCACCATCGCGGCGATGGCCTCCGGGCTCGCCGGTGCCCGGATGCTGCGGCGCTTCGGACCGCGTCGGATGGTCTGCTTCGGGTTCGTGTTGACGGCGGTCGCCGTACTGACGCTCATGGCGATGGGCGGCGAGGACAACGCGCCGCTGCTGCTCTTCGGCTTCGTCCTGCTGGGCTTCGGCCTGGAGACCACGCTCTTCGGGGCGTACGAGTCGATGCTGAGCGAGGCTCCGCCGGAGCAGGCGGGCGGGGCCGCGGCGATCGGCGAGACCTCGTACCAGCTGGGCGCCGGCATCGGCATCGCGCTCCTCGGCAGCGTGATGAACGCGGCGTACGCGCCCGGCCTGTCGTCGGTGCGGGGTGTCCCGGCGTCCGACTCGGCCGCGGCGGGGCATTCGCTCGGCGAGGCCTACGAGATCGCCGAGCGGCTCGGCGGCCCGGCCGGGGAGGCCCTGCGCCGCACCGCGCGGGACTGCTTCGTGCACGGGCTGCATGTGACGCTGCTGGTCAGCGCGGGTCTGCTGCTGCTCGGCGCGGTGATGGCGCTGCGACTGCCGCGGACCATGCAGTGCGAGCCGATGACGGTCGAGGTGCCCGCGCCCCGGGAAGTCGCCGAGGCCCGCGTCTCCGCCTGAGGTACTGGACGTGCGCGACACTGCACCCGTAACGTCGGCCGGAGAGTCCTAACTAGCGCTGCTAGTTTTCAGTTGCCGGAGGGTGCCCCATGTCCGCGTCCGCGAAGCTGCCCCCGTTCGATCCGGCCGACCCGCTCGGCCTCGACGACCTGCTGGACCCGGAGGACCTCGCCGTCCGGGACACCGTGCGGTCGTGGGCGGCGGACCGGGTGCTGCCCCACATCGCCGGGTGGTACGAGAGCGGCGAGCTGCCCGGCATCCGCGAACTCGCCCGTGAGCTGGGCGGGATCGGGGCGCTCGGGATGTCGCTCGACGGGTACGGGTGCGCCGGGGCCAGCGCCGTGCAGTACGGGCTCGCCTGTCTGGAGCTGGAGGCCGCCGACTCAGGGATCCGCTCCCTCGTCTCGGTGCAGGGCTCTCTCGCCATGTACGCCGTCCATCGGTTCGGCTCCGAGGAGCAGAAGCAGACCTGGCTGCCGCGGATGGCCGCCGGCGAGGTCATCGGGTGCTTCGGACTGACCGAGCCCGACCACGGGTCCGACCCCGCCGCGATGCGGACCTTCGCCAAGCGGGACGGCACGGACTGGGTGCTCAACGGGCGCAAGATGTGGATCACCAACGGGTCCGTCGCCGGGGTCGCCGTCGTGTGGGCGCAGACCGACGAGGGGATCCGCGGGTTCGTCGTACCGACCGACGTGGCCGGCTTCTCGGCACCCGAGATCAAGCACAAGTGGTCGCTGCGCGCCTCCGTCACCAGCGAACTCGTCCTCGACGACGTGCGGCTGCCCGCGGACGCGGTGCTGCCGGAGGTCGTCGGGCTCAAGGGGCCGCTCAGCTGTCTGTCGCACGCCCGCTACGGCATCGTCTGGGGTGCGATGGGGGCGGCGCGGTCCTGCTTCGAGGCGGCCGTGGACTACGCGAAGTCGCGGGAGCAGTTCGGGCGGCCGATCGGGGGCTTCCAGCTCACCCAGGCCAAACTCGCCGACATGGCGGTCGAACTGCACAAGGGGATTCTGCTCGCCCACCATCTGGGGCGGCGCATGGACGCCGGGCGCCTGCGTCCCGAGCAGGTCAGCTTCGGCAAGCTGAACAACGTACGGGAGGCGATCGAGATCTGCCGTACGTCGCGCACCATCCTCGGGGCCAACGGGATCTCCCTCGAATACCCCGTCATGCGGCACGCGACCAACCTGGAATCGGTGCTCACCTACGAGGGCACCGTCGAAATGCATCAGCTGGTACTGGGCAAGGCGCTCACCGGGCTCGACGCCTTCCGGTGAAAACCCTGCGCGGGGGCAGGGCCGGTGAGCGGCCCTGCCTCAGCTCTGGTTGAAGAAGCCGTCCGTGCGGTGCGCGGCCGGGTCGCCGTTCACGATCTCCGTGTTGGCGGGGGTCAGCAGGAACACGCGTGTGGACACGCGCTCGATCGAACCGCGCAGCCCGAAGATCAGGCCCGCGGCGAAGTCGACGACCCGCTTGGCGTCGCCCGCCTCCATGGCGGTGAGGTTCATGATGACGGGCACCCCGTCCCGGAAGAGCTCGCCGATGGCGCGCGCGTCCCGGAAGCTGTCCGGAGTGACCGTGCCGATGCGACGGCCCTTCTCCTCGGCGACGTCCGAGGCCACCTTGACCCGCGGGTCGGTGACCCAGGCATCCCCGGGCTCGGTTCCTTCGGAGTAGCCGTCGTCGTCGTAGTAACGCTCGTCATCGTTGTCGTCAACGAGGCCCAGCCAGGCACTCGCCTTGCGCACCGATCCCATGGACGCCTCCTCTCACAGCGGTCTTTCTCGCTTTACGTATCCCTATCGTCATCCATGATGCGGATGACGCGCCATGTGGATAGACGCCGCGCGGGGGGTTTGTGACGGTACTGGTGCACAGCGCATTCGTCGAGAGCCCGGGTTTCACAAGGGCCGTTCCCCATACGGCTGCTGACTGTGAGTGAAATATGATTCTTCACGGCGTATGGGTGACGGCCGGGGCGTACGGGTGAACGGCGGGGTCGATACGATGCCGCCGCTCAATGTCGCACTGACCACGGGGGATCGTCGTGTTCGGAATTGTCAGGCCCTGCCGCCATCGGCTCGGTGAAAGTCTCAAGACCCAGTGGATGGCGCATCTGTGCGGGCTGTGTCTCGCGCTGCGCAAGGATCACGGGCAGTTCGCGCGCATCGTCACCAACTACGACGGCCTGCTCATATCGGTTCTGACGGAGGCTCAGGCCGAGCGGGGGACTTCGGGGCGTCGTACGGCGGGCCCGTGCCCGCTGCGCGGCATGCGCACCGCCTCCGTCGCCGACGGCGAGGGCGCGCGGCTCTCGGCCGCCGTCTCGCTGGTGCTCGCCTCCGCCAAGGTCCGTGACCATGTCGCCGACGGGGACGGACTGCTGGCCCGCAAGCCGGTGGCGCTCGCCGCCCGCCGGGTCGCGTCGAGCTGGGGTGCGGCGGGGGCCCGTAGCGGGTCCGCCGTCGGGTTCGACACCGCCGTGCTCGTCGACGCGGTGGACCGCCAGCTCGGCATCGAGACCCTGGCCGGGCCCGGGACGCCGATCCTGACCGTCACCGAGCCGACCGAGACGGCCACCGCGGCGGCCTTCGCGCACACCGCGGTCCTCGCCGGGCGGCCGGGCAACGCCGAGCCGCTCGCCGAGGCGGGACGGCTCTTCGGGCGGCTCGCGCATCTGCTGGACGCCGTGGAGGACCGCGAGACCGACGCCGCATCGGGGGCGTGGAACCCGCTGACGGCCACCGGGACGCCCCTGGCGGAGGCGCGGCGGCTCGCGGACGACGCGGTGCACGGGATACGCCTCGCGCTGCGGGAAGCCGAGTTCGGCGACCAGAAGCTGGCGCATGTGCTGCTCGTGCATGAGCTGCGGACGTCCGTGGACCGGGTCTTCGGTTCGTCGTCCTGCGGGCACGGGGCCGGGTCGGCCGGGTTGTCGCACCCTTACGCGCCTCCCGGGCCGGGCGGGCCGGGAGTTCCGCCGCCCCCGGAGCCGCCTCGCCGGGACCGGCGTGGACTGCTCGCGGGGTGTGCGGTGTGGATGGGGCTGGCCTGTACGTGCCAGATGTGTTGCGGGGAGTTCGAGGACCCGTGGAGCGGCCAGCGTCGGGAAGGTCTGTGCAACCAGTGCGACTGCAGCGGGTGCAGTGACTGCTGCAGCTGCTGTGACTGTTGCGGGAACTGCTGCGATGGATGCGACTGCGGGTGTGACTGCGGCTGCTGATTCGCCGTAGGGCAAAGGGGGATATGAAGGCGCGAGGTGAGGGGAGGCGCGTGTGAAGGCGGGGAAGAGAATGTGAGAGGGCGCCCGGGAATCAGGGCGCGCAGGGGGTCAGCTCAACAGGAAGAGGACCACACGCGACCGAAGTCGATGTGGGAGCGCTTGACCAGCCACTGCTGTGGATGCATGGGGCAAGTGGAACAGGCATCCGGTTGTGCGTCAACCGACTTGAGACGTACGGCTCACAGTATGGACAGCCTTGACAGTGAGGGGAAACGCCCCCGTAGTCTCGAGGGGCGGCCCTGCTGAGGGGCTCGGCCGCGATCCGCGCCGCGCGGCGCGCTTGTGTGAAGGCACCCGTCCGAGTTCGAACGACTCGCTGCCACGGAGCCTTCACATGTCCTCCGACACCCTCTCCCCAACCACCGCCCGCCGGGACCCGGCTGACCGGCACCCTCATCAGGGGCACCTCCGATGACCCGGCACTCACTGGTGATCGTCGGCGCCGGGCCGCGAGGGGCCGGTCTGATCGAACGGATCGCGGCCAACGCGCCCGAGCTGTACGACGGCTCGGGCCTCGACATCCATCTCGTCGACCCGCATGCACCGGGTGCCGGGCGCATCTGGCGCGAGGCGCAGTCGCCGCTGCTGTGGATGAACTCGCACGCCGAGGACGTCACGATGTTCACCGACGACACGGTGGACATGGCCGGACCGGTGCGTCCCGGACCCACGCTGCACGAGTGGGCCGGCATCGACGGCACCACCTTCGCGGACCGGCAGCTCCAGGGCGGGTATCTGCGGTGGGTGCACGAGCAGGCGGTGGCCGCGCTGCCTCCGTCGGTGCGGGTGCACCACCATCCGCGGCGCGCCCTGCGGGTCGGCGGTTCGCGCGAGGGGCGCCAGCAGGTGTGGCTGGAGGGCCGCCCGGGCCCGCTCCTCGCCGACCTGGTCGTCCTCGCGCTCGGCCACCTCGACGCCGAACTCGACGACGAGCAAAGGTCGTTGGCCGCGTACGCGACGGAGCACGGCCTCGTCCACCTCCCGCCCGACTTCACCGCCGACAGTGACCTGTCCGCGCTCGCGCCCGGCTCGCACGTCCTCGTCCGCGGCTTCGGGCTCGCCTTCGTCGATCTGATGGTGCTGCTGACGGAGGGGCGGGGCGGGCGGTACGAGGGCGGCACCTACGTACCGTCCGGACGCGAGCCGGTGCTGTACGTCGGGTCGCGGCGCGGGGTGCCGTACCACTCGAAGATCGGCTACGACTGGACCGGTGAACGGCCCCCGCTGCCCCGGTTCTTCGGGCCCGCCGAGGTCGAGGACCTGCTCGCCCGGCCCGCGGGGTTCGACTTCCGCCGGGACGTGTGGCCGCTGGTGGAGAAGGAGCTGGGGTTCGCGCACTACCACCGGTTGTTCACGGTGCACGGGGAGCGGACCGCGATGTCCTGGGCCGACTTCGAGGAGAAGTACGCGGTCGGCGACCGCACGGATGTCGAGGCCCTCGTGGAGGCCGCCGTGCCCGACCCGGCCGACCAGCTGGACCTGGGCGCGCTGGACCGGCCGCTGGAAGGGGTGCGGTACGGGTCGTTCGAGGAGCTCCAGGAGGGGCTGCGCGGGTATGTCGAGCAGGATCTGAGCCGACGGCACGACCCTGCGTACAGCCAGGACCTGTCGGTCTTCCTCGGGCTGCTGTCCGTCTACGGCCAGTTGGTCCGGCTCGGGGGCACCGGACCCTGGTGGCACGGCTTCTTCAGCTATCTGGCGTCGGGGCCGCCCGGACCCCGGCTGCGGCAGTTGCAGGCCCTCTCGCGGGCGGGTGTCGTCAGGTTCCTCGGCGCGGACGTCTCGGTGGAGGCCCAGGACGGCGTCTTCCGGGCCACGAGCGCGAGTCTGCCCGGGTTCTCCGTCGAGACGCGCGCGCTGGTCGAGGCGCGGTTGCCCGAGCCGACGGTCGGACGGGCCCGTGACGCCCTGCTGCGGGAACTGCGGGAGGACGGGGCCGCCGAGACCCCGGAGGGGCTGCTCCGGGTGGACCCCGGTGACGGGCGGATCCTGGACGTGGCCGGCCGGCCGCATCCCCGGCGCTTCGCGCTCGGTCCCTTCACCGACGCCCGTACCTCCGGCGCCTTCACCCGGCCCCGCACCGGCGGCCCGGCGTTCCGCCAGAACGACGCCACGGCCAGGGCGGCACTCGAGTTCTTCGCCGCCCTCGCCGGACGCGCGGCCGCCTGAGACACCACCGGCCGCTCAAGACACCCCCCTACCCCAAGAGCTTTCTCCCGAAGGTGCTGTGATGTTGCATCTCTCCGCCGCTGTCGACCAGCCGTCGGCCCATGACGCCGGCTCCTACGTCGAACTGGCCCGGCTCGCCGAACACGGTGTCCTCGACTTCGTGACCCTGGACGACACCTTCGCCCGCCCCGGGCTCGACGCGCTCGCCGTCCTGTCCCGGGTGGCCCCGGTCACCGGCCGGATCGGACTCGTGCCGACCGTCACGACCACCCACACCGAGCCCTTCCATGTCCAGGCGGCCGTCGCGACCCTCGACTGGGTCAGCCGGGGCCGGGCCGGCTGGCGGCTCGACGTGTCGACCACCGAGGGCGAGGCCCGCCTCTTCGGCCGCCGGCACGCCGCCCCCGCCGACGCGCTGTGGCGGGAGGCCGGTGAAGTGGCCGACGTGGCAGCGAAGTTGTGGGACAGCTGGGAGGACGACGCCGAGATACGGGACGAGTCGACCGGCCGTTTCATCGACCGGGACAAGCTGCACCACGTCGACTTCGCGGGCACGGAGTTCTCGGTGCGGGGCCCCTCGATCGTGCCGCGCCCTCCGCAGGGCCACCCGGTCCGGGTGGTCGACGCCTCCGAGGGGCAGGCCCGGGACATCGCCGCCCGGTACGCGGACGTGGCCCTCGTACGGTCCGTGAGCGCCGCGCAGACCCGTGCCGTACGGAATCAACTGCGCGCCGCCGCGGCGAGGTTCGGGCGCGACCCCGACGCACTGCGGGTCCTCGCCGGGCTCGTCGTCGACCTCGGCGACGGGGAGCACGCGGCCGAACCGGGCCACGGCGGGGGCGGCCCCCGGCAGACCGCGCAGGGCCCGCTGTACCGCGGCGGTCCCGTCGACCTCGCGGACCTGATCGCCTCCTGGCACGGGGAGGGCGCCGTCGACGGCTTCCACCTCACGCCCGCCGAGCCACGCCGTGACCTGGAGCGGCTCGTCAACGGCACGGTGGCGCTGCTCCAGCACCGCGGACTGTTCCGCACCTTCTACCCGGGCAGCACGCTCCGGGAGCACCTGGGGCTGGCCCGGCCCGTCAACCAATACGCGGGGGAAGCGTCATGACCGAACGACCGCTCAAACAGATCCGTCTCGCGGTGCACTTCCCGGGCGTCAACAACGCCACCGTCTGGGCCGATCCGCGCTCGCGGTCCCAGATCGAGTTCTCCTCCTTCGAGCACCTGGCCCGCACGGCCGAGCGTGGTCTGTTCGACTTCTTCTTCCTCGCCGAGGGGCTGCGGCTGCGTGAGCACAAGGGCCGTATCCACGACCTGGACGTGGTGGGGCGCCCGGAGTCGATCACCGTGCTCAACGCGCTCGCCGCCGTCACGGAGAACCTGGGGCTCGCCGCCACCGTCAACGCGACCTTCAACGAGCCGTACGAACTCGCCCGCAGGCTGGCCTCGTTGGACCACCTCAGCGGGGGCCGGGCCGCCTGGAACGTGGTGACCTCCTCCGATTCCTTCACCGGGGAGAACTTCCGGCGCGGCGGCTTCCTCGACCGGGCCGACCGGTACACACGGGCGGCCGAATTCGTCGCCACCGCACGGGAGTTGTGGGACTCCTGGACACCGGACGGGCTGTCCCGGCCGTTCGCCCACCGCGGGCGGCACTTCGACATCGCGGGCGAGTTCACCGTGCCGCGCTCGCCGCAGGGACATCCGGTCGTCATCCAGGCCGGGGACTCGGACGAGGGGCGGGAGTTCGCCGCCGCCACGGCCGATGTGGTCTTCACGCGGCAGACCTCGCTGGAGGGCGGTCGCGCCTTCTACACCGATGTGAAGGGACGCCTGGCGAAGTACGGCCGTACCTTCGAGGACCTGAAGATCATGCCCGGGGTCGGTGTCGTCCTCGGCGACACCGCCGTGGAGGCGCAGGAGAGGGCAGCCGAGATCCGCCGGCAGCAGACCTCCCCGCAGACCGCGATCCTCACGCTGGAGCAGATCTGGGGCGTCGACCTCTCCTCGTACGACCCGGACGGCCCGCTCCCCGACATGGACCCGGTGGCCGAGCCGACGCTCACCCAGGGCCGGACCCGGCGCGGGAACACCCTCGAGATCGCGGAGAGGTGGCGGGCGCTGTCGAAGGAGAAGGGGCTGTCCATCCGGGAGACCGTGATCGAGGCGGGCGGCCGGCAGTCCTTCATCGGGACTCCGCAGGCGGTCGCCGCCGAGCTCGACGAGTTCGTGCAGCGCGATGCCGCCGACGGCTTCATCCTCGTCCCGCATCTCACCCCGGCCGGACTCGACGAGTTCGTGGACCGCGTGGTGCCGTTGCTCCAGGAACGCGGGGTGTTCCGTACCGAGTACAAGGGCACCACACTCCGCTCCCACCTCGGGCTCTCCGAACCGGCATGGAAGGGTTGATCACATGACGTCGGACGCGTTCGACGAGTGGAAGAAGTGGCACGAACACCGCGTCGAGACGGTCTCCGCGCCCTACGGACCGCTCTCGCTCACCGGGACGTACTGGCTGGAGGACCATCCGGACGGACGGCTTCCGACCGCTCCCGGGGCCTGGTCGGCCGACGGTGACGCGGTGCTGCTCAGGGCCGCCGAGGAGGACGGGCTGACCGTGGACGGGCGGCCCTTCGGCGGTGCGGTACGGCTCGGCGCCGACCCCGGACCGGTGGGCGCGAGCCGGGTCGCGTACGGCGGGCGGCGGCTGGTCGTGCTGGTGCGCGAGGGAGCGTGGGGCGTACGGGACTTCGACCCGGCCTCCGAGGCGCGGCGCGCGTTCCGCGGTGTCGCGGCCACGCCGTACGAGCCGCGCTGGTCGGTGCCGGGGCGCTTCACGCCGTACGGCGAACCGCGCAGCGTCCGCGTGGAGAACGCGGACGGACGGCGGCGCGGCCTCGGGCTGGGCGGAGAGCTGGCGTTCACCCTCGACGGACAGGAGTTCACGCTCCAGGTGACGGTCGAGGGGGACGGATCGCTGTGGGCGGTTTTCGGCGATGCGACGAGCGGATCCAGCAGTCACCGCTTCCGGTTCCTGCGGTCCGCCGCACCCGACGCCGAGGGGCGCACGACGGTCGACTTCAACCGCGCCCTGCTTCCGCCGTGTGCGTTCGCCGACCACTTCATCTGCCCCTTCCCGCCGCCGGGGAACAGGCTGGGCATCGCCGTCGAGGCGGGGGAGCGCACCCTGCTCCGAGGAGCGGCCGGCTCACGGGGAACGCATGGGTGGTTCAAAGATTGACGGCCGAAAGGCGCCCTTGCGGCTACCGGTCGTTCGGCCGAATACTCCCCCTCAGCGCTTGTCAGGGGCACGGCGTGTTCGGAATCCGGACATGTGGGCTTCTGGCTGCGCCTCACGGGCCCCGACCCCACGCGGGCCCCCAACCTCCCTGGGAGGGAACGAAAAGTGAGGATCAAGCGCACCACCCCCCGCAGCGGCATTACGAGACGGACCCGGCTGATCGCCGTATCCACCGGACTCGTGGCCGCCGCAGCGATCGCGATCCCCAACGCGAACGCCTCGGACGTGACCACCTTCAGCGCCAACGAGCTGAAGAGCGCCAACAGTTCGGTGCTCAAGGCCGATGTCCCCGGCACCGCCTGGGCCGTCGACAGTAAGACCAACCGTGTCGTCGTCACCGTCGACAGCACGGTCTCCAAGGCGGAGATCGCGAAGATCAAGCGGCAGGCCGGCGCCAACGCCGACGCGCTGACGATCAAGCGGACCCCGGGCAAGTTCAACAAGCTGATCTCCGGCGGCGACGCAATCTATGCGAGTAGCTGGCGTTGCTCCCTGGGCTTCAACGTCCGCAGCGGCAGTACCTACTACTTCCTGACCGCCGGCCACTGCACCGACGGTGCGGGCAACTGGTGGTCCAACTCCGGTCGTACGTCGCTGCTCGGCGCGACCGCCGGGTCCAGCTTCCCGACCAACGACTACGGCATCGTCCGGTACTCGTCCACCTACCCCGTGTCCTCGATCTCGGGCACTGTGGGCAGCCAGGACATCACCAGTGCCGCCACGCCCTCCGTCGGCACCACGGTGTACCGCCGCGGCTCCACCACCGGCACGCACAGCGGCCGGGTCACCGCCCTCAACGCAACCGTCAACTACGGTGGCGGCGACGTCGTGTACGGCATGATCCAGACCACGGTCTGCGCCGAGCCCGGCGACTCCGGCGGCCCGCTGTACGGCGGCACCGTCGCCTACGGTCTGACCTCCGGCGGCAGCGGCAACTGCTCCTCCGGCGGCACGACCTTCTTCCAGCCCGTCACCGAGGCCCTGAGCGCGTACGGCGTCAGCGTCTTCTAGGTCCCGGAACGGCCTGTATCGCAGCCAGCACCTGTGGTGAGCCCCCGCACACGCCTGCCGTGCGGGGGCTCGCTATTGTCGCCGTCAACACGGGGGAGAGGACCAGGGGTTGGAGTTCGACGACCGGCAACGGCGGGTGCGGCGCAGTCCGTTGTTGTTCGTGGCGCCGTTGGTGCTGCTGATCCTGCTGACGCTGGTGCTGCTGTGGGAGATCGTGCGGTCGAACATCACCGGCGACCTGGCCCGGCAGTGGCCCTGGCGGCTGCGGCTCATGGACATGAACCCGCTGGGCGCGCTGCTGGCGGTGGCGCTCGCCGCGGTGTTCGGGCGAGCCCAGTACGCGCGGACGGTGCGGCCCGCACTGGGCTGGAGTTCCTCCTGGACGGTCGGTGACCTCGGCCCGGACGAGCCCGGGTGGCATGTGGAAGTGGTGAACGGCGGCTCGCAGCACTCGGTGGTGGAGCGGGTGGACTACTGCTTCGTCCCGAGCGGCGGGGAGCCCACCGCGTGGACCGACCACGCCGGGGTGCTGGAGGAGCTCGCCGACCGGGGGTTCGTCCAGGGCAAGGACTACTACCTGCGGCTGACCGGCGCCGGGTTCCCCCTGGGCAACGGGGGAATGCGGGCGGGGGCGTACGGCCGTCGGTTCGTCGGCGAGATCGACCAGCTGCGCCTGCGGCTGCGCGTCACCGACGCCGTGGGGGACAGCCACGAGCGGGTCATGGACCTGATGCGGGGCGCCCGGATGGAGCGCCCCGGATCATGACGCAGGGCACAGCCAGTCCAGTACGGCGGGCAGCGCCTCGATCGCCCCGAAGTGACCGGCGTCCGGGTCCAGGACGGGACGGGCGCGCGGGACGCGGCCCAGGAGCCACTCGAAGTGGCCCACCGGGGAGAACCGGTCCTGGGCGCCGTGCCACAGCAGGACCGGCCGCGTGATGTCCGCCGGGTCGAAGCCCCAGTGGCTCAGCAGGGCGAGGGCGTCGTCGAGCCAGCCGTACGCCGAAGTGCGCAGCGCCTCGCGGTAGTTGCGCAGCAGCATGTCGCCGACGGCCGGCTGGGAGACGATCCGCCGGTCGGCGTCGGTGAGCCCGTCGCGGATGGTCACGAGCAGCTGGGCGGGGTCCTGGCGGACGGCGGCGGCCCGGGAGGCGAGCCGCTCCGCGAAGGCGAGGGTGTCGGTCAGCGCCAGGGTGTAGTCCTCGACGTTGGAGGCCGCCATGCCGTCGAACCAGCTCAGCCCCTCCGCGTCCGGTGGCGCGAGGGACACCAGCGCCGCCGCCCGCCGTACCCGCGCGGGCATCAGTGCCGCACAGGCCAGGGCGTGCGGGGCGCCGCCGGACCGCCCGAGCACGGAGAACTTCTCGAGCCCGAGCGCGTCGGCCAGATCGGCCACGTCCCGGGCCGCGTCGGCGACCCGGCGTCCCGGGTGCCGGTCCGAGTCGGCGTAGCCGGGACGGTCGTAGGCGATGAACCGCACCCACGGGTGCGTCTTGACCACGTCGGCGGGCACGACCCCGGACCGGCAGCCCGGGGTGCCGTGCAGCAGCACCACCGGTGTGCCGTCCCGGTCGCCGTACTCCTCGACCGTCAGCCACCTGCCGTCGCGCGTCTGTATGCCGTCGAGCACCTGTGTCCTCCGTCTCCCCATCGTGTACATCGCGGAGTTACCGTCGAAGTACACACCTTGAGCGCCTGAATCGGACCCTGGGGGCCGTCATGGTCGAGGAGCTGGTGGTAGCGGGAGTGACGCTCGCGTCCGCCGGAGCGGTGTACGTGATGGCGGCGGCACGGGTCGTCAAACAGTACGAACGGGGTGTGGTGTTCCGCCTCGGCAAGCTCCGGTCGGAAGTGCGCGGGCCCGGGTTCACGATGATCGTTCCGGGCATCGACAAGCTCCGGAAGGTCAATATGCAGATCGTGACGATGCCGGTGCCGGGGCAGGAGGGCATCACCCGGGACAACGTCACGGTGCGGGTGGACGCGGTCGTCTACTTCAAGGTGACCGCGCCGGCCGAGGCGATCGTGCGGGTGGAGGACTACCGGTTCGCGGTCGCGCAGATGGCGCAGACCTCGCTCAGGTCCATCATCGGCAAGAGCGAGCTGGACGATCTGCTGTCGGATCGGGAAAAGCTCAACCAGGGGCTGGAGTTGATGATCGACAGCCCCGCCGTGGAGTGGGGCGTCACCATCGACCGGGTCGAGATCAAGGACGTCTCCCTGCCCGAGACCATGAAGCGCTCCATGGCCCGGCAGGCCGAGGCCGACCGGGAGCGGCGGGCCCGGGTCATCAACGCCGACGCCGAACTCCAGGCGTCGAAGAAGCTCGCCGAGGCGGCCAAGGAGATGTCCGAGCAGCCGGCCGCGCTGCAACTGCGGCTGCTGCAGACGGTGGTGGCGGTGGCGGCAGAGAAGAACTCGACGCTGGTGCTGCCCTTCCCCGTCGAGCTGCTGCGGTTCCTGGAGAGGGCGGCGCCGGCGCCCGGGCCGGTGCAGCAACCGGTGCGTTCTGTGGAGGAGCAACCGGTGCAGGAGCAACTGCCGTCGCCCCAGCCTCGTCTGGATCCGGGCTCCGAGGGGTCGAATTCAGGACAGGACTAGACCTCACAGGCTGGTCATTGGTTACCCGCACGTAGTGTTTGCACTGCGAAGTCGCCTGGTGTGACTGTCCACGGTCAATCCGGAAGGGGCGTGCAACCGCGTTCTACGCGCGTCCGGAACTCAACCTTGTGCGCTCCCCGCCGGGTTCGAAAGAGTAAGGGCTCGTCAACCAGCCTTCCGGCCCGCAAGGTCCCCATAACCGACCGGGCCGACCCCCCACAGGAGGACCCGAGTTGCAGCACCGACGCATACCCAAGCGGCGGGCAGCCCTGGCAGGTGCGGGAATCACCGCACTGGTCGCCGCGGGCATCACCTTCCAGACTGCGAACGCCAGCGAGCCCGTGAAGAGCTCCGCCCCCGAGACCCTGTCGGTCGCGGCGGCCGGAAAGCTCGCCTCGACGCTCGGCAAGGACCTCGGAACCGCGGCGGCGGGAACGTATTACGACGCGAAGGCCAAGAACCTCGTCGTGAACGTCCTCAGCGAGACCGCGGCCGACACCGTCGAGGCGGCCGGCGCCCAGGCGCGGGTCGTGGCGAACTCCCTGGCCGAGCTGAAGAGCGCCCGCGGCACCCTCAAGCAGGACGCGACGATCCCGGGTACGTCCTGGGCGACCGACCCGACCACCAACAAGGTGGTCGTCACCGCCGACCGCACGGTCTCCGACGCGGAGTGGGCCAAGCTCACGAAGGTCGTCGACGGGCTCGGCGGCACGGCCGAACTCCAGCGCACGAAGGGGGAGTTCAAGCCCTTCGTCGCCGGCGGTGACGCGATCACCGGGGGCAGCGGGCGGTGCTCGCTCGGGTTCAACGTGGTCAAGGGCGGGGAGCCGTACTTCCTCACCGCCGGGCACTGCACCGAGTCCATCTCCACCTGGTCGGACTCGAGCGGGACCCAGATCGGCACGAACGAGGTGTCCAGCTTCCCGGACAACGACTACGGGCTGGTCAAGTACACCGCCGACGTCGACCACCCGAGCGAGGTGAACCTCTACAACGGGTCCTCGCAGGCGATCACGGGAGCCGCGGAGGCGACGGTCGGGCAGTCGGTCACGCGCAGCGGCTCCACGACCCAGGTGCACTCCGGGAAGGTCACGGGGCTGGACGCGACCGTGAACTACGGGAACGGTGACATCGTCAACGGGCTGATCCAGACGGACGTCTGCGCGGAGCCCGGGGACAGTGGTGGCTCGCTGTTCTCCGGAAGCAGCGCGATCGGGCTCACCTCGGGTGGCAGCGGTGACTGCACCTCCGGTGGGGAGACGTTCTTCCAGCCGGTGACCGAGGCGTTGTCGGCCACGGGGACGTCGATCGGCTGACGGTTCGTGGTGTGCGGAGTCCCGCCCCTTCGGGGGCGGGATTTTCGTTTCCCACCCGCACCGCCCGTGCGGGTTTCGTGGTCGGGTGCGGGTGGCCCTTTGGGGGGGGGCGTCGGCGGATGCGGGTCGACCGTGGCGGTCTGCTGCCGGCGGCGGGTGCGGGTTCGGTAACCGGCGGCCGCCCAGGCGTACTACGGCTTCCGAGTCGGCGGCAGTTCGCCCTCAGGCATCCTGCGCAGTCGCGCCGCGAGCCGGCAAAGGTTCGCCCTCGCGCTTCCTCCGCAGCCCCGCCATCCCCAGCGTCACCGCGATGCCGGCCGCCGCCCATGCCGAGAGCACCAGCAGGGAGGCGGTCGTGTCGTTGCCCTTGAAGTAGGCGATCGAGCGGGCCGTCCAGGTGCCCGCGCCCGGTGGCAGCGCCGGGCCGATCGTCTGCCAGAACGGCGGCAGCATGGGCAGCGGGAAGGCCCCGCCCGCGCTCGGGTTGCCCGCGATCACCACGAGCAGGATCGCGATGCCGATACCGATGATCCCGAAGATCGCCTGGAGGGCGAGGGTCGCCGCCCCCACCGCGAAGGTGACCAGCGCCCCGAGCCCCCAGAGGGCGAGCACGCTGCCCGGCAGCGCGTCCAGGATCGGCCCCACGATCACCGCGCCGCCCAGTCCGCCGACGATCGACACCAGTGCCATCACGATCAGCCGGATCACCGCGCGGCGCGGGTTGGCGGGCCGGGCGCCGGTGCTGATCGCCAGGATCGAGGCGCACAGATAGCCGCCGACGCACCAGCCGACGACCAGGTAGAAGGCCGAAAGGCCGTCGAAGTCCTGGGACGAGGCCGGCGCCACGTCCACCGTCTTGACGCTCCGTTTCTGAGGGGCCTCCAGGGCGGTGAGGTACCTCTCCAGGGTGGTGGCGAGGACGGTGCCGCCGCCGCTCGCGACGAGGAGCGTGTCGGTCGTCCCGGCCGGGTCGATGACCAGCGCCCCGTCGATGTCCCGGTTCAGGATCTGCTTCCGGGCCGTCGCCTCGTCGGCCACCGTGCGCGGGTCCAGGGGCGAGCCGGGCAGCTTCTCCATCCGGGCCACCGCCTGCTCGGCGGCGGCCCGCGGTGCGGCCACCCCGAACGGCACGTCCTTCGGCTTCGGATTGTGCAGCGCTCCCACATAGGAGGTGATGAACAGCAACTGGAGGGCGATCACTCCGATGACCAGCAGCGTGGCCCGCGGGGTGACCGCGTCCTTCACCTCGGCGAGAAAGCTGTTCTGTGTCATGTCCTCACAGTCCGAGGTGAGGGGCGTTTCCGCAGGTGGGGGGCGGCCGAACGGTTGTCGTACACATGTTCGGGATAGGGGGTATGGTGGGGGTGAGGCTGTTGGGAACTGATGTTCGAAAATGGAGGCGCGGGTGCCAGGGTTCACGCATCTGCACACCGTCTCCGGGTTCTCCCTGCGCTACGGCGCCTCCCACCCGGAGCGGCTGGCCGAGCGCGCCTTCGAGCGGGGCATGGACGCCCTTGCCCTCACCGACCGCGACACCCTCGCGGGCACGGTCCGCTTCGCCAAGGCCTGCGCGAAGGCAGGGGTCCGGCCGGTGTTCGGTGTGGAGCTGGCGGTGGAGGAGCACACGCCGGAGCCCGTACGGCAGGGTGATTCCGTGCGACCCGAAAAGCGCCGCGCGCCCGTGCGCGGAGGTGCCTTCATCGACGAGTCGACCCCCCGCGTCACCTTCCTCGCCCGGGACGGCGCCCACGGCTGGGCCGACCTGTGCCGGCTCGTCACGGCGGCACACTCCGAGAAAGGGGGCAAGGGCGCGGAGGGCACGACCCTGCTGCCCTGGACCGAGAACAAAGGGGACGGCCTGACCGTCCTGCTCGGCCCCGCCTCCGACGTCGGCCGTGCCCTCGCCGCCGGACGCCCCGACCGGGCGGCCCGGCTCCTGGCCCCCTGGCGCGAGACCTACGGCGACGCCCTCAGACTGGAGGCCGTCTGGCACGGCCGCGAGGGCACAGGGCCCGGCTCCCTGCGCCTCGCCGCCCGCACCGTCGGCTTCGCCGCGGAACAGCGGGTGCGTCCCGTGCTCAGCAACGCCGTCCGCTACGCCGACCCCGGCCAGGGCCCGGTCGCCGACGTCCTGGACGCCGCTCGTCGCCTGGTCCCCGTCGACCCGACGAAGGAGCTGGACTCCGGTGAGGCCTGGCTCAAGGACCCGTCCGCCATGCTGGCGGCGGCCGAGCGGATCGTGGAGGCCGCGGGCTTCAGACGCGACACCGCCCACCGGCTGCTGGAGCAGACCCGGGCGACGGCCGCCGAGTGTCTGGTCGACCCCGAGGACGACCTCGGCATCGGCACCGTCCACTTCCCCGAACCGCACCTCGTCGGCGCGAGCGGCCGCACCGCCCAGCGGACGCTCGCCTCACGGGCGGCGGCGGGGATGGTGCTGAAGGGGTACGCCGGTCAGCGCGCCTACTGGGAGCGGATGCACCGGGAGCTGGACATCATCGCCCACCACGGCTACGCCTCCTACTTCCTGACGGTCGCTCAAGTGGTGGACGACGTGAGGGACATGGGCATCCGGGTGGCCGCGCGCGGCTCCGGTGCCGGTTCCCTCGTCAACCACCTCCTCGGCATCGCCCACGCCGACCCGGTCGAACACGGGCTGCTGATGGAGCGGTTCCTGTCCAAGCGCCGGCTCGTGCTGCCCGACATCGACATCGACGTGGAGTCCGCCCGTCGCCTGGAGGTCTACCGCGCGATCATCGGCCGGTTCGGCACCGAGCGGGTGGCGACGGTCGCGATGCCGGAGACGTACCGGGTGCGGCACGCGATCCGGGACGTGGGCGCGGCCCTGTCCATGGACCCCGCCGACATCGACCGCATCGCCAAGTCGTTCCCGCACATCCGCGCCCGCGACGCCCGCGCGGCACTGGAGGAGCTGCCCGAACTGCGCGCGCTGGCAGGGGAGAAGGAGCGGTACGGACGGCTCTGGGAACTGACCGAGGCTCTCGACGCCCTCCCGCGCGGAGTCGCCATGCACCCGTGCGGGGTGCTCCTCTCGGACGCCTCCCTCCTCGCCCGTACGCCGGTCATGCCGACCAGTGGCGAGGGTCTGCCCATGTCGCAGTTCGACAAGGACGACGTCGAGGACCTCGGGCTGCTCAAGCTCGATGTGCTGGGCGTGCGGATGCAGTCGGCGATGGCGCACGCGGTCGCGGAGGTGGAGCGGGCGACGGGGGACCGGATCGACCTGGACGCCGTGCCACCGGGTGACCCGGCGACGTATCAACTCATCCGTTCCACCGAGACGCTGGGCTGCTTCCAGATCGAGTCGCCGGGCCAGCGGGACCTGGTCGGGCGGCTCCAGCCGGCCACCTTTCACGATCTCGTCGTCGACATCTCGCTCTTCAGGCCGGGTCCGGTCGCCGCCGACATGGTGCGGCCGTTCATCGAGGCGCGGCACGGACGGGCGCCCGTCAGGTATCCGCACCCGGATCTGGAGGAGCCGCTGAAGGGGACGTACGGGGTCGTCGTCTTCCACGAGCAGATCATCGACATCGTCGACATCATGACCGGGTGCGGTCGCGGCGAGGCGGACCGGGTGCGGCGCGGGCTGTCCGACCCGGAGTCGCAGGGGCGGATCCGGTTCTGGTTCGCGCAGCACGCGGCGGTGAACGGATACGACGCGGAAACGATTCAGCGGACCTGGGAGATCATCGAGGCCTTCGGTTCGTACGGCTTCTGCAAGGCGCACGCGGTCGCCTTCGCCGTACCGACGTACCAGTCGGCGTGGCTGAAGGCGCACCACCCGGCGGCCTTCTACGCGGGGCTGCTCACGCACGACCCCGGGATGTATCCGAAGCGGCTGCTGCTGGCGGACGCGCGGCGGCGCGGGGTGCCGATCCTGCCGTTGGACGTGAACCGGTCGGCGGTCGCCCACTGTATCGAACTGGTGTCTGAATACCCTGTGGTGTGGGGGCTCCGGCTCGCCCTCTCCGACGTGTACGGCATCAGCGAGGCCGAGGCGGCACGGATCGCGGACGGGCAGCCGTACGCCTCACTGCTGGACTTCTGGGAGCGGGCGCGCCCGAGCCGACCGCTCGCCCAAAGACTCGCCCAGGTGGGTGCGTTGGACTCCTTCGGCGCCAACCGGCGTGACCTTCAACTGCACTTGACCGAGCTGCACCGGGGCGCGCGAGGTGCGGGCGGCGGACAACTGCCCCTGGCCGGCGGACGGAAGACCGCGCCCGCCGGACTGCCGGACCTGTCCTCCGCCGAGAAGCTCAGCGCCGAGCTGGGTGTCCTGTCGATGGACGCCTCGCGCAACCTGATGGACGACCACCGGGAGTTCCTGGAGGAGTTGGGCGTGGTCGACGCACGGCGGCTGCGGGACGCGCGGCACGGTGAGACGGTCCTCGTCGCGGGCGCCAAGGCGGCCACCCAGACCCCGCCGATCCGGTCCGGCAAGCGGGTCATCTTCAGCACCCTCGACGACGGCACCGGCCTGGTCGACCTCGCCTTCTTCGACGACTCGCACGACGCCTGCGCCCACACCGTCTTCCATTCCTGGCTGCTGCTGGTGCGCGGGGTGGTGCAGCGCCGCGGCCCGCGCAGCCTCAGCGTGGTGGGCGCCGCCGCCTGGAACCTCGCCGAACTGGTCGAACTGCGCGCCGAGCACGGCCTCGACGCGGTCTCCGCCCGGCTGGCGGAGCCCATGCCGGAAGGGGCCGGTGATTCGACCGGCGGCCGGCGCATCCAGATGCCGACGGGATACGAACTGCATCCGTGGGCGGATCTGCGACCTGCGGGTCAAGAGCCTTCACAGGTAAGGAAGTTGTGGCACCAGAGTCCGGGGAGTGCGGGATGACCATCCTCTGCGTACGTTTCCAGCTGCCGCCGACGGGTGAGGCGGCCCTGCCGGGTCTGCTCGGGTTGCTGGAGGAGTTCACACCGGTCGTCGAGGCGCTGCCACCGGACGCGGCCCTGGCCGATCTGCGGGGCGCCGAACGGTACTTCGGGCGGGACGCCGTCGAACTGGCCTCGGTGATCCGGGTCCGCGCCCTCGCGCTGTACGGGGTCGACTGCGTGATCGGCGCGGGACCGGGCCGGATGCTGGCCCGGATGGCGATGAAGGACGCGCGGCCCGGACTGACCTGCGCGGTGACCGAGGAGGAGGGCGCGGACTTCCTCGCCGGGAAGCCCGTCGCCGCGCTCCCCGGCGTCGGGACGGCCACCGCCCGCACCCTGGGCGAGTACGGACTCGACACCCTCGGCCGGGTCGCCGCCGCACCCCTGTCCACGCTCCAGCGTCTGGTGGGCGCGCGGGTCGGCCGCGAACTGCGCGAGAAGGCGAGCGGAGTCGACCGCGGCCGGGTCGTCCCGAACGCGATCTCCCGCTCCCTGGCCGCCGAACGCCCCTTCACCCGCGACGAGTTGGACCCGGACCGGCACCGCCGCGGCCTGCTCTCCGCCGCCGATGAACTGGGCGCCCGACTGCGCGCCCTGGACAAGATCTGCGGCGCCCTCACCCTCACCGTCCGCTACGCCGACCGCTCGGCGACGACCCGCACCCGCACCCTGAAGGAACCCACCGCACACTCGGCCGCGCTGACCAGGACGGCCTACGAGATGTACGAGGCACTCGGCCTCCAGCGCGCCCGGGTCCGCGCGCTGGCCCTGCGCGCCGAGAGCCTCGGCCCCGCCGAACAGGCCTCCCACCAGCTCACCTTCGACCCCGCCGACGAGAAGCTGCGCCGCATCGAGGAGGTCGCGGACCGCGTGCGGGCCAAGTTCGGGCCGCACGCGGTGATGCCGGGGTCGCTGGCGGCGTGACATAAGGTGCGCGCATGACATGGCGGGGGCCGACGTATCGGACGGTGGGCGGGGAGAGGGTCGACGGGGTCTGGTGCCATGTGTGGCGCAGGCATCAGTTGGCGGACGTGTACGACGTGCACGATCTCGTCGTGTACGCGGACGGCGCGATCAAGTGCGAGGGAAGCGGTCTCGTCGACCTCGCCGGGCTGGAGCGCAGGCTGGCCAAGGGGATCATCGCGGTGCGGGACCCCGGGGCGCCGCCGCCCCCCGAGCCGCCGTCCAGGTGGGGCGCCCGGTACCCCGAGCCGCTCACCCCGGAGAACTTTCTCCTCGAAGTCGCCGACCGTATCGACGAGTTGAGCGGCAGGCCGACGGCGGCCCAGCGCTGCCACGAGGCGATCCGGCACTACCGGCGGGAGCCGACCGAGCTCAGCCGTGCGGCCCTCCGAACGGCATACCTGGCGATTCCGGCGCACCTTCGCGTCTACATCCTGGGCGACATGGAGCGCCAGGACCGCCCCCTGCGGATCCTGCTCACCGACGTGGGCGAGCCCGTGGACGGGGACGGCCCGGTGGTGACGGAGGTGATGCACCGGGACGTTCTCGAGTTCTTCGACGAGTACGACCACGGAGTCACGGAGCGGCCGCGACCGGTGTACGCGGACGACCCGGCGGGTGCCGTCCCGCCGCCCGTCGTTCTGCACGACGTCATCTACCCCCGGGGCCGGCCCGAGAAGCTCGACCTCTTCGTGCTGCGCAACGACTACCCCTCGGAGATCCACTTCGCCGGGGCCGCCCATCCCTCCGTGCACGAGGGCTACTGGGCCCTGGCCGAGAGCCACCGGGGCGACGACTGGCCCGAGGTACGCCTCGCCGTCATGGCCGGCCTGCTGCGCGCGAAGTTCACCCAGCACCCCGACCTCGCCGAGATCCTCCTCGCCACCGGCGACGCGACGATCAGTTACACCGGCCACAAGGAGTCCCCCTACTGGCGGGAGGCCGGCTCCCGCGGCGGCCGCAACTGGATCGGCCGGCTGCTGGAGCTGGTCCGCTCCGAGCTCAGTTGGCCCACGGGGGAGTGATGACCGTGCCGTCGGCCAGCGTCGCCTGAAGGCCGATGGACGTGGTGACCCAGGTGATGGCGGTCCGATCGGTCGGGTTCTCGACGCTCAGGGTCGCGCCGGGATTGATGATCAGGGTGTCACCTGCCGTGATGCGGTGGGTTTCGTCGTCGAGGGTGATCAGGAGTTCGCCGTCGAGGAGGTGGAAGATCTCCTCGCGGTTGACCGTGTGAGCGGGGGCTTTCGTCCCCGCCGGGATCTCGCCGCGCCAGGCGCACAGCTCCTTGCTTCCGGTGAGAGGAGTGGCGTACGAGACGAACCGGGCGCCGTGGATCTCGTGCGTGACGGCTTCGGACGAGCGGATGACAGGCATGGAGTGCCTCCGAATCGACAATCGGTAATTGGTCAAGCAGCTTGACTATATGGCTCTATAGTCAAGCTGCTTGACCAATCTGTCAAGGGTGTTTCAATGCATCCGTGCAGAACTCCGAAGCCCTCGCCCTGTCCGCCGCCCTGCTCGCCGCCGCGGGTGAGCTGACGCATCGCATCAATGACGGTGTCGTCGCGCGGGGGTTCGAGGCGCGGCCCATGTACGGGTTCGCCTTCACCCGGCTCGCCCCGGACGGGGCCACGGTCACCGACCTCGCCGTCCATCTGGGGGTGACGAAGCAGGCCGCCAGTCAGCTCGTCGAGGATCTCGTGCGCAAGGGGTACGTCGAGCGGCGGCCGCATCCCGATGACGCGCGGGCCAGGCTCGTCGTGCTGACCGAGCGGGGGTGGGCGTGCACCCGGGCCGCGGAGGAGGCGGCCGCGGAGGCCGTCGGGGCGTGGGTCGAACTGATCGGTGAGGGTGAAGTGCGGGCGTTGCGTAATCAATTGGCGCGTATCGCCCCCTATGGTCCCATCAGGCCTGCCTGGTGAGGGTTCATCGGTGAACGCGCTTGAGTCGCACTCGTCTCCGGTTAGCGCTGGAAGTTTTTACTGACGCGTAACTTCACAAGTGCACTACCCGTTCGTAACTTGACGAGTGAACAGCATCCTCGTGATCCGGATCACAGGGCGTAAGGCCATCGCAACTCCCTTGAGCCGCAAGGAGATCGCTCGATGCTGCCCTGGAAACGACTGCTCAGACCCCTGACCGCGCTGCTGCTGACCGCATCGGTCGCCCTCGTCCCCGCCGCCACCAGCGCCCATGCCGCCGACGCTCCCAGCCGAGGCTGGAACGACTTCTCCTGCAAGCCGTCCGCCGCCCACCCCCACCCCGTCGTCCTCGTGCACGGCACCTTCGCCAACTCCGTCGACAACTGGCTGGGCCTCGCGCCGTACCTGAAGAACCGCGGGTACTGCGTCTACTCCTTCGACTACGGCCAACTCCCCGGCGTCCCCGTCTTCCACGGACTCGGCCCCATCGACAAGTCGGCCGGGCAGCTGTCCGCCTTCGTCGACAAGGTCCTCGGCTCGACCGGCGCCGCCGAGACCGACCTCGTCGGCCACTCGCAGGGCGGCATGATGCCCCGCTACTACCTCAAGTTCCTCGGCGGAGCCGCGAAGGTGGACGCCCTCGTCGGCATCGCCCCCAGCAACCACGGCACCACGCTGAACGGCCTCACTCAGCTGCTGGACTACTTCCCCGGAGCCGGCGACCTCCTCTCGCAGAGCACCCCGGCCCTCGCCGACCAGACCGCCGGATCGCCCTTCCTCACCAAGCTCAACGAAGGCGGCGACACCGTCCCCGGCGTGACGTACACGGTCCTCGCCACCAAGTACGACGAGGTCGTCACGCCGTACCGCAGCCAGTTCCTCAACGGACCCGGCGTCAACAACGTGGTCGTCCAGGACCTGTGCCCGCTCGACCTCTCCGAACACGCGGCGATCGGACTGTTCGACCTGATCGCCTTCCACGAGGTCATCAACGCGCTCGACCCCGCGCACGCCACTCCGACCACCTGTGCGTCCGTCCTCGGATGACACCCGACCGGGGGCTGTCCGGCCTGAGCCGCCGGACAGCCCCCGCCCCCGTGGTGGCCTCAGCGGCCCTGTCGGCCACCGCTCGTCGCACGCCGGCGGACCGACCCGAAGAGGATCGCCGCACCCGCCGCGAGGACGGCCGCGCCGCCCATGGCGACATACGCCGTGCTGCTGTCGCCACCGGTCTCGGCGAGGTCCTCCGTGGCACCGGCCGCCCTCACCTCGTTCGCGGGCACGGCGGCGGTCGACTCCGACTCCGTCGCGGCCGGCTCCGCCGAGGTGTCGGCGTCCTGGTCACCGTGGCCGTGGTGCTCGACCGTCGACTCGTCCTCGCCCTCCTCGATCTGCTCCTCGGAAGGGGCGGACGCGCTCGGGGCCGGGGACGCGCTGCCCTGCGAACCGGACCCGGAGGAGCCGCCACTGCCGCCGAACGTCACGTCCGAGCAGGAGTAGAACGCCTCCGGGCTGTCCGAGCGCTGCCAGATCCCGTACAGCAGCTGCGCGCCGGAGCGCTCCGGGAGGGTGCCGGAGAACGTGTAGTAGCCGCCGGTCGCGGTCGGGTCGGTGGCCGTCGCCACCGGATTGTCCAGGTCCAGGTCGTCCCAGGCCAGCGGCTGCGCCGGGTCGTAGCCCTCCTTGGTGAGGTACACCTTGAAGGTGCCCTTGTGCGGGGCGGTGACGCGGTACTTGAAGGTGTACGGGCCACTGCTCACGCTCGTCGCCGGCCAGTCCGCGCGGGCCAGGTCGAGGCCCTTGAACTCGTCGCTGTTCGCGCTGCACAGCTTGCCGTCCGGGATCAGCGACTGGTGCCGACCGTTCGCGTCGCCGATGCGGATGCCGTTCCAGTCGTAGAGCGCCTGCGTGCCGCCGGCCGCGACCGCCGCCTTGCACGCGGCGGACTTCGGGCTCTCGGGACCCTCCGCGTAGCACTGCGCGACCCGGCTGACCGGGTCACCCATCGTGCCGTGCGCCGACGCGGGCGCGGCGGCCAGCGCGGTGAGGGCGAGCGGGGTCAGGCCGAGGGCGGCGACGAAGGCGGCCTTACGGCGTGCAGGCATGGGAGAACTCCTCGCAGCGGTTCTTGGGAATCCCGTGGGGACGATCAGCAAGCTAGCCCCAAGAAACCGCGGAATCGCCTGCTGGGAGCGGCTGACGGAGATCCTTATGGTGCCGTTAAGGGAGTGCTCAGACTGCGATCAGGTAGGTACCGTCGCGGCATGACCGACGAGGAGATCCGGCAGGCCGTCGCCGCCGACGTAGCGGCCGTGAAGAGCGTGACCGATGCGGCGTACCGCCACTACATCGAGCGCATCGGGGTGGTGCCGCAGCCCATGGAGCGGGACCACGCGGCGAGCGTGGCCGCGGGGCAGGTGTTCGTCACGGGGGAGCCCGTGAACGGGCTGGTGGTCGTCGAGGCACGTGAGGATCATCTGTACCTCGACAACATCGCCGTCCACCCCGACGCCCAGGGCACGGGCGTCGGCGGACGGCTGCTGCGGTTCGTGGACGCACACGCGCGTGCGCTGGGTCTTTCCGAGGTCAGGCTCTACACGAACGCGCTGATGTGGGAGAACCAGAAGATCTATCCGAAGTACGGATACGAGGTCCTGGAACGGCGAGTGGACGGGCCCTATGACCGCGTCCACTACCGCAAGCGACTGGACTGACACGTCTCATGCGCCGGCTCATGTCGGCGTCAGCCGTCCGGCCACCAGGTGCGCGCGATGTCCTTTCGCACCTCGGGGCGTCCGGCGGAGCCCTCTTCGGCCTCCTCACGGATCCGACGGCTGTCCGACTTCTTCAGGGGCTTCTGCACGGTTACTCGGCGCATGGCTGCCTCCTTCAGTGCCTACCGTGTTCCGCGTTCTCGCGGAGGTAGACCCTTTTGGGGAGAGTTACTCATCGGAGCGAATCTGTCAGTGGTGACCATCACGATTTCGACTGGCTTTCGAGTGGTGTTCCACCGCCGTCTGATTGTCAGTGCCGGGTGGCACGCTGTGGACCATGGCGAATCACAGGGAATTCGACACCGACACCGGTATGGATTGGGACGCGGAAGCCGCTTCCTTCGACGACGAACCGGATCACGGCCTGCGTGACCCCGAAGTGCGCGCCGCCTGGGCGGACCGGCTGCGCTCCTGGCTGCCCGGCCACGCCTGCGACATCCTCGACCTGGGCTGCGGCACCGGCAGCCTGTCGCTCCTCGCGGCCGAGCAGGGACACCACGTCACCGGCGTGGACAGCTCCCCGGCGATGGTGGACCTCGCCCGCGCCAAGCTCGCCGGACGTGACGCGGCGTTCCTGGTCGGTGACGCCGCGACACCGCCGGTGGGGGAGCAGCGCTTCGACGTCGTTCTCGTACGGCATGTGCTGTGGGCGCTGCCGGACCCCGGCCGCGCCCTGCGCCACTGGCGCGAGCTGCTGCGGCCGGGAGGCCGGCTGGTGCTGATCGAGGGCGTCTGGGGCGCGGTGAGCCCGACCGGGATACCGGCCGAGCGACTGACCGCCCTCCTGGAGTCCGTCGCCGCCCACGTGCGGGTCGAGCGGCTGTCCGGCGATCCCCGGCTGTGGGGCAGAGCCGTGACGGACGAGCGGTACGCGGTGGTGGCGGCCGTCTAGGCCAGCAGCGACTCCAGACCGCCGTCGACGGAGGCGAACGCCTCCAACTCGTCCAGAGCCGTCACCGCGGCGCCCGCCGCCTCGGGATCCCTCTCCGCCAGACCGCTCTCGGCGAACTCGTCCTCGTCCAGGCGCAGTACGTCCGTCCCGTCGGCGGAGCGCCACAGGTCCAGGTCGAGATCCTCCACGACGAGTTCGGCGCCGGAGCGGACGGCGGGACGGGTGACGTCGCAGTACCAGCCCTTGAGTGTGCCGTCGCCGGCGCGGACCTCCTTCACCGCGTACCAGCGGTCCCGCCAGTAGTGCTCCGTGAAGACGTCCCCGGGCTCGAAGCGGACGAAGCCGAAGTCACGGACGCCGTCGCCCGCCCAGGCGGCGCGGACCGTGACGTGGTTGCCGTCGTCGCCGACCAGCTCGGCCGGGTAACGGATCTTCGTGCGGCCTGCCTTGACCAGCACCACGTCCAACTGCTCCGTCGTCTCAGCCGAGTTCGCGGACATACCGAACCTCCGTGGCGCAGATCTCGTATCCGAACCATGTGTTGATGGCGATCATCGGGCCGTTCCCGGCGTCGTTGCCGGTGAACGCCTGGGTGAACCCCGCGGCGCGGGCGCGGTGCAGGGAGTCGTTCTTGGCGAGCTTGGCCAGGCCCTTGCCGCGGTGGGCGCGGGCCGTGCCGGTCATGGCGGTGCCGTAGCGGGTGCCGCCGTCGGTGCGGGCCAGGCTGAAGGCGGCGGGGCGGCCGTCGACCACGGCGACCGAGGTCAGCTCGGGGCTCATCAGCGGCTGCCGCCAGGTCTCCCGGAGCCACGCCTCGTAGTCCGTGAACTCGTAGTCGACATCGCTCGGTTCGTCCGCCAGCGTCTCCGAGTCCAACTCGAACAGCGGGCGCGGGTCGTCCGCGAAGTCGGCGCCGGTGCGCAGTTCGACGCCCGGCGGTGGGTCCTGGAGCGGGGGCAGGGTGCCGTTCGCCAGGTCCAGGCGGAGGAAGTGCGCGGAGCGGCTCGCGCGGTAGCCGTGCCGTTCGGCGAAGGCGCGGTTGCCCGGCCCGTCCAGGACCCAGGCGAACAGCCTCGTCGCACCGTGGGCCGCCAGATGCTCCTCGGCGGCGCGGACCAGCAGCGCGCCGGCGCCTCGGCGCGTCCGCTCCGGGTGGACGTACACGTTCACGTAGCCCTGACCGGGCTCCGGACTGTCGTGCACCAGGCCGACCTGGGCTGTGCCGATCACCTCGCCGTCCGCCTCCGCGAGGAGGGGACGGTAGTGGGCGTCGGGGTGTATCCGGGCGACGTCGTAGGCGAGGCCGTCGGGGGTCGACAGGACGAAGGGCATGGCGAGGTCGCGGACCCGGACGAAGTCCTCGAAGTCGGCCCGCACGTCGGGACGCAGGTCGCGCACGATCACAGTCATGTGGCCGGACGCTACGGGGCGGATGTGTCCCGCTGCCTCTTATTTTCCGGCGGGTGCGGGACAATCGACCCCGTGACCTTGAAGATCCACATCGACGACAGCGCGCCGCCGTACGAGCAGGTGCGGGCGCAGATCTCCGGACAGGCGCGGTCGGGGGCGCTGCCGGTCGGGTACCGGCTGCCGACGGTGCGCGGCCTGGCCGACACCCTGGGGCTCGCCGCGAACACCGTCGCCAAGGCGTACCGGGCGCTGGAGACGGACGGGGTGATCGAGACGCGGGGGCGCAACGGCACGTTCGTCGCGGCGGCGGGCTCCGCGGCGGAACGCGAACTGGCGTCGGCCGCGCAGGCCTACGCCGAGCGGGCTCGGCGCCTGGGGACGGGCGAACAGGCGGCACTCGACGCCGTACGGGATGCTCTGCGGGCCGTCCACGAGGGCTGAGAGAGGACTGACAGGGCCGGGAGACGACGGAGAGGGATCAGCGGAGGATCTTCTCGAACGTCCTCGCGTCCTCCACCGCCGCCCCGTTCGGGTCGTTGTTGAAGTACGCGTACACGTCCTCGCCCTCGGCCCACATGTCCCTCATCCGCCCCGCCCATGTCTCCAGCGACCGCCTGCCGTACCGCGGCCACTCCTTCGCACGCCCCTCGTGGAAGCGGACGTACCCCCAGTGCGCCGTCCGCCACAGCGGTGTCACAGGGCGGGCGCGTACGTCCGCCCAGCACAGGGCCGCACCCCGGGACTCCAGGACCCCGCGGGTCCGCGGCGTCCACCAGGACTCGTGCCGGGGCTCCACCGCCACCCGTGTCGACGAGGGGAAGCAGGCGAGGCAGGCGTCCAGCAGATCGGTGTCGGCCCGGAGCGTCGGGGGCAGCTGGAGGAGGACCGGGCCCAGACGGGCGCCCAGGCCCTCGGCGTGGGCCAGCAGACGGCGCACCGGCTCCTCGGGGTCCCGCAGGCGCTTGATGTGGGTGAGGTAGCGGCTCGCCTTGACCGCGATCACGAAGTCCCGCGGCACCCGGTCGCGCCACGACGCGAAGGTCTCCCGCGACGGCAGCCGGTAGAAGGCGTTGTTGATCTCGACCGTCGAGAACTGTCCCGCGTACTCCTCCAGCCAGAGGCGCATCGGGCACCCGGAGGGATACAGGACACCCCGCCAGTCCTTGTACTGCCACCCCGACGTGCCGACGAACAGGGTCATACGGCCATCAAAGCACTACAGGTACAGCCCCGCGTCCGCGTCGCCCCGGGGCTCCGGCAGTGTCGTCGGCGACGTGCCGCGGCGCAGCGCGTACAGCTCCGCCAGCGTCGCCCCCTCGCGGCCCACGCCCTCCTCCGTGCCCAGCCAGTCGATCGCCTCGCGGCGGGTCAGCGGGCCCACCTCGATGCGGGCCAGACAGCGGCCGGGGCGGACGACGGCCGGGTGCAGACGCTCCAGGTCCTCGTTGGTGGTGACACCGACCAGGACGTTGCGGCCCTGGCCCAGCAGGCCGTCGGTCAGGTTCAGCAGCCGTGACAGGGCCTGGCCCGCCGTGTGCTTGGCCTCGCCGCGGATCAGTTCGTCGCAGTCCTCCAGGAGCAGCAGCCGCCAGCGGCCCTTGCCCGTGGAGTCGTCCTCGCCGATCGCGATGTCCATCAGATAGCCGACGTCGGTGAAGAGCCGCTCGGGGTCCAGTACGCAGTCCACCTGGCACCAGTCCCGCCAGGACCGGGCCAGGGTCCGCAGCGCCGACGTCTTGCCGGTGCCCGGCGGGCCGTGCAGCAGGAGCAGCCGGCCCGCGATGCCCTCCGGGGTCGTGCCCATCAGGCTCTGCATCGCCTCCGCCACCGGCGCCGTGTAGTTCTCCCGCACCTCGTCCCAGGTGCCGGCCGCGATCTGCCGGGTCGTGCGGTGCGGGCCGCGGCGCGGTGAGTAGTACCAGAAGCCCATGTTCACGTTCTCGGGCTGCGGCTCGGGTTCGTCCGACGCGCCCTCGGTGGCCTGGTCGAGGACCTTCTGCGCGAGCTCGGCGCTGGTCGCCGTGACGGTGACGTCCGCGCCGCGGTTCCAGCGGGAGACCAGCAGGGTCCAGCCGTCGCCCTCCGCCAGGGTCGCGCTGCGGTCGTCGTCGCGGGCGATGCGCAGCACCCGGGCGTTGTCCGGGAGCAACGTCGCCCCGGACCGGACCCGGTCGATGTTCGCCGCGTGCGAGTACGGCTGCTCGCCCGTCGCGAAGCGGCCGAGGAACAGCGCGTCGACGACGTCGGACGGCGAGTCGCTGTCGTCGACGTTGAGCCGGATCGGCAGAGCGTCGTGCAGGTTGGCAGACATGCCCGCCATGATCCGGCACGAGGGCGTCGCATGCATCCGGTTTCCGCGTTGCGTCCGGTGTGTCGGGTGAGACCGTTTACGGGGCCTCCGTCCTGTTACAGAGCTGTGCATCTCAAAGCTCTGCCGTAGCTGTGGCCCCCCGATTACTGTTGCCCTTGATGGGACGTCATGGGTGGAATTCGGGGGCACGGCGGTGGCGGCTCACCGCACTGCTCGGAGTGGGTGCGGCGGCGCTGGCCCTGGTCGTGACCCTCCTCAACACGCTTCCCGGGAACAGCGCGAACACCGACGGCACCACACGCAACGGCAGCAAGGCGCACGGCACCCCCACCAGCACACCGGACGCGGAGAACCCCGAGGTGGGCTGGGGCTTCACCCACACCCAGTTCAGCGCCGACGAGGGCGCCGCCACCGCGGTCGAGCGGGTCGAGGGGCGGCTCGCGGACCTCGGCGGGCTGCCGCAGAACCAGCACGTCATGGGGTGGGGCGCGGACAACCCCGAGCCGGTCAAGGGGCGTTACGACTTCGAGGACATGGACCGCCGGATCGACTTCATCCGCGCCTCCGGCTCCACCCCGGTCGTCACCCTGTGCTGTGCCCCGGACTGGATGAAGGGCGGCGAGTCCGGCGTCGGCAACACCGACTGGAGCCAGTCCTCGCTGGAGACCGCGCCGGAGCCCGCGCACTTCGAGGACTACGCCGCGCTCGCCGCCACGGTCGCCAAGCGCTACCCGGATGTCCGGCACTTCATCGTCTGGAACGAGTTCAAGGGCTTCTGGAACGATGCCGAGGCCCGCTGGGACTACGAGGGCTACACCAAGCTCTACAACCTCGTCCACGAGGCGTTGAAGAAGGTCAACCCGCAGATCATGGTCGGCGGGCCGTATCTCGTGATGGACAGTCTCGACCCGCGCTCCGAGGACGCCTCGAAGACCTTCAAGGGCCCGTGGGGCGCCATGGACCAGCGGGTCCTCGACGCCTTCGACTACTGGAACAAGAACAAGGCCGGCGCCGACTTCGTGGTCGTGGACGGCTCCAGCTACACCAACGACGACGAGCTGCTGCCGGACGAGTTCGCGGCGACCGACAAGTTCACCGCGGTCAGCCGGTGGGTGCGCGAGCAGACCGGCGATCTGCCGCTGTGGTGGGCCGAGTACTACGTCGAACCCGCCGACAGCAGGGACGAGCGCGAGGGCTGGTCCGAGAACCGTCGTGTCGCCGTGCAGGCCGCCGGGATGATCGCGCTGGCCAAGGGCGGCACCACCTCCGCCTTCTACTGGAACCCGGAGAACGAGAACGGCACGGATTGCGCGGGCTGTCTCTGGACGCCGACCAGCGGCAAGGACGGCGGGCAGAAGCTGCCGATGTTCGATCTGGTCAGCCGGTTCGGCAAGGAGTTCCCGCCGGGCACGTCGTACCGGACGGTGTCCGTCGCCGCCGCCGACGTGCCGCATCTGCGGATCCTCGCCACCGACGACACGGTCCTGGTGGTCAACACCCTCGACCGGCAGATCAGCGCGAAGGTGGACGGCAAGACCTTCGACATGGCGGCCTACGAGGTCAAGTGGCTCACCCGCTGAGCCACGCAGAGGTCGAGTGGCTCACCCGCTGAGCCACTCGACCACCGTCACCGCAACCGCCCTCACTTCATCGTCATGAACCGCTGCACCAGCGAGGCCAGCAGCACCGCCAGCAGCGGCAGCGAGAACCAGAAGCTGCTCTGCAGCCACCGCAGCTGCCGCACACTCGGCCGGACCGCGACCCGGACCACCTCGCGTGCCGTCAGCAGCACGATCAGCGCCAGCGCCGCGAGGCCCCCGACCACCGACCAGGGCGTCCACGTCACCTGCGGCCCGATCGCACCCGGATCCGCCTTCGGCGCCTTGCCCGCGGGCTGCTTGGCCAGCGCGTACATGGTCACGTCCGCGTTGACGAAGACCTTCTTCAGCTCCGCCCGCTTGTCCAGGTTCCGGATCAGCCGTGGCTCCCACGTCTTCGAGTAGCCGACGTCCAGCTCCAGATACGTCACCTGACTGCGGTTGATCATCAGATACGAGTTCGGCCCCGCGTCACTGAGCGCCTTGACCAGGCTCGACACCAGCACCGGGTCGGTCGGCGCCAGCGTCGGCACATACTCGATCCTCTCCATGTCCCGGGCGCCCCACGGCATCGCCGGCGTCACGTTGTCGACCGTGTCGTTGCTCAGCCACAGCAGCCGTACCGTCGGATCGTCGTGGGCGTACACGTAGTCCATGGCGGCGACCTCGCCGGGCCGGATCCGCTCGAACGGCTCGTTGCCCCAACGGGCGATCAGGAAGCCGCCCATGAGGAGCAGACCCGCCATGAGGGCGGCCAGCGGAGCCAGGCTCACCCGGTCCTTGTCGCGTTCCTTCGCCGTGATCCCGGTGCGCGGGAACAGGGCGAGACCCATCAGCAGGGCGGCGCCGGGCAGGGCGAACATGAAGACCCGCAGCGCCATCTCACCGCCGTAGGACTGCATGCCGAAGCCCAGGAACGGCACGAAGGTCAGGACGAGCAGCGAGCGCTCCCGGTAGTGGTGGTCGCGCCGGCGCCACCAGCCCCAGCAGGCGAACGCCATCACACCGCCGGCCAGCAGCACGCGGGTGTAGAGGACGAGCTTGTGCGTCGAACTGCCGCCCTCGATCCGGCCGCCCACCGACGACTGCACATTGCCGCCGACGCCGCCGACCCCGCCGAACAGTTCGTCGAAGTGCCCGGACCAGTACGGCTCGGCCATGAAGCCCACCCACACGGCCACCATGACGGCGAACAGGATGGGCAGGCCGCGCAGTTCGGACTTGCCGATCAGCACGAGGACCGCCAGCAGGCCCAGCATCACGAACGGGGTGAGCTGGTGGGCCGGGACGCTCGCCGCGAACAGCCCTATGACGACCATCAGCAGCACGGCCCGCTGACGCCGGTTCGTCGGCTCGACCTCCGCCTCGCCGGGCCGCTTCTTCGTCCAGAGCACGCGCGGGGCGCGGAAGTAGACCAGCAGGAGCGCCGCGAACACCAGATACAGGAGATACGTGAAGCCCTGCGGGGAGAAGTAGTCCTGGCCGACCCAGCCGCTGAGCACGAACACCCACAGGCCGGTCCACTTGGCCCGCCAGCTCGCCCGCATCGAGCGGACCAGCAGGAACATCGGGGCCAGATAGAGGAGCTGGATGGCCAGCGGCCACCAGCGGATCACCTCGGTGAAGTCCGTGACCCCGCAGGCCTCGGCGACGAACGCGGCCGCCGCGAAGAAGCCCGGCCAGCTCCAGCGCGCGTCCAGGTCGGGCACGGCGGAGCCGGTCCGGTCGATGTAGTCGAGGAAGCCCAGATGCTGCCAGGCGGTCGCGAACCGGGGTTCCGTCTCGATCACCGCGGGCAGCGCGTGCAGCGACACGACCGTCGCCAGCAGGGTGATCAGCAGCAGCGCCTTGTGCTCACGGGCCAGCCACAGCAGCGAGGCGAAGGCCACGGCCAGCAGCGCGGCGCCGACCAGCGTGGGCAGCGGCAGCACGGAGACCAGCCCGAGCCCGCCCATCTCGTCGAGGTCCGTCTCGCCGAGGCGCAGCGCGGGCACCCAGTACAGCAGCAGCGCGGCGGTCAGCAGACTGCCCAGCACCACTCCGACGCGGCTTGGCTGAAGGCGCTCGCGCCACGACAGGAGCGGCGGCTCCTCGGACACCGGCACCTCTTCCCGTACGGGCGGCTCCTCCCGTACGACCGGACGGGCGGCCTCGAACGGGGCGTCCACCTCCACCTCGGACGAGGCCTCGGACGACGCCTCGGACGACGTCTGGACCGGTCCCAGCGACGCCTCGGATCCCGGTTCCCGCGCCTCCACCGGCAGCCCCACCTCGGGCAGCTTCGCCCAGGTCGGCCGGTGCGGCTCGGCATGCGGCCGGGGACGCACCACGGGCGTGCCCGTGGGCGGTGTGCCCGGACCCGGCCGCACATCCGGCCGGCGTTCCAGGTGGTCGAAGTCGACGTGGATGCCGAGGCCGAGCGTGTCCTGGTCGAGCGCCCAGGCGGGCCCGCGCCTGCGGACGCCCAGCGTCACGGTGGCCTCGCGTGCCCCCAGGTCGGCGAGGTCCCCGTCGGGCGCCGCGTCCTCGGGGACGGCACCCGCGGGCGAGGCCTTGAGGATCCTGTACAGCTTGGGTGCGGCGATCGCCACGATCACCGCGAGCGAGGAGATCTCCGCGACACCGGCGCCGGTCAGCCCCATACGGGGGAGCAGCACCAGGGTCAGTCCGAGCACCAAGGCGCACAACAGGCCCTGGAGCCACGCCAGTCCGGCGGTGCGGCTCTGTGCGCGCAGCACCGCGAAGTACGTCTCCATGACGACCCGCAGCACCGCGCCGATCGCGAACCAGCGCAGCAGCGGGGTCGCCGCGTCGGCGTAGCCCGAGCCGAAGACACCGAGGATCCAGGGCGCTCCGAAGAACAGGACCGCGCACACCGGCAGCATGATCCGGGCCATGCGCCTGAGCGCCGCGCGGGTGTTGGAGGCGAGCCGGCCCGGGTCGTGGGAGCCCTCGACCGTGAGGGAGGCGCCCATGTTGATGGCGAGCAGGTTGACCGTGCCGCCGATCGTGATGGTGATGTAGAAGTACGCGTTGTCCTCGGAGCTGACCTGTGCGGCGACGATCACCGGGACGAGGTAGACCACGGCGAGCGAGAACAGGGAGCCCGTGTAGTCGCCCGCGAGGAAGCGCCCGATCTCCTTCACCGACGGCGGTCGCGCGTGGTTCTCGGTCGCCTTCACATGCCGGGCCACGAGCCGCCGGAACACCAGCCAGCCCAGCGGCAGCACCGACACCGCGATGGCCGCGACCCACGACACGAACACACCCATGGTGGGGATCGCGGTGGCGAAGGCGACCAGCAGCACCAGCTTCACCGCGGAGAACACGGTGTTGCCGACCGGCACCCACAGCGCGCTGCGCAGCCCGGTCAGCACCCCGTCCTGGAGGGTCAGTACCGACCAGGCGACCACGGCGAGCACGAAGAAGAGGGCGTGCGAGGGGTCGTTGAGGAATCCGTACGAGGGCCCCCACAGGCCGAGGGTGAGCAGGAAGACGCCCGCGGCCAGCGCCACGACCACCGAACTGCCCGCGTAGGTACGGAAGATGAGCCGCCCGGTGGCCCGGCCCGCGACCGGAATGAAGCGGGCCAGGGCGCCGGTCAGGGTCACCGCGGTCAGTCCCGCGAGGAGCTTCATCGCGGCGATCGCGGCGGAGCCCTGGCCGACCGCGGACTCGGAGTAGTAGCGGGCCGCGGCCAGCCAGTAGCCGAGGCCGAGCACGGCGGAGATCCCCGTGTTCAGCATCAGGGCGTAGGCGTTGCGGAACAGCTGGCTGCCGCCCGGCGACCGGCCGAGCCCGGGCAGCCGGAAGCGGCGCCCCGGCTGCTCGGGAGCCTTGGTCGCGGGCTCGGTGGCCTCAGGGGTGGTCGTCGTGTCAGACACGGGAACGGATGGCCTTTCGGCGGACCTGTCGTGCTCTGCGGACCATGGCGTACCCCTTGGTGAACGCGCGGTCCCGGGCGAAGTTGCGGGCGATGGCCCGGCCTTCGATCAGCCGACGGAACTCCTCGGCGTCCGTGCCGCGGCGCACGGTGACCCGCAGCAGCGCGTACGGCCCCTGGCGGCGGCGGGCGAGCCCGTTGCCGACGGCGAGGGCCTGGGCGTACCCCGTCTCGCGGACCTTCTCGCGCACCCGGCGGCTGGAGTAGCCGTACGGGTAGGCGAACGAGGCCGGGACGGTGCCGAGTTGGTCCGTCACGATCTCCTTGCAGAGGATCAGCTCACGGCGCAGCGCGTCGTCGTCGAGCTGGTCCAGCTGCGGGTGGGTGTGGCTGTGCCCGCCGATCTCGACGCCCTGCGCGGCGAGTTCGCGGACCTGCGGCCAGTCCAGCATGGTGTCCAGGGCGTGGCCGTTGTCGTGCGGGCCGCGCAGCCACCCCGTGGACACGAACAGCGTGGCCGCGAAGCCGTGCTTGGCGAGCACGGGCAGGGCGTGCCGGTGCACACCCTCGTAGCCGTCGTCGAAGGTGACCAGGACGGGCCGCTCGGGCAGCGGACGGCCCGAGCGCCAGCTCGCCGCCAGCTGCGCGGTGGTGACCGGGGTGTGCCCCAGGTCGCCGACGATCTCCATCTGCCGGGCGAACGCCTCGGGGGTCACGGACAGTTCGCGGGTCGCCTCGTTCGGGTCGGTCGCGATCGCGTGGTACATGAGAATCGGCACACGTGCGTCACCCATGCGCGTCCCCCTCGATCCGCGCCACCCGGAACGTGGCGCCGCCCCTGCGGGCCCGGACACTGCCCACCACGTACCCACCGGCGGCCGTCAGCACCCCCGCGACGATCGCGCCCGCGCGGCCCGCGCCCCCCGGCCGGGCCAGCGCGGCGTCGCGCAGCCCGCGCACCACCCCGGCGGGCAGCACCCGGGTGGTGTACCGGCGTTCGGACTCGAGGCCCTTGTCCGCGCCGACACTTCGCGCCACCAGCGCCTTCGACAGTCCCTCGGCGTAGGAACGCGTGCGGAAGTACCCGAAGTGCTCACGCGCCTCGGGCACCCGGTGGTGGATCACCGCACGGTCGTCGATCAGCAGGACCGCGTCCGGTCTGGCCCGGGAGAGCCGGATGCACAGCTCGGTCTCCTCGCAGCCCAGCGGCCGCTTGTCGCCGTCCCGCCCGATACCGGTGGCGAAACCGCCGGCCGCGTCGAACGCCGTACGGCGGAACGAGGCGTTGCCGCCGAGCACGTTGCGGACGCGGACCAGGCCAGGCGGCAGCCCCTTGTACGTGCAGCCCACCACCCAGTCGAACTCCTCGGGGAACCAGGCGGGACGGCGCCCCGACGCCCAGATCGGCACCGTACGGCCGCCCACGGCCATCACTCGCGGATCGGCGTACCCCGCGGCGAAGTGGCGCAGCCAGTCCCGTTCGGCGACGGCGTCGTCGTCGAGGAAGGCGATCACCTCGCCGCGCGAGGCGGCGATCCCGGTGTTGCGGCCCGCGGACAGGCCGCGGGGACCCGCGTTGGCGAGCACCCGCACCGTGCCGGCTTCCTTGTACTCCTTGGCCAGCCGGTCCAGGAGCGCCGCGTTGTGGTCGACGACCAGCAGCGTCTCGCGTGCCGGGTACGACTGCGCCGCGACCGAGGAGACCGCCGCGAGGATGTCCTCCCAGCGGTCCTCGGTGTAGACGCAGATCACGACGGAGACGTCGGGACCGCTCAAGACACCTCTCCCCGGACCGAGTCGAGCATGGGGGAGTGATGGGCCTGGCGGCGCAGCTCACGCCGGTTGGAGCGTTCGCCGAGGATCACCTTGAGCACCCGGAACCCGTCGCGCACGGCCCGCAGATTGCTCGCGCCGTGGATGCGCAGGTACTCGTGGCTCGGTATCTCCTGGACCTTGAGGCCCGCCTTGACCACCCGGATGTTGATCAGGGTCTCGATCTCGAAGCCGGTGCAGTCGAGGTCGATCTTGTCGAGGCAGTGCCGCCAGAACGCGTTGTATCCGTAGCAGAGATCCGTGTAGCGGGCGCCGAACTTGCGGTTGACGATCGTGCACAGCGCCCAGTTGCCGAGCTTGCGGATGAAGGTCATGTCGTCCGTGCCGCCGCCGTTGGCGAAGCGGGACCCCTTCGCGAAGTCCGCGCCCGAGAGCAGGGCGGAGACATAGCTGAGGATCTCGTTGCCGTCGGCCGAGCCGTCCGCGTCGACCATCACGATGATGTCGCCGGTGCACGCCTCGAACCCGGTGATCAGCGCGTCGCCCTTGCCCTTGCCGCGCTGCTTGACGACTTTGACCTCAGGCCACAGCCCGCGGGCCACTTCGACGGTGTCGTCGGTGCTGTTCCCGTCCACCAGGACCACTTCGTGGATCCAGTCGGGCAGGGTCTTGAAGACGTACGGAAGATTCTCCGCCTCGTTCATGGCGGGAATCACGACACTCACCGGTGGCGCGATCGCCAGGTGAGTGGAGACAGGCCGGTACTTCGCGGCCGTGGACGGATCCTGGCCCGTGGTCGCCGAGCGCAGAACAGAGCTCATGAGTCTGGTTCCCTCTCGTCCGGCTGGACCGCCCGCCCCTGGGCGGCCCGGCTGTTGTCCGGTTCGAAAGGGGGGTTGTTTCACCCACGGCATGCCGAAAGGGATCTCCGAGCACGCCCGGGTGAGCTGGCAAAGCCGGCCGACGACAGAAAAGGCCGCCGGTCGCGCGGCACGACTCGGTCACCAGTACGGTCACCGAGCACGGCACCCCCCTACCGCGCACCGCCCCGGTCCGTCGCGGTCCTTGAGCCCTCCCCTAGTACCGCTGGGTGACGTTCCGATGCGGGTGAGATGTACGACGGTATTGACGATTGAACCCGTATGGCAAGACCTGGAACCAGGCCTCACGTTTTTGATGGTTTGACCGTTACGGAACCTATTGGCTCCGCGAGCGGATCCTTCCCATCCTCTTGAGAATCCGGTCCGCCGGCTCGAAGAGCTCCGGCCGTGACTGGACGGTGTTGCGCAGCGCCCGGACCGGGGCGCGGCGCGCCCTGTGCCCGAGTGCGACCGGGTGACGCCGGGTCACCCACCCCTCCGACACGGTGATCTCCCGTGTCTTCAGGGAGTCCTTGTACTCCTTCTGGCCCCGCCCCAGATCCAGGTACGCGATGCCGTCCGCGGCGGCCGCCTCCGCCATCCGCAGATGCAGGACCAGGCCCGGCGAGTACTTCGAGAACGCCGGGTCGTACGCCGGGAACCAGCAGGCCAGCACCCGTTCGGTACGCAGTCCGAAGTGCGCCGCGATCGGCTTGTCACCCGCGTACAGCACCGACAGGATCCCTGCGAACGGATCGGAACGGGTGTGGAACAGCCGCTCCACGAGATGGGTGATCCACTCGTGCGCGAAGCGGTCGCTGCGCCCGGTCCTGCGGTACTGCGCGGACTTCCAGCCCATCAGGGTGCGCAGAGCCGCCGGATCCCGCTCGTCGTGCACATAGCGCACCTCGCCGGCATCCCGGCCGAGCCGGCGCTCCTTGGCGAGCGTGGTCCTGGTGAACTTCGGCGCGTGGGAGCGCAGATGGGCCAGATAGGCCTCGTAGCCCTGGTCGACGTCCATGACCGGCGACGCGAAGCTGCCGGTGGCCCCGACCGCGAACGCCTCCTGGCCCTCCACCAGGTGGTCGAACTCCCATACGGCGAGCCCGCAGGCGCGCAGCAGCTCCTGCGCGTCCCACGCGAACCCGGGCCGGTGCACCAGACCCTGGGCGTCCGAGACCCCGAGTCCGACGGCCCGGCCCACCCCGGTGACACTTCTCTGGAACGGGAAGAACGCGGCGGGCTCCCCGCCCTCGCGCACCACCGCGATCCGCACACCCCGCCGGTACCGGCCCACCGAGAGCGCGAACTCGGGGGACAGGAACGGGTTCGCCAGCTCAGGCGATCCCTGGAGATGGGCCTTGGACTGCGACGACGTCCACGCCGCCCGGTCGGCGGCGCTGAGCTCGCCGGGGCGGTACACGCTGATGTCCACGTCAGAGAGTCCGTCCCGTCGTCGTACGGCCGCCTCGCCGCCGTACCCAGACCAGCAGGAGAAGAAGGGCGCTGATCGCGGTCACGGCCACGATCCCGCCGCGCCAGGACCAGCGGTGCGTGGCGAGCATGCCCTGCGCCACCAGCATGTTGACGACGACCGAGCCCGCGAGCGAGGCGAGCGCCCGGCCGAGCGGTTCGAGGCCGCGCAGCGCGGCGGCGATCGCCACGGTCGGTGCCATCAGCAGGAAGAACAGGGTGAACGGGCCGCGCAGCGGTGAGTCCGAGCCCACGAGCGCGAGGATCGCGCCGAACCCGCCGACAGCCGTCGCGGCACCCGCGAGCAGCGGCGAGAGGTCCCTCTCCGGTCCTGTCCGCGCCTGCTCGGTGTCCGTTGAAGATCTTTTGGCACGTATCGTCTGCATTGGCGACTTTGCCCCCCGAAGCGCCGGATGCGAGGCTTCAATGTCGCGCAGGGGCGCCGGGGCCGTCAAGACCGAAAAGGGCGCGTATCGCGGTTGGTACGGACAATGAGACAAGTGTTCCCCGGAGGCGGAAGTCGCCTCCGGGGAACGGCCGTTCAGGTGGTGCGGTGCGGGAGCGTCACGGGACGAGCTTCAGGAGCCGGTTCGGCGAACCGGTGCCCGGGCTGGTGACCACGTTGGTGGTGGCACCGCCGGTGAGGGCCGTGGCGACCTGGGCCGGGGTGGACGAGGTGTGGCCCGCCAGGTAGACGGCGGCAGCGCCCGCGACGTGCGGGGTGGCCATCGAGGTGCCGGAGATGGTGTTCGTCGCGGTGTCGCTGGTGTACCAGCCCGCCGTGATCGAGGAGCCCGGCGCGAAGATGTCCAGGACCGAGCCGTAGTTCGAGTAGCTGGCCCGGGCGTCGGTGCTGGTGGTGGCGCCGACGGTGATGGCCTCGGTGACCCGGGCCGGGGAGTACGAGGAGGCGTTGGCGCTGCTGTTGCCGGCCGCCACGGCGTAGGTCACGCCGCTGGCGATGGAGTTGCGCACAGCCGTGTCCAGGGCGGTCGAGGCGCCGCCGCCGAGCGACATGTTGGCGACGGAGGGGCCCGAGTGGTTGGCGGTCACCCAGTCGATGCCCGCGACCACACCCGCCGTGGTGCCGGAGCCGGCGTTGTCGAGCACCCGGACCGCCACGATCTTCGCCTTCTTGGCGACACCGTAGGTGGAACCCGCGATCGTGGTGGCCACATGGGTGCCGTGACCGTTGCCGTCGGAGGCGGTGGTGTCGCCGTCGACCGCGTCGTAGCCGTACGAGGCGCGACCGCTGATCTGCGCGTGGGTGATGCGCACACCGGTGTCGATGACGTAGGCCGTCACGCCGGCGCCCGCGGTGTCCGGGTAGGTGTAGGTGCCCGAGAGCGGAAGCGCGGCCTGGTCGATGCGGTCGAGGCCCCAGGGGGCGCTGGACTGGGTGGCGTCCACGTGGACGCGCTGGTTCTGCTCGACGGAGGCGACGGCCGGGTCCGCTGCGAGTCTCTTCGCCTCGGCCGCGGAGAGGGTGGCGGAGTAGCCGTTCAGGGCGGTGCCGAAGGTCTTCTTGACCGCGCCGCCGTACTCCTTGACGAGGTTCTTTCCGGCGGCCGAGGTCGACTTGAAGCCGGTGGAGCCCTTCTTCAACGTGACGATGTAGCTGTCCTTGATCGCCGTGGGGGAGTCGGCGGCAAGGACCTTGCCCTCGGCCGGAGCGGCCTCGGCGGGGAGGGTGGTGAGCCCGCCGACGAGGGCGGCGGTCGCCAGGCTGGTTATCGCGGCGAACCGGAACTTACGCAGTTGTGCCATGCGAGGGAGTCCTCCTCTTAGGCGACGCGCGTTTCGTGTGGGGCGCGCGTCCGTGGGGGGTGCGCGCGTGATCGCGCACACGACCCGGAACGTCGCGTTCCCGTCCCGGGCTGGAGTAAAGACTGGGTGATCTACGGGGGTAGATCAAGGGAGTTGAGGGGCTGTCAACAAATCTGTCATGTACGCGCAATCAAACACGCCATGAACATATGCGGGTGCGATGAGTAAGGACGGAAAAGTCTTGGCATGGACACTTCCCGTCAACACGCGTAGTTGCTACGACGGTTGAGGCAGAGATCCTGCTAAAGGGAGGTTCCATGAGACGTTCCCGATTTGCCGCTTACGTCACCACGCTCCTCCTCGCTGTCGGCGCCGCACTGGCGGGGGCACCCCCCGCGCAGGCCGCCACAGGCCCGTACGTGGCCCTCGGCGACTCCTACTCCTCGGGAGTGGGCGCCGGCAGCTACATCTCCTCCAGCGGCGACTGCAAGCGCAGCACGAAGGCGCACCCCTACCTCTGGGCCGCCGCCAACTCACCCTCGTCGTTCGCCTTCACGGCTTGCTCGGGCGCTCGAACGGGTGATGTTCTGGCGAACCAGCTGGCCCCGCTGAACAGCGCCACCGCTCTGGTCTCCATCAGCATCGGCGGCAACGACGCCGGCTTCTCCGACGTCATGACCACCTGTGTGCTCCAGTCCGACAGCTCCTGCCTGTCCCGCATCAACACCGCGAAGGCCTACGTCGACGCGACGCTGCCCGGCCGACTGGACAACGTCTACTCGGCGATCAGCACCCGCGCCCCGAACGCCCACGTCGTCGTCCTCGGCTACCCCCGCTTCTACAAGCTCGGCACCACCTGCGTCGGCCTCTCCGAGACCAAGCGGAAGGCGATCAACGACGCCGCCGACTACCTCGACACCGCCATCCAGAAACGCGCCGCGAACCACGGCTTCACCTGGGGCGACGTCCGCCCCACGTTCACCGGCCACGAGCTCTGCTCCGGCAGCTCCTGGCTGCACAGCCTCAACTGGCTCAACATCGGCGAGTCGTACCACCCCACCGCGGCCGGCCAGTCCGGCGGCTATCTGCCCGTACTGAACAGCGCGGCCTGACCCGTCACTCGGTAGGCGAAGGAGAAGGGGAGGAGGCCCCGTCCGTCGGGGTCTCCGTCTCGCACGTCACCGAGAACGGCACCGAGTTGGACGTCACGTGCTGCGGGTCCTGGACCTCGACACTGATGTCGCTCTCGAACGTCCCGCTGTCGTTGTTCGTCGTCGCGACCACCTTGTCCTGCTTGGAGGTGCCGCCGCCCGCCGGGAACGACAGGGTCTTCCAGCCGTTGTCCATGACATCGCCGTCCGACGACACCCAGCGGTAGCGCACCTCCGCCGGCACCCGGCTCACCGTGATCGTCGCCGTGAAGGCGGGCGCCTCGGCGTTCGGCGGCGGACAGGGCCCCTTGTACTCCGTGTTCGCCCCCGCGAGCGTGGCCTGGACGGTCACCTGCGGTGGAGCGCTCGTCGTGGTCCTGTCGGGGGTGGAAGGGGGCGGCGGCTCCTCGCTGTCCTCGTCCGTCTCGGTCGGCGTGCTCTCACCCGTCGACCGGCTCGTCTCGTTGTTCCCCTGGTTGCCCTCGTTGTCGTCGCCGTTCAGCAGGGCGTACGTCAGCCCCGCGATCGCGAACGCCAGAGCGGCGAGGCCCGCGATCAGGACCACCGCGGCACGGCGGTTGCGCTCGGGAGGCCCGGAGGACGCCCTGGTCGTCGCAGCGGCCGGCGTGGGGGAGGTGGGCGCGGTCGGGAAGGGCGACGTCGGCGGCTCCTCCCGGTAGCCGGCGACCGTCGGTGCGTACGGCCCGGGCGGTACGGGTTCGGCACGCGTGGTGCCCCCCGCCGCGATGAGCCGCAGGTCCTGCTCGGCGCGGTCGGCCGGCAGCCGCTCCGCCGGGTCCTTGCGCAGCAGGCCCTCGATGACAGGAGTGAGCGGACCGGCCCGGTACGGGGTCGGCAGCTCCTCGTCGACGATCGCGCGCAGGGTGCTCAGCGGGGTGTTCTGGCGGAACGGCGAGTTGCCCTCGACCGCCGCGTACAGCAGCACGCCCAGCGACCACAGGTCGGACTCGGGGCCCGGAGTACGTCCCAACGCCCTTTCCGGGGCGAGGAATTCGGGCGAGCCGATGACCTCGCCGGTCATCGTGAGCGCCGAGCTGCCCTCCACCTGGGCGATGCCGAAGTCGGTGAGCACCACGCGGCCGTCGTTCGACAGCAGCACGTTGGCCGGCTTCACGTCCCGGTGCAGCACCCCCGCCTCGTGCGCGGCCCGCAGCGCGGAGAGGACCTCGGCGCCGATGTGCGCGGCCCGCTGCGGGGGCAACGGGCCCTCCGCGTCCAGGACGTCGGCCAGCGAGACGCCGCGGACCAGCTCCATGACGATCCACGGGCGGCCGTCCTGCGTGGCCACGTCGTACACCGTCACCACGTTGCGGTTGGAGACCCGGGCCGCGGCCCACGCCTCGCGCTCCAGCCGGGCGTACAACCGCTCGACGTCCGAGACCGCGAGACCCGAGGGTGCCCGCACCTCCTTGACCGCGACCTCACGGTGCAGCACCTCGTCGCGGGCGCGCCACACGGTTCCCATGCCGCCCTCGCCGAGCGGGGACAGGAGGCGGTAGCGGCCCGCGATCAGACGTTCACTGCCCGGATCTTCGGACACGGGCGTCCCCCATTCGCAATTCCGCGTGACTTCGCGTCATTTCTCCCCAAAAGTAGCTCAGCCGAGTGCGGATGCCGCCCCCTTGAGCACCAATCCGGCCCCGAGCGTCACGACGAGGAGCGCCGACATCAGGGGTGCGGACCTGCGGACGAGCGCCGTCACCGGATGCGTGGTCCAGCGGGGACGCCGGTCCAGCAGCCGATTCATCCCGGTACCCAGCTTCACGACGGCGAACCCCGCCGCGGTGAGAGTGAGCGCGAGACCGACGCCGTACGCGACGACCAGGAGGAAGCCGAACCACGCCTGGCCGAGCGCCATCGCGCCGACGAGGACGACGACCGCGGAGGGGCTGGGGACCAGGCCACCGGCGAAGCCGAGGAGGATCGTGCCGCGGAGGGTGGGGGAGGTGGAGTGGGTGTGGGTGAAGCCGCCGTGGGTGTGCTCGACGGTGTGCGAAGGGGCGTGGGGGTGGGAGTGGGGGTGCGGGTGACTGTGGTCGTCGTCGTGGCCGTGGTCGTGCGAGTGATGCGGGTCGTCGTGCGGGTGGCCGGGGGTGTCGGTGGCGGAGTGGCTGTGCGCGGTGGCCAGGGCCAGTTGGCGCGCGGGGGCCGGGGCGGGCTCGTGCACATGGTCGTGCCCGTGTCCGCCGTCGTCGTGCCCGTGCTCGCCGTCGTGCCCGTGGTCATGTTCATGGGAGTGCCCGTGCGTATGGCCGTGGCCCCGCTCGTGCCTGCGGTGGTGCCAGGCCCGTCGTACGAGCGTCAGCCCCGCGCCCGTCACCAGCACCCCGCTCGCGATGCCCAGCCAGGTGATCACCGAGGGCGCCGCCCCCGAGCCCGCCGTGACCAGCAGGCCCAGGGCGACCACGCCGAGCGTGTGGGTCACCGTGACCGACGCGGCCAGGGGCATGACGTCCTTGAGGCGGGCCTTGCCGCCGCGGGCCGTCGCCACCGCCGCCATGAGGGTCTTGCCGTGGCCGGGGGCGAGCGCGTGCAGCGCGCCCAGGGCTATGGCGATGAACAGGGCCAGCGCGGCGAAGCCGAAGGTGAGGTCGTGGCGGGCCACCAGGGAGTCCAGCGCCCGGGTCCAGCGGTCGGCGCCGCGGGGCAGGACGGAGGCCGCCGGGGCGTTCGTCCGCTCCTCGGACAGGGCCGGGCCGCCGGGGCGTACGCGCAGGTCCGCCGTCGTGGTGTCGGCGGGCGAGGAGAGCAGCTCCTGCGGGTACTCGGTCAGTTCGCGGGAGAGCGACTTCGCCGGTACGTCCGAGGCCGTCAGCGTCATCCGGTCGCCGCGCGCGGTGATCTCCCGCCAGCCGGGCCCGGAGTCCGTACCCGCGCCACGGAAGCCGAGGGCGACCGTGGAGCTCTCGGGGAGCGGTGCCGTCAGCTCGCACTCCACACGCAGAGTGTCGAGCCCCGCCTGACCGGGCCGCACACGGGCCTTGCTGTCCTTGACCGTCAGGGCGGCGGTACGGCCGTCGACGGTGACCTCGCTGTCCCGTGCGGCCGTCTCGCACCGCTGTGCGGCCCAGCCGGCCATGCCCAGCTTCTCGATGTCCGGCTTCGCCTGGGTCGCCGGGATCTCCGCGAGGTCCTCGACGTGGTCGACGCGCAGCTGTCCCGGGGCGGCGACGAGACCGTCGTAGCGGTTGACCGTGAAGTTGCCCAGGGGGTGCGCGCTCGCGGCTCCCGTGGGAAGGAGTACGAGCACGCACGCGGCCGTGAGCACGGCCGCGCCGGAGGTGAACGGACGCAGGGACCTCACTTGGCCGCCTCCAGGTCCTTGAGCGCCTTGCGGGCCTCGCCGGCACCCAGGGTCGAGAACCCGGGGTTCAGCTTCAGGGCCGCCTCGAGATGGGTCCGGGCGTCCTTCTCGTGGCCCGTGGCGCGTTCGACGATGCCCCGGTGGTAGAGGAACGAGGCGTTGCGGTAGCCGGTCGCGGTGGCCCGGCGGGCGTACGGCAGGGCTTCCTCGTCCTCGCCGTTGACGTGCAGGGCCCAGGCCAGCGCGTCCGCCGTGTGCACGGTGTGCCGGCGGTCCCACTCGGCGCGGGCCGCGCGCAGCGCCGCCTTCTTGTCGCCGTGGTCGGCGGCGGCGAGCGCGGTGTCCAGGTCGGCGTTGACGCCGTTGGCGCGGGCGAGCGCCGTCCAGGCGTCGACCAGGGCGAACTGGTCGTCGGCCCTGTCCTGGTCGCCGCGCTCGGCGTACAGCTCGCCGAGCTCGACGAGCGGGCCCGGCAGCGGATAGCGGGCGACGACGTTCTCGAGCCCGCGGACCGCCTCCTTCTCGTCGCCGCTCGCGGCCTGCGCGCGGGCGCGGCCCTCGAGGGCGGGGAGGTAGTCCTCGTCGGCGGCCAGGGCCCGAGCGAAGTGATCGAGGGCCTCCTTGTACTCGCCCTGGTTCCAGGCGAGCTGGCCGAGCTGTGCGGCGACGTACGCCACGTCACCGGGGGTCGAGGCCGACGCGAAGGCCTGCTTCAGCACCCGCTTCGCCGTGGTCACGTCGCCGCGCAGCTCATGGACGTACGCGTACCGCGTGAAGACGGGGATCCCCGGCTTCCGGGAGTCCGCCGTGTCGGCGGCCTTCGCGGCGTCGGCGTAGCGGCCGAGCTCGACGAGGGCGTCGATACGGGAGGACAGGGCGCGTTCGTTGTAGGGGTTCTGCTTCAGCGTCCGGTCGGCGTACTTCAGGGCGTCCGCGAAGTCGTGCCGGGCCGCCGCGAGGGCGGCACGGCCGGCGAGGGCGGCTTCGTTGTCGGCCTTCAGTTCCAGCGACCGCTTCAGGGCCTTGTCGGCCTGCGGGTAACGGGAGGGGTCGCCCTTGGTGCGGGCCTGCTCGACATAGGCGAGCCCGAGGGTGGCCCAGCCGCCGAAGTCCTTCGGCTGGGAACGGAGATGGGCCTGGAGCGAGGAGATGCTCGCGTCCAGGTCCCCACTGGAGAGCATCGCCGGCGACATGGCACTCGGCGCGGCGGCGACGGTCGTACCGCCGTCGTCGCGCAGGGCACCGACGGCGAGGGAACCGGCGGTCAGGGCAATGGCCAGCAGAACGGCGGAACCGCCGAGTTGCACGGCACGCAGCCGTCCTCCGGAGGCCGTCGTCTCGCCGTCGTTCGTACCCGGGACCATTGCCCTCTCCTAGGGATCAGTTACGCGGATGTGCGGCGCGGCCCGCGCCGTGGGGGATGAGTACGAGCGGGCCGCGCCAGTTCGAAGCGGACGGTGGGAGCAGCGCCCCGTCTTTGAGGGGCGCGGGGAACCGCGCGAACAACCCCCACCGGCCCGCGGCTCGGATACGACCTAGTACGCCCGGGTCCGCATCCGACGCCACCACATGAGACCCGCACCGATAAGAGCGATGCCGGCCGCCCCGGCACCGGCCGACGCGGCGACCAGAGTGGTGTCGTCCATCCCGGTCGAGGAGCCGGCAGGCTGGAGCGCGTCGCCCAGCTGGTTACGGACGTCGTTCCCACCGCTCGTGCCCTTGGCCAGCTTCCCGCGGGACCCCGCGGTCGGGTTGGCCAGGTACGGGAAGGACTTGCCGAACTTCTTGTCGTTCTTGTCGACCGCGTCACCCAAGTCGTTCTTGGCACCGAGGAGTTCACCCTCGACGACCTGGAGCGCGGCGTCGAGCACGTCGTCGGAGAGCCGACGCCCGTTCGGGAAGCCCGCGTTGTCGCCGTCCAGCACACCGAGCCGCTTGGGATCGTGGGTCGGCTTGATGGACGTGTTGAGGCGCAGCTCCTCCGCCGCCCGCACGTGCGGCGGCTGGTTGAGGCCCTCGACGCCCTTCAGGAAGACGTCGACGAGGTCGTTGCGCGGCTCGTCGGGCGCGTCGATCTTGTAGATCGCCTCGATGAGCTTCGGCAGCTCCGGGTTGGTGACGTTCTGCAGGAACTGGCCGTCCTCCCAGGGCGCGGACGCGTTGAACTTGTCCTTGTCCTTGATGGGGTTGACGACCTCGTTGACCAGCGGCATGCCCAGGCGCGAGACCTGCGCGTAGTAGCCCTGCGCGTTCTTGCGCTGGGTCGTCGACCAGATGCCGACGATCGGCTGGTCCTTGGACTCCGTGATCATGTCCGTCGGCACCTGGAGGGCGACCGAGTTGACGTTGTAGCCCTTGAGGGTGTCACGGCCGACCTCGGAGAGGTTGCCGCCGTACAGCAGGTCGAAGACGCGCAGGTCCAGGAAGAACGGGTCGTCGGCCTGGCCGGCGAAGGTCGTCGAGCCGCCCGGCAGCTCGTGGATCGCTTCCTTGCGCAGCTTGTTGTAGTCCGGCATCGACGCCTTGCCGACGTTCGACGGTGCCACGGGCACGTCGTCGGCGACCTTGGTCTTCGACACCTCATGCTGGTTCTTCAGCTTGATGAGTTCGATGTCGTAGGTCTGCGTGACGTTGAGGTCGGGGTCGTCGAGGCTCTCGACGGGACCCGTGTTGTACAGGAACGTCTTGTCGTTCTTCACATGCGTCTTGAAGGTGTAGCGGAAGAGCAGCTCGCCCTGCGCGTCACCGTTGTTGTCGATGTGGATGTCGTACTGCGCGTCCTCGGCGAACGTGAAGAAGTTCGGTCCGCCGGCCGGATCCTCGAAGGGGATCCAGTTCGCGATGAGCGTCGTCGTGTCCGGCTTGTCCGGGCTGACGAAGGCGTACACGTCCGTGTTGTCGTACTGCGGGTCCCCGGAGATGAGCGGGGCCTCCCGGTGACTGGAGGCGTTGGCCGCCCCCGGTTCCAGCGCGGCCACACCGGCGGCTGCGAGCCCTCCGGCGGCCAGCGAAGCGCATATGAGGGTCGCGACGCTCCTGCGCCCCGCACCGCTCCTGGAGATAGGTGTCATGCCGTCCGTCCTCAGTCCCAACTTGCCTGACGAACGCTGATTCGGAGCGGTCGGCAGGGCGGATTGGTCGAATCCCAAACGTTCTTACGGCGGAATCGGGATCATGTTTCATCGAACGGCGACCCGCGTTTTCGGCCCGCTGATCCGTAACCCCATCCGGAGGTGGGTTCGTTGCGAATATCTCGGGGGGCCGGACGGCCCAGATGCGGTTTCGCGGGAGGGGGAGGCGACTTGGAGGCGGACGAGCTTCTGGTGCTCGTTGCGGGTGGGGACCAGAAGGCATTCGAGGAGTTGTACGGACTGGTCTCCGGGCCGGTCTTCGGGCTGGTGCGCCGGGTGGTCCGGGATCCGGCGCAGTCGGAGGAAGTGGCCCAGGAGGTACTGCTCGAACTCTGGCGGTCCGCCGCGAGGTTCGACCCCGGCCGGGGCAGCGCCCTGTCCTGGGTCCTCACCCTCGCCCACCGCCGGGCCGTCGACCGGGTGCGCAGCGCCCGCGCGGCCGGCGAGCGCGAGCTGCGGGAGGCCCGGCGGACGAACGGCCCCGCCTTCGACCACGTCACCGAGGAGGTCGAGGCCGGACTCGAACGCGAGTGGGTGCGCCGCTGTCTGGAACGGCTCACCGATCTCCAGCGCCAGTCCGTCACCCTCGCCTACTACGACGGCTACACGTACCGTGAAGTGGCCGAGCGGCTCTCGCTGCCGCTGGGCACCGTCAAGACCCGTATGCGCGACGGACTCACCCGGATGCGCGAGTGCCTGGGAGGTGTGGCGTGAGCCTCCTCGACAAACTGTTCCGCCGCGATGACCCGCACTCCCTGGCCGCGCCCTACGCGCTCGACGCCCTGGAGCCCGCCGAGCGGACCCGCTTCGAGAAGCACTTGAAGGACTGTCCGGTCTGCGCCGCCGAGGTCCGCGCCCTGACCGAGGACGCCGTGCGCCTCGCCTGGTCGACGGCCGTCCCGGCGCCGGCCGCGATGCGCGACCGGGTCCTGGCCGCCGTACGCACCACCGCGCAGGAACCGGTGCGCGCACAACCCCGGCGTGTGCACGAGCCACAGCTGCCGCCGCACGTCTGGGGCACACAGGCACCACCCGCGCGCACCCGTGCGCCCCGGGAGCGCCGCCCCCTCTTCGTGCCGTTCGCCACGGCCACGGCGGCCGCGGCCCTCGTGGTCGCCGCCCTGTTCGCCGTACAGGCGAACGACACCCGGGACCAGTTGAACGCCGAGCGGGTTCGGTCGAGTGAGATCGCCCACGTTCTCGCAGCTCCCGACGCCCGGGCGAGCACCGGCAAGGACGCACAGGGCCGCAGTATCGGAGTTGTCGCGTCCGCATCGGAGGGGAAAGCGGTCGTCACCCTCAGCGGATACGACGACATCCCGGCCGGCCGCGTGAACCAGTTGTGGCTCATGCGCCCCGGCGCGCAACCGCGCTCCCTCGGGCTCTTCGATGCCGACACGCCCTTGGTCACGTCCGGTCTCGACAAGTCCGCCACGTCACTGGCTGTAACCGTCGAGCCCGGCGGAGGATCGGCGCAGCCCACTACACAGCCAGTTGTCCAACTCGCCCTGAAATCGGTTGGATTCGGAGAGTAACCACGGAGGGGTCGTCAACGCCCTTACGGGGAAGGTGAATCCTGTGACCGCGATACACGAGTGCCCCCAGGGGGCGATAGGGTTACCCTGCCCGGGCCGGGTGGACTCGTACGGGTGGGGAGTGACATGGAACAGATAACAGTGCGCAGCAGGGCGAGGGTCCCTGCGATCACCTGCGGGAGCAGCGCGACCAGTTCGCGCCTCGACCGCCATCTCTCGGTGCTGGGCGGTCCTGTCGTCCCGCAGCGGGAGGCGGCCGAGGCGACTTCTCTGATGCGTGAGCTGACCGCCCGTGAGCCCGCGCAAGGCCGCAGCGACAGGGGTGCGCGCGTCCGTCGCGTCTCGCTCTTCGCTCCGCTGCGCCGACTGCGCCGGTCGCTGTTCGGCGGGCGCTAGCCCGACACGCTCAGGCGTTCTCGACCCGCGCCCGGCCGGCCGTACCGCCCCGGCGCCCTGCCGCGACCCCGTCGTCCGTCATCCCCACGGCACGCGGCAGCGCCAGGTACGTCCATCGGGCGCGGGTCCACCCTCCACCCCACCCCGCTCGAACTCACCGGCAGGGCCCGTCAGTCGGGTCGCGAACGCTCCCAAGTCACGTCCGGCGCCCACTGGTTCCGCCTGCCCTGTCTCAACGCTCCCCGCGCGCATACCGACGCACGGCGAGCGGTGCGCACACGGCGATCAGCACCGCACACCACGCGAGCGACCCGGCGACCGGATGAGCCACCGGCCAGGCAGCCCCCTCCGGAACCGGCGCGTTGCCGAAGAGGTCCCGTACGGCCGTGGTGACCGCGCTGATCGGGTTCCACTCGGCGAGCGTGCGCAGCCAGCCCGGCATGCCGTCGACGGGGATGTACGCGTTGGACAGCAGCGGCAGCATGAAGGTCGCACCGCCCAGCTGCCCGGCCGCCTCCTCGCTGCGTGAGGCGAGCCCCAGCAGGATGCCCACCCAGGTGGCGGCCAGCCGGAAGAGCAGCAGCAGACCGAACGCGCCCGCCGCCGCGAGCCACCCGCCCTCGACCCGCCAGCCCATCGCGAGCCCGACGAGAAGCAGCGGAACCAGCCCGACCGCCGTCACCAGCAGATCGGCGACCGCCTGGCCCGCGGGCACCGCCGAGCGGCTCATCGGCAGCGTGCGGAAGCGGTCCATCACCCCGCGATGGGAGTCCGCGGCAGCGGTGAACATCCCGGTCATGATCCCGTTCGCGACCGTGGCCACCAGCATCCCCGGCACCAGGAACGCGCGGTACTCCTCGCCCGGCATGGCCAGGGCGCTCCCGAAGACATAACCGAAGAACAGCAGGAAGACGATCGGCATCGTCTGCGTCATGACCGTGATCGCGGGAGCGTGCCGGACCTTCTGGAGATGACGGCCCAGGACCGCCGTTCCGTCGTGGATCACCGCGCTCATGCGGCGACCTCCTCTCGTGCGGTGAGGCGCAGGAACACCTCGTCGAGGGTGGGCGGGCGCAGACTCGCGTCGACGACGGGCACCCGGCCGGCGTCGAGTTCGCGGACGATGCGGGGGAGGGTGAGGCCGGGGTCGAGGACGACCGCGCCCGCGGTGCGCCGCTCGGCGTCGAGCACCGGACGGGCACCGGTCAGCTGGTCGAGGACCACGGCGGCCGCGTGCAGCGCGGGGGTGCCGCCGTCCTCGGCGACCACCACCTCGGCGTACCGTCCTGTCTGTGCCTTGAGCTCGGCGGGAGTGCCCTGGTGCGCGACCCGCCCCTCGTCGATCAGTACGACGCGGTCGGCCAGCCGGTCGGCCTCCTCCAGATACTGCGTGGTCAGCAGCACGGTGGTCCCCTCGCCCACCAACTCCCTTACGGCGTCCCAGATCTCGTTCCTGCTGTGCGGATCGAGCCCGGTCGTCGGCTCGTCCAGGAACAGCACGGCGGGCCGGGTGATGAGGCTCGCGGCGAGGTCGAGGCGGCGGCGCATGCCACCCGAGTAGGTGCGCGCGGGCCGGTCGGCGGCGTCGGTCAGTCCGAACCGCTCCAGCAGTTCGTCGGCGCGGGTCCGCGGGACGCGCAGCAGTCGCGCGAACAGCCGGAGGTTCTCGGCGCCGGTGAGGTCGCCGTCCACCGAGGCGTACTGCCCCGTGACCGCGATCCGGCGGCGGACCCGCGCGGCCTCGCGCACCACGTCGTGCCCGGCGACCCGTGCCGTCCCCGCGTCCGGCCTCAGCAGTGTGGTCAGCACCCGCACCGCGGTGGTCTTGCCCGCGCCGTTGGGTCCGAGCAGTCCGCAGACCGTGCCCTCCTCGACCGCGAGATCGAGTCCGCGCAGCGCGTGGACATCGCGGAAGCGGCGCTCCAGACCCTCACTAAGTACAGCGTACGTAGAAGTCATACGGCCACGCTACCTCACTACGTACGCTGTACGTAACTAAGATGGTGGCGAGGTGATGATCAATGGCGGGCCGAGCGGCCGAACCCGAGGTGATCTGGGCGCGCCCCGAGCGGACAGGCCGAGGCCCGAAACCGGCGTACAGCCGTGCGGACATCGCCGCGGCGGCGGTCCGGATCGCCGACGCGGACGGGCTGGACGCGGTGTCGATGCGGCGGGTGGCGGCCGAGATCGGCTGCGGCACGATGTCGCTCTACAACTACGTGCCGCGCAAGGAGGACCTGTACGAGCTGATGGTCGATCTGATCAGCGGCGAGTACGAGCTCCCTGCCGAGGGCGGTGGGGACTGGCGGGCGGACATGAGGGACTTCGCCCGGCAGGCGCTCGGCATCATGCGGCGCCATCCCTGGGTGGTGCGGGTGATGTCGACGGCGTACGCCATCAGCCCGAATGCGCTACGCGTTCTCGACCGGGTCCTGGCCTGTCTGGAGGGCCTCGACGTGCCGCCCGGCACCAAGCTGGAGCTGTTCGGGATGGTCAACGGGTCGGTCATGACGTTCGTCGCCAACGAGCAGGCGATCGCCGAGCGGTCGCGGTCCGTGCCGTGGTCGGCGGAGCAGGAGCAGGCGGTGCGGGGGGCGTACATGAGGGGACGCGTCGGGACGGGGGAGTATCCGCACCTGGCCGCGTTGTTCGCGCAGGGGATGGCTCCGCCGGACGATCCGGAGGGGATGTTCGACCGGATGCTGACCAGGCTGCTGGACTCCTTCGATCCGAAGAACTAGATCAAGCCCAACTGGCCTTCCGGGCCCTCCTCGTGATGGTCCAGCACCGAGGCCGGTCGACGTGCCGCGTCCGGTACCGGGAACACGCCCGCCTTGCGCAGGTCCGTCGCCGTGATCCGGGCCGTCACCGTCAACTCGGTCTGCCGCTGGGTCACTCCCGCGGTCAGTGCCAGGATCGTGATGAGTTCCAGCAGCTCCGACGTCCAGGTCTGGGGCCAGGTCGCCGGGCGGATGGCCGACAGGGTGCCCGGCTCCGCCTCCGCCGTCCTCGCCGTGAACCACTCCTCCAGGACGCGTACGCCGTTGACCTCGAAGTCCCAGGCCTCCGGGGGCACGGGGGAGATACGGCCCTCGTCGAGGTGGAGGGCCTCCTCGTCGCGGTCGTAGTGCAGGCCGAGAGGGCGGGACGGCAGCGGGGCGCGGACGTAGGGGCGGCGGCCGCCGGGGAGCTTGGGGCGGTCGCCGTCGCGGCGCATGAGCCTCCGGAGGCGGTGGCCCAGTTCGGTGCCGCGTGCCCAGAGTTCGGGGTCGTCGGTGAGGGGGACGGCGAGGTCCGGACGTACGGTCGCCAGGGTCCAGGCGAGGACGTCCGGCGGCGTCACGGAGCGTCCGAGCCGTTCGCCCAGATACTCCGGCAGACCCGGTGCCAGGTTGGGTTCCACCCCGTCCGGCCGCCGGTACAGGGGGCGGACGCGGCCGGGGCGGAGCAGCGGGAGCAGGGGCGTGGCGATCAGCACCGGGCCGGGACCGCCGGCGGTCTCCGCGACGAAGACCTGGTGCTCGTCCGCCACCCGCCACAGCTCGGGCCGGGCCGTGTCGATCAGTCGGTGGTCGGGGATCAGCCAGTGCTCGTCGAAGGGGGCGTGCAGGACGCGTACCGGCTCGGCGCAGGGCCCGGCCGCGCGGGCGAGCTTCTCCGTGCCTCCCGTCCGCCCCGGCAGCTGCCCCACCGCGGAACGCAGGGTGCGTGACCGCGTCGGCTCGAACAGGGCCTCCCGGTCCGGGCCCTCGGCCTTCAGCAGGGCGTCCCAGCGGGCTTTCAGGGATGCCGCGTCGGGGCCCGTCGGCCACGCCCGGCCGAGCCGCGGCGGTGCGACGGACCACGGCATGAGGTCCGCGAGCAGCGGAGCGTCGTCGTGCGTCACGCTGGGCATCGTACGACTTGGCGATGACACACGGGTCAGTTGGCTTCCAGGGTCACCGTGAAGGAGAAGCGGTCGCCCCGGTAGTGGATCACCGCCACGTCCAGTACTCGTCCCTCCCCGTCGTACGTCACACCCGTGTAGTGCAGGATCGGGCTCAGCAGCGGCACTTGGAGCAGCTGAGCCGTCTTCGGGTCCGCGAGACGCGCCTCCACCGTGTCCGTGATGCGGCTGATGTCCGCCCCGACGCCGTCCCGCAGCACCTTCGTCATCGGCCAGCGGACCAGGTCCTCCAGGTCGATGCGCGCGCCGAGTTCGGGGCGGATCCAGTTGCGGGCGTGGTTCGTCGGCTCGCCCGTCTTCTCGTCGCCCCGCAGGCGGTGGTACGTCGCCACCTCGCCCAGGTCCGGGAAGTACTCCGCGAGTTCGGGGGGAACGGGACCCCGGCCGTGGTCGAGCAGTTCTGTGACCATGCCCGACTGCTGGGCCACGATCGCGTCCACCGAGCCGAGCAGCCGGACCGGGGCGCCGCGCAGCGCGTCCGGCTCGATGAACGTGCCGCGCCTGCGATGGCGCGAGATCAGCCCCTCGTCCTCCAGCTCCTTCAGCGCCTGCCGCATGGTCAGCACGCTCACCCCGTAATGACCCGCCAGCTGCTCCTCGGTGGGCAGCCGCAACGGATCCTGCGGCGAGCGGCCGAGTATCGAGGCGCGCAGTGACTGCGAGACCTGGTACCAGAGCGGCAGCTTGCGGTTCAGGACGATCGAGTCCGGGGCGAAGGAGGTCACGGGGCTATCCGTACCGGTCGACGCCGATCAGTGCAACGGAGTGAGCCGAAGGGGCGCGCCGGTGTCGAGAGCGCGAGCGCGCGGAGGCCCGAAGGGTCGAGCACGGTCGTGGTCTCGACACCGGCTTTGGCGCCCCGTAGGCGAACGACGTCATGAAAGCGCGCGGAAGTGGCGTTCCAGCCCCTTCCACACGTCGTCGTAGTGCCGTTGCAGATGATCCGCCTGGGCCGCGTGCGCGGTCAGCGTCACCGGCCAGCGCGTCTCGAACATGAACGCGAGCCCGTCGTCGACCTTCTGGGGCTTGAGCTCTGCCGCGCTCGCCCGGTCGAACGTCTCCCGGTCCGGACCGTGCGCCGACATCATGTTGTGCAGCGAGCCGCCACCGGGCACGAAGCCCTCGGCCTTCGCGTCGTAGGCGCCCTCGATCAGGCCCATGTACTCGCTCATCACGTTCCGGTGGAAGTATGGCGGCCGGAACGTGTCCTCGCCGACCAGCCAGCGCGGCGCGAAGACGACGAAGTCCACGCCGGCCAGCCCCGGGGTGTCCGACGGAGACGTCAGCACCGTGAAGATCGACGGGTCGGGATGGTCGTACGAGATCGACCCGATGACGTTGAAGCGGCGCAGGTCGTAGACGTACGGCACGTGGTTGCCGTGCCAGGCGACCACGTCGAGCGGGGAGTGGTCGTAGACGGCCGTCCAGAGGTTGCCGCAGAACTTGTTGACCACCTCGACCGGGCCCTCGACGTCCTCGTAGGCGGCCACGGGGGCTTTGAAGTCACGGGCGTTGGCGAGGCCGTTGGCGCCGATCGGGCCGAGGTCGGGGAGCTGGAAGGGGGCGCCGTAGTTCTCGCAGACGTAGCCGCGGGCGGAGGGGTCGAGGAGTTCCACGCGGAAGCGGACGCCGCGCGGGATCAGGGCCACATGGCCGGGCTCGGCGTGCAGCAGGCCGAACTCCGTGCGCAGCAGCAGGCCGCCCTGTTCGGGGACGATCAGCAGCTCGCCGTCGGCGTCGCTGAAGACGCGGTCCATGGAGTCGGTGGCGTGGTAGACGTGCACGGCCATGCCGGTGCGCTGGGTGGTGTCGCCGTTGCCGCCCAGGGTCCACAGACCGGCCAGGAAGTCGGTGCCCTCCCTCGGATCCGGCAGCGGGTTCCAGCGCAGCCGGTTCGGGTCGGGCACGGACTCCGTGAACGGGGCCGAGCGGATCCAGCCGTTGTGGGTGTGGGTGAACGCCGGGTGCGCGGCCGAGGGGCGGATCCGGTACAGCCAGGAGCGGCGGTTGTGGGCCCGGGGCTCGGTGAACGCCGTGCCGCTGAGCTGCTCCGCGTAGAGGCCGAGGGGTGCGCGCTGTGGTGCGTTGCGCCCCTCGGGCAGTGCTCCGGGGACGGCCTCCGAGCTGTGCTCGTTGCCGAAACCGGAGAGGTAGGTCAGCCCTTCCGCGGTCTTCCGCGCTTCCCCGCTCATGATCGCTCCCTTGCGACTCTGATTCCTATGTATCACCGTAGGATTGCGGTTTCGTGGGCGCAAGGGGGCCGCGGGGGGTGCTTTCGACGGTGGGCCTCCTCATCAGGGAGGAGGAGAACCAGACTCAAGGGGGATTCGGCTTTCGGAACGTTGTTCTAGTCTCCCGGGCATGTCGTGGACGCGGACGCTGCCGGCCGCGCTCGCGGTCTGTGTCCTTCTGTGGGCCGGAACCGCGAGCTGCGGAGCCGATCATGCGCGGGAACAGCAGAACAGCGCGGTGTCGCCGTCGCCCGTGGGCAAGGTGCTCGACGACACCGACGAGGACGGGCGCCACTACCGCGAGGTGGACGACGAGAACGCGCCCGACGTGGACATCGAGGTGCAGCCGGACGGCGACGACAGCTGGGACGTGCGCCTGACCGTGCAGAACTTCCGCTTCTCCCCGTCCGGCACGAAGCCGAAGGCGGTCAAGGGCCGCGGCCTGGTGTACCTCTTCGTGGACGGCACCCTCGTCTCCCGGCTGCGCACCCCCGAGTGCCACATCCCCGCCGACCTCGTCCCCCGCGGCACGCACACCGTCACCGCACGGCTCCACGCCGACGACGGCACCGTGTGGGTCGTCGACGGCGACCCCGTCGAGAGCGCGGCCGACATCACGGCGTCGGGTGCCGAGGCCACCGCGGGACCGTCCGCACTGAGTGCACCGGCCAACCTTCTTCGTACAGGGGGGCGAGGTTCACCGGACCGCGGCGGAAAGGCATCATGAAGCCCGTGCCCGACGCGACATCGCTACGCCGAGCGCCCGTGCAGCGGCGCAGTGCCGAACGGCTGACCAGGATTCTCGACGCCTGCGCCGACCTGCTCGACGAGGTCGGCTACGACGACCTGAGCACCCGGGCCGTCGCCCAGCGCGCAGGCGTCCCCATCGGCTCCGTCTACCGCTTCTTCGGCAACAAGCGGCAGATGGCCGACGCCCTCGCCCAGCGCAACCTCGAACGGTTCACCGCCCGCGTCACCGAGCGCCTCAAAGAGGCCACGGGCGGCGGCTGGCGAGCCGCGATGGACGCGGTCCTCGACGAGTACCTCGCCATGAAACGCACCGCCCCCGGCTTCTCCCTCGTCGACTTCGGCAACCAGATCCCGGTCGGCGCACGCCACGCCGAACCGAACCACCGCGTCGCCGACCGCCTCACCGAGCTCCTCTCCGGATACATCGACCGCGAGCCGGACGAGGACCTGCGGCGCACCTTCCTGATAGCCGTGGAAACGGCCGACACCCTCGTCCACCTGGCCTTCCGGGTGGCTCCGGAGGGGGACGAGCGGGTCATCGGGGAGGCGCGGGAGATGTTGCGGGCTTATTTGGCGCGGGTGCTGGACTGACGGGGAACGTCCCACGCAGACAACGCCGTTGCTAAGGTGATCCGACCTGGGCCGGCGACAGGGGGACGCCATGACGCGGGTGGTCTGCATTCACGGTGTTGGCCAACAACACCTGGGGGAGCACCAGTTGGCCTCCGCCTGGCACTCCGCGCTCGCCGACGGTCTGCTGCGTGCGGACTCCTCGCTCACTCTGAAACCCGAGGATGTGCGCTGTGTCTTCTACGGCGACCTGTTCCGTCCGACCGGCCGTACCCTCGCAGTCGGCGACCCGCCCCTTGACGCCTCCGACATCGAGGACGGCTTCGAGATAGAACTGCTCCTCGCCTGGTGGGAAGAGGCGGCCCGCACGGACCCCGCCGTGCTGCCGCCGGACGCGAGAACCCTGGCGCGCACGCCACAGGTGGTCCAGCGCGCCCTGAATGCCCTCAGTCGCTCCCGGTTCTTCACAGGGGTCGCCCTGCGCACGCTCGTCCTCGACCTCAAGCAGGTCCGCGCCTACTTGTGCGACACCCACGTCCGGGACGCCGTCCAGTCCCGCGTCGCGGACGCCGTGGACGGGCGGACCCGGATGGTGGTGGCGCACTCCCTGGGCAGCGTCGTGGCCTACGAGGCCCTGTGCGCGCACCCCGAGTGGCCGGTGCGTGCCCTGCTGACAGCGGGCTCGCCCCTCGGCATCCGTAACCTGGTCTTCGACCGTCTGCGCACCGGCGAGAGCGGTGGACCGGGCCACTGGCCGGGTGGTGTCGCCGAGTGGACCAACCTCGCCGACGAGGGAGACGTCGTCGCGCTGGTGAAGGACCTGCGGCCATTGTTCGGCGAGCGTGTCCGCTGTCATCTGGTCCACAACGGGGCGCGGGCCCACGACGCCACGCGGTACCTGAACACGGCCGAGGCGGGCCGGGCGGTGACCGATGGCTGCCGCGTCCCCGGCTGAGACGCCGGTGCCCGACCCGGCACGCCGCTTTCTCATCGCCGCCGCCGTCACCGACGTGTCGGCCCACCCCGACGCCGAACGCGCCGAACTCGCCGACGACGTACGCCGGATCGAGGAACTCTTCCTCGACGAACTCGGCTACCGCCGGGGCGCCGACACCGGCCTCAACCCGACCCGCGAAGAGCTGCGCGCCGCACTGCGCGGCTTCGCCACCGCCCCCGACCGCCGCCCCGACGACCACGTCGTCGTGTACCTCGCCGCCCACGGAGTCACCGACCCCGACAACGGCAGCCACTACCTCCTCCTGCACGACAGCCGGACCGACGACCTGTATGGCACGGCCCTGCCCACGGAAGACCTGGTCGGTCAGCTCTGGCAGGGGACCGCCGTCGAGCGGTTGCTGGTGCTGATCGACGCCTGCTACGCCGAAGAGGGCGCCGACAAAGCACTGCGGGGCGCCCTGGACGCCCGCCGCTTCCGAGTGCCGGTGACCGAGCACGGAAACACCGGCCTGGTGCTGGTCTCCGCGTCCCGCCGCAAGGAGGAGGCCTACACGGGGGCGCTCTCGGCCGCCTTCGACCGGGCCGTACGCCGCCATGCCACCGTCGGGCACGCACCCGCCCACATCAGCCTCGAACAGGTCATGGCGGCCATCAGCGCCGACCCCGAGGTACCGCACGCCCAGCGCCCGGTCTGGTCCCTCGCGCACGCCACCGGTGACATCCCCGCCTTCCTGCCCAACCCTCGGTACATCCCCGACGCCGCCGGGCTGAAGCTGGAGGAGATCGACCGGATCGTGGCCGTCGCCGCCCGCGAGAAGGACGCCCGCGAACAGGACATGCGCGGCTTCTTCCTGCCCCGGGCGCGCGGTACCGACATGGCCACCGAGGGGGTCTGGGACTTCACCGGCAGACACGTCGCTCTGGGCGACATCACAACCTGGCTCGACCCGCGCCGAGCCGAGGAACGGCTGTGCGTGGTCACCGGCGACCCCGGCTCCGGCAAATCCTCGGTGCTCGGCATGGTCGCCGTGCTCACCCACCCCGAGCGCGCCGCCGCTGTGCCTCGCGACGGACTGCCGCCGCTGCTGCCCCGCCCCGGGGACGTCGACATCCGTGTGAACGCCGGCCACCTCTCCACCCGTCAGCTGCTGGACGCCCTCTCCGCCGCGGCCGGCTGCGCCGCCGACTCCCTCGGAGCGCTCTCCGCCCACCTCCAGACCAGAAGCAGACCTCTGGTCGTCCTCCTCGACTCCCTCGACGAGGCCCTCGCCCCCCACGAGACCGTCGACGAACTCCTTGCCCCGCTCACCGACCCCGAACGCCGCCTCCCGCTGCGCCTCCTGGTCGGCGCCCGCCCGCACATCGCCGACCGGCTGCCCGCCGACGCGCCGCGCGTCCACCTGGACTCCGAGCGGTACCGCGATCCCGGCGCCGTCCGCGCCTACGCCCGCAAACTCCTCGCCGCCCCCGGCTCCACTCTGCGCCGAGCCGCACCTCGTCTCCTCGACGCCATCGCCGAAGCCGTCGCCGAGGCCGCCGGACGCTCCTTCCTGGTCGCCCGCATCACCGCCCGCACCCTGGCCCGGGACCCGCACCCACCGGACCCGCGCGACCAGGAGTGGCGTGAGGCACTGCCCAGGCTGCCCGGCGAGGCCATGGAACGCGACCTCGTCCAGCGACTGGGCCCCCTCGCCGCCCGGGCTCGCGACCTCCTGCTGCCGCTGGCCTACGCCCAAGGCGCCGGTCTGCCCTGGGCGGGCGTCTGGCCGCGGCTGGCCTCGTCGCTCACCGACCGGGACTACGGGGACGAGGACGTCGTATGGCTGCGGCAGGCGGCCGGATCGTACGTCGTGGAGAGCGTGGAGGCCGGGGGGTCGGTGTACCGGGTGTATCACCGGGCGCTGATCGAGTATCTGCGGGAAGGGCGGGACGCGCAGGCGCTGCAGCGGACGATCACCCAGACGCTCCGGCAGGTGGAACATCCGTATGTGCGCAGGTACTTGGCGTTGCACGCGAGGGAGGGCGGAGTGCTCGACCCGCTGGTCCAGGACGCCGGGTTCGTGCTGAGTGCCGAACCGGGGCGACTGCTGGCTGCGCTGCCGGGGCTGCGGACGAGGGAGGGGCAGCGGGCCGGGCGGGCGGTGCGCGATCTGGAGGAGGAGCTGCTGGGTCGGGACGGGAGGGGGGCGGATCCGCAGGCGCGGGCCCTGTTGCGACTGGCGGCGGTGTGCCGTCGGGCCGATGTGCTGGCGGCCTCCTGCGACGATGGGGACGAGGGGCTGCCTTGGCGGGCACGGTGGGCGGCGTGGAATCCGGAGCAGGGACAGCGCCGGTACGACGGGGTCGGCTTCGGGCTGGGCAACGGGGTGGTGGTACCACGGGAGGACGGAGCGCGGTTCCTGGACCTCGCGCGGCGCACCGCGGTGTGGGTCGACCTGGACGACGGGGGCGAGGTGCGGGCGCACCAGGGGGCGGCCGAGTGGTACTCGTGGACGCTGACCGTCCTGCCCCAACTCAAGGAAGCCGTGGGTGCGTTGGACGCCGACCGGCACATCGGGTTGGAGAACGGCAGTGTGCGGACGCTTAACTACACGCGGGTGCTGCACATCTGGCAGGGCAACCAACGAAGCACATGGATGCTGCCGCCCGTCCCGGCCGTGGATCCCCGGGCCGAGCGAGAATTCCCGGATGTGCCGGAGCAGTTGGTGGTGCTCGCCGACTCGCACGGTGAACCATGGGCAGCCGCCCTGCGGATGCGGACCGGCCATCTGCTCCTCTACGGCCTCACCACTGTGCGACTTCATCGTCCCCTGACCCGGCGGGAGCGCGGTCCCCTGTGGAAGTACGAGCTGGAGGACTGGCAGAAGCGAGCCGATTGGCTGACAGCCGTTCCTGAGGTGGTGATGTCCCCGGCGGAGACGGGGACCCGCGTCACCACGTGCGCCGCGCCCCGCGGACTCGCCCAGGGGATACTGCTGCTGGGCCGCGACGACGGCCTCGTGGCGTACTTCTCGGTCCCGCTCCAGGAGAGTCAGGGGTCGACCGTCACCGGCCACGAGGGCGCCGTCACCCTCATCGACCAGGTCGACGGCCACCCGCTCGGCCGACTCCTGGTCACCGCGGGCGAGGACTGCACCGTACGGCTGTCGTCCCTCACCACGGGCGGACCCGTCAGAACCCTGCTGACGGATATCGCGCCCACCACCTCGCTGGCCGTACATCGCGTCGGACGGCAGTGGATCGTCGCGGCCGTGACCCAGGACGGACGCCTGCACCGCATCGACCTCGACAACGGTCGCCCGCTCGGCCTGCCCATCAGCGTGGACCGGGTCCGGGCCCGCGTGGCGGCCTTCGACCTCGGCCCCACGGCCTGTGTCTCCGTCCAGGGCAACGCGCGCGGTCTGCAGATCTACGACCTCGTGACCGGGGAGCGCGTGGGCGGCCAGGTGCTGGAGCACGCGGCTACGGCCCTGTGCCGGGCCGGCGACACGGTCTGCGTCGGCGGCTCGGACGGTGTCGTACGACTGTGGCCCACTCCCCACGCGGCGGACTCCACGCACGTCACCGCCCATGAGCGACAGGTCCTCGCGGTCGGGGAGGTCCGCGGCCCGACCGGCGGGTCCGCCCTGGTCAGCGTGGGGCAGGACTGGGTGATCCGCTGCTGGGACCTGGCGCGACCGCATGAGCTGTGGCGGCGGTGGCTGCCCGTGCCCGAACTCGGCCCGGGCGTTCAGGCGATCCTGCCGACCAGCTGCGCGGCTGTGGGCCACACTTCCGACGGCCGTGACTATGTCGCCGTCGGCGAGTACGCCGGACGCGTACGCATCCTCGTGCTGCGCGCCGGAATGCCGGTCGCGGAGCAGGAGTTCACCGTCGACGACACGCTCACCAAGCTCACCACGGGCCGGATACGAGACCGGGACGTTTTGGTCGCCGGCACCGGGACGGGCCGGATCGTTTGTTGGGACGTCGGCGCCGGGCGGATGTACGTGCACGGTCCGGACCCCGCCGAGGAGGTGTGGGCCACTGCCCTGGCCCTGGCCCCGGACGGCTCGGGGAGGCTGGCCCTGGGCGGGCTCGACGGCTCCGTGCGCGAGTGGTCCCTGCCGGCGTGCCGCCCCCTCGGCCCGGGCACCGTCGCCCACCGGGGCCACGTGCGAGCTCTCGCCTATACCGCTGAGGGGCTGGTCAGCGGCGGTGTCGACGGCCGGCTGATCACGCACGACGACGGCTGCGAGCAACGGCTGCCGCAGTCCGTCGCCACACTGCACCCGACGCAGGACGGGTTGCTGTGCGGTGACGACCGCGGTCACATCTGGTGGCTCAGGGAAGGGCTGGAGGGCCGCCGGGTCGTGGAGGCGCTCGACGCCGTACGGCCCGTGACGGCCGTCGCCGTCGTGCCCGCCGACGGACAGCCGGGAGGACTGGTGGTCGTGGCGGGCAGCGCGGACGGCTCGCTCCAGGCCCGGGAGGCGGAGCACGGCACGCTGGTGCGCCGGCTGCGGCCGGTCGGGGAACACGCGGTGACCTGGCTGGGCGCGGTGTCGGGGAGTCGGCCACGGCTTTTCGCCCGGAGCGAGGAGCGGCTGCTGCAGTACTGGGACTTCCGGCAGGACGGCATGCTCACCTCAGAAGGCCGACCGGTCTTCCTGCCCCTGAACCACGAGCGCCCCGAGGCGCGGCCGATGGTGGTTCCCGACCCGACCGGGGCGCAATCCCTGTTGTTGCTCGCGGCCGACTGGCCCAGGAACGACCGAGTTCTCGTCCTCGACGTCGATCGCGGCCCCCTGTCCCACCAGCCGTGTTCCGTCGGCGGGGAGAAGCGGACCTATTACGACGAGAACCCGCGAGCGGTGCACTGCGGGGGCAGGCTGATCGTCCTGTGGGCGCTCGATGCGGAGGTGCTCGGCGTGCTCGACACGACGACCCGTCGGTGGGCGCAACTGCGGGTGCCCAGCAGTTGGATCATCGGAGCTTTCGCTCTGCCCGGCCCCGAAGGCGAGGACCTGCTGCTGGTGAGTGACGTCGACGCGGTGACCCTGCCGTGGAACCGCCTTCGGGACCTTTTCGCGGCCCGTGGCGAGCGGCCGCGCCGTTTTCGAGAGGTCCGGTTCCGTGGCCACAGCCACTGGTACGGAGTCTCCGACTCCCCGGGCTTGCGAACCGAACACCCTCCGGCGTTCTACCCGGACTTCTGCGTTCTTCTCCCCGACCGACAGCGCTACGTCCTTGGTGACCGTGCCGACCTTGTCGTCGCCCACGCCCGCAGCGGCGCGATCCAGCGCCGTATCACCCTGCCCTCCCCTTGCACGGCCCTCGACACCGGCCCTCGGGGCGAGCTGATCGTCGGCACCGGCAACGGCCCGATCCTGTTCGACAGACTCGACTGACCCCCGCCCCACGCCCCCTCGCGGTTTTCCGACCGCACCCCCGCAAGGTCTCCCCTCCATGCCTACCGGTCGGTATCCTCGCCGGAACAGGCACCGTCGCCCCAGGAGGACCCGTGTCCCGCACCGCCCTGCGTATCTGCCCCCTGTGCGAGGCCACCTGCGGCCTGACGCTCACCATCGAGGGGACCCGGGTCACCGGCGCCCGCGGTGACCGGGACGATGTCTTCAGCAAGGGGTTCATCTGCCCCAAGGGCGCGTCCTTCGGCGCCGTCGACGGTGACCCCGACCGGCTGCGCACCCCGCTCGTACGCGAGGACGGTGAGCTGCGCGAGGCCACCTGGGAAGAGGCGTTCGACGCGGTGGCCGCGGGGCTGCGGCCGGTCGTCGAGCGGTACGGGCCGAACGCCGTGGGCGCCGTCCTCGGCAACCCCAACGTCCACACCATGGCCGGCGCCCTCTACCCGCCGGTCCTGCTCGCCGGCCTCGGCACCCGCAGCGTCTTCACCGCCTCGACGGTCGACCAGATGCCCAAGCACGTCTCCAGCGGGCTGCTCTTCGGAGACGCCAACGCGATCCCCGTGCCGGACCTGGACCACACCGACCATCTGCTGCTGATCGGCGCCAACCCCCTGGAGTCCAACGGCAGTCTGTGCACCGCCCCCGACTTTCCCGGCAAGCTCAAGGCGCTCAAGGCCCGCGGCGGCACCCTCACCGTCATCGACCCCCGCCGCACCCGCACCGCCAAGCTCGCCGACCGCCACCTCGCGATCCGCCCCGGTACGGACGCGCTGCTGCTGGCGGCGATGGCGTACGTGCTGTTCGAGGAAGACCTGGTGGACACCGGGGAGCTGGCCCCGCACCTCCTGGGGCTCGACGAACTCCCGCGAGAACTGCGCGACTTCACCCCCGAGGCCGTCGCCGGAGCCTGTGACATCGACGCCGGCACCATCCGCACCCTGGCCCGCGAACTCGCCGCCGCCCCCACCGCCGCCGTCTACGCCCGCATCGGCAGCTGCACGGTCCCGCACGGCACCCTCGCCAGCTGGCTGGTCGACGTACTGAACATCCTCACCGGCAACCTCGACCGCCCCGGCGGCGCGCTCTTTCCGCAGGCCGCCACCGACCGGACGCCCCGGCCCGCCGGACCGAGCCACGGCTTCGCGCTCGGCCGCTGGCACTCCCGGGTGAGCCGGCACCCCGAGGCGAAGGGCGAGCTGCCGATCTCCGCGCTCGCCGAGGAGATCGACACCGCGACCGAGGAGGGCGAGCCGATCCGGGCGCTCATCGCCGTCGCCTCCAACCCCGTGCTGTCCGTGCCCGACGGCGACCGGCTCGACAAGGCGCTCGACTCGCTCGACTTCATGGTCAGCGTCGACCCCTATCTCAACGAGACCTCGCGCCACGCCGACGTCGTCCTGCCGCCGCCCCCGCCCTCCCAGAGCCCGCACCACGACTTCGCCTTCAACACCCTCGCCGTCCGCAACCAGGTCCGCTACAACCGCCCCGCGGTCCCCCTGGAGCCCGGCCGGATGGCCGAGACCGAGATCCTGGCCCGGCTGGTCCTCGCCGCGACCGGTATGCACGGCGCCGACCCGTCGGCCGTCGACGACCTGGTCATCGGGCAGACCCTCGGCAAGGCGGTCAAGGAGCCGTGGTCCCCGGTGCACGGCCGCGACCCGAAGGAGCTCGCCGCGCAGCTCACCGGAGTCAGCGGCCCCGAGCGGCGGCTCGACATGATGCTGCGCCTCGGTCCGTACGGCGACGGGTTCGGCGTGCGACCGGACGGGCTGAGCCTGGAGCGGCTGCTGGCGCATCCGCACGGCATCGACCTCGGACCGCTCGCGTCGCGGCTGCCGCAGCCGCTGAAGACGCGCAGCGGCAAGGTCGAGCTGCTGGCACAGCCGATCGTCGACGATCTGCCGCGGCTGCGGCAGGCCCTGGCCGAGCGCCCCGAGGGGCTCGTCCTCGTCGGGCGCCGTCATCTGCGCTCCAACAACAGCTGGATGCACAACGTCCCCGCCCTCACCGGTGGTACCAACCGCTGCACCCTGCACATCCACCCCGAGGACGCCGAGCGGCTCGGGGTGGCGGACGGGGCGGCCGTCCGCGTGAAGGGGGCCGGGGGAGAGGTGACCGCCCCGGCCGAGGTCACCGACGGCGTGCGCCCGGGCGTGGTGAGCCTGCCGCACGGCTGGGGTCACGACCGGCCCGGCACCCGGCTCAACCACGCCCTGAAGGAGCCCGGTGTCAACGTCAACCAGCTCCTCGACGGCAGCCTGCTCGACCCCCTGTCGGGCAACGCGGTCCTCAACGGCTTCCCCGTAAATCTGGCCACCGTCGCGACCCTGTGAGCAGCGCAAAGCTGTGACCAGCAGTTTTGCGCTTATTGCTCGCATGTCAACGTCTTGTTAACGCCGCTTGACGAGTCCTAACGTCAACGCACTGCCGACTCCGGTGGGAGTTCAAGGGCGAACGTTAGGTATCCACTCATGCTGACCATCCTCGGCTTCGCCATGATCGCGACCTTCCTGGTCCTGATCATGATGAAGAAGATGTCGCCGATCGCGGCGCTCGTGCTGATCCCGGCACTGTTCTGTGTCTTCGTAGGGAAGGGCGCCCACCTCGGTGACTACGTCATCGACGGCGTCACCAGCCTCGCCCCCACCGCGGCGATGCTCATGTTCGCGATCGTCTACTTCGGTGTGATGATCGATGTCGGTCTCTTCGACCCGATCGTCCGGGGGATCCTGAAGTTCGCCAAGGCCGACCCGATGCGGATCGTGGTCGGTACGGCGATCCTCGCCGCGATCGTCTCGCTCGACGGCGACGGCTCGACCACCTTCATGATCACGGTCTCGGCGATGTACCCGCTGTACAAGCGCCTGAAGATGAGCCTGGTCGTGATGACCGGTGTGGCCGCCATGGCCAACGGCGTCATGAACACCCTGCCGTGGGGCGGCCCGACCGCCCGCGCCGCCACCGCGCTCAAGCTCGACGCCAGCGACATCTTCGTCCCGATGATCCCGGCCCTGCTCGTCGGCCTGCTGGGCGTCTTCGTCCTCTCGTACTTCCTGGGTCTGCGGGAGCGCAAGCGCCTGGGCGTGCTGACGCTGGGCGAGATCCTGGTGGAGGAGAAGGTCGAGGAGAAGGAGTCCGAGACGGTTCTCGTGGGCGCAGGTTCCGGCTCCGGCGCGTCCGGCACCGAGAAGGTCACCGGCGGTTCCGGCTCCGGCACCGACGCCGAGGATGACGACGACGAGGAGCGCTTCACGGTCCTCGACCCGAACCGCGCCACCCTGCGTCCCAAGCTGTACTGGTTCAACGCGCTGGTCACCGTCACCCTGCTCACCTCCATGATCATGGAGTGGCTGCCGATCCCGGTGCTGTTCATCCTCGGCGCCGCGCTCGTGCTCACCGTGAACTTCCCGCACATCCCCGACCAGAAGGCCCGGCTCGCCGCCCACGCCGACAACGTCCTGAACGTCTCCGGCATGGTCTTCGCCGCCGCCGTCTTCACGGGCGTCCTCCAGGGCACCGGCATGGTCGACCACATGGCCCGCTGGATGGTCGACGTCATCCCCGAGGGCATGGGCCCGCACATGGCCCTCGTCACCGGTCTGCTGAGCCTCCCGCTCACCTACTTCATGTCGAACGACGGCTTCTACTTCGGTGTCCTCCCGGTCCTCGCCGAGGCCGGCGCCGCGCACGGGGTCTCGCCGCTGGAGATGGCCCGCGCCTCCCTCGTCGGCCAGCCGCTGCACATGTCGAGCCCGCTCGTCCCGGCCGTCTACGTCCTCGTCGGCATGGCGAAGGTCGAGTTCGGCGACCACACCAGGTTCGTGGTGAAGTGGGCGGCGCTGACCTGCCTCCTCATCCTGGCGGCGGGGATCGTGTTCGGCATCATCTGACCTGGTCCACGGGGGACTTGAACCCGAGGACGTGCAACTGGGGCCCCGAAGCAGGGGACTCGAACCGGAGGACTTGAACATGGCGCCCGGTGGGAACCGCGGCTGGCTGCTCCGCCTCGTCATCGCCTTCAGCTTCGCGCAGGGGGCGGTGTCGATGGCCCGGCCCGCCGTCTCCTACCGGGCGCTGGCGTTGGGCGCGGACGAGCGGGCGATCGGCGTGATCGCGGGGGTCTACGCCCTGCTCCCGCTGTTCGCGGCCGTCCCCCTGGGGCGCCGTACCGACCACGGCCGGTGCGCGCCCCTGCTGCCGGTCGGCGTGGTCCTGATATCCGGCGGCTGTGCGCTGAGCGGCATGGCGAACTCCCTCTGGGTGATGGCCGTCTGGAGCGGCGTGATGGGCCTCGGCCACCTCTGCTTCGTGATCGGCGCCCAGTCCCTCGTCGCCCGCCAGTCCGCCCCGCACGAACAGGACCGCAACTTCGGCCACTTCACCATCGGCGCCTCCCTCGGCCAACTGGTCGGACCCGTCGCGGCGGGCGCGCTGATCGGCGGCCCGGACATGGCGGGCACGAGCGCCCTCGCGCTGATCGTGGCGGGGGCCGGGGGCGCGGTCGCACTCACCTCGCTGTGGCGCATAGAGCAGCGCGACACGGCGGCCAAGTCCCGTGCGGGACACGGTGATCGCGTCCCCGTCCAGCGCATCCTCCGGGCCCGGGGCGTGCCCGCCGGCATCTTCGTCAGCCTCGCCGTGCTCTCCGCGACCGACATCCTCACCGCCTACCTCCCGGTGGTCGGCGAACACCGCGGCATCGCGCCCTCCGTCATCGGTCTGCTGCTCAGCCTCCGCGCGGCGGCCACGATCGCCTGCCGGCTGGTGCTGACCCCGCTGCTGCGCCTGCTGGGCCGCTCGCTCCTGCTCACCGTCACGTGCCTGCTGGCGGCCCTGCTGTGCGCGGGCATCGCCCTGCCGGTGCCGGTGTGGGCGCTCGCCGTGATGCTCGCCGCACTCGGCTTCTGCCTCGGTGTCGGACAGCCGCTGTCCATGACGACGGTCGTCCAGGCGGCCCCCGACGGCGCCCGCTCCACGGCCCTCGCGCTACGGCTGACCGGCAACCGCCTGGGCCAGGTCGCCGCCCCCGCCACGGCGGGCCTGGTCGCGGGCGTGGCAGGCGTGGCGGCACCGTTCGTGATGCTGGGCGTGCTGTTGCTGCTCTCCTCGGGTGTCGCGCTGCGCTCACCGGCGAGGCCGGCCGCGGAGCCTGTCGCGCCCCGTCGGCCGGGGGTCGCCTTGGGCCGGACGAGCGATGACTGACGGGTCGTAAGGCGAGGCTCCGCCTTTTGATGAACGGGATGTGAAAGAGAGTCAGGTGAAGCGTGATTTGTACGACAATCACCTGACTCGGAGGACTTCGTATGCCCACCACGTCTCTCGCCCGCCGAGCCGGAGCGCGCACCGCCACGCTCGCGGCACTCACCGTCGCGCTCGGCCCGCTGTCCGGGATGGCCACGGCGGGTGCCGTGCCACTGGCGCCCGGAGACAACGGCACCGTCAAGATCCACACGGCGCCTTTCGGAAACGTAGCGCGCACGCCGTACGGCGACCCGCGCGACGAGCCGAAGGTCTGCAAGTTCTACATCGACGCCGCCAACTTCGACCAGGGCCAGGAGATCACCTGGAACATCGTGACCCAGCCGCCCGTCGCCAACGGTGCCACCCTCTCTGGTGAGATCGCGCTCCCGACCGGCGCCGGGCACACGCTGGACTACACGCTGCCCGACGGGCAGTACAAGCTCACCTGGAACATCACCGGTGGGTCGGGCGCGGGCAAGCACAAGGTGTTCAAGGTCGACTGCGTCACCCCGCCCGGCGGCCCCGGTGGTCCCGGCGGCGGCCCGGGCGGTCCGAACGGCGGCCCGCCCGCCGGTGGCGGCGGCATCGCGCGCGACCAGGCGTTCGCCCCGGTCGCCGGCGCCGCGGCCGTAGGTGTGGCCGCGGCCGGCGGGGTGGTGTGGTTCCGGCTCCGCCGTCGCCCGCATGGCGCGTAGTCGTCGACGCAGGCCCTGGCACCGGACGCGCGCCTACCGCCTGGCGAGAACGGTCGTGATGACCGTCTCGCTGGTGGCGGGCGGCGTCTGGTGGACCCAGGGCGAGGAGTCGGGCGGGGCGGTCGAGGCCGCCCGGCCCGGCCCCCCGGCGGCAGCGCCCGCCACCGTCCGGACCGACGCCCGGGGAGCCGCGCAACAGGCTCCGCGCGGCACCGGGGTGTCGGCCCCGCGAAGTCCGGACGTACCGCCGCCAGGCCAGGAGCGGGCCTCGCGGCGCCCGGACGCACCGCCGCGCACCGGGGAGCCGGCCCCGCCCCGCCCCGCCGCGCCGCGGCGGCCCCCGCCGAAGGCCGCCCCGCCCTCGCCACCCGCACCGCGGCCCCCGTCTCTGCCGCGCTCCCGCGCGACCCGTCTCGCCATCGACTTCCTCGATGTCGACGCCCCGGTCATGAGCCTGCGGCTCGACCGCCAACGGCGGCTGCCCGCACCTCCCGACGACGACGCGAACCGGGTGGGCTGGTACGAGGCCGGCCCGTCCCCCGGGCAGCAGGGCACCGCCGTCGCCGTCGGCCACCTGGACACCGACACCGGACCGGCCGTCTTCGCCGGCCTCGGCGAACTGCGGCGCGGCCGCCTGGTCGAGGTGACGCGCGCCGACGGACGGGTCGCCGTGTACGCCGTCGACGCCATCAAGTCCTACGAGAAGGACCGGTTCCCCAACCGCGAGGTGTACGGCAACCGGGGCCGCCCCGAACTGAGGCTGATCACCTGCGGCGGCAACTACGACCGCAGGACCGGATATTCGGGCAACGTGGTCGTCTTCGCCCACCTCGTCGAGACCCGCGAACCGCCCGCGTCCGCCGCCCGGCGCTGAATGCGAGCGTCCGTTTTCTCACTTGCTGGACGGCGCCGTCCGATCCTGCCCGTTCTCTTCCCCCCGGTGCGCACAATCCGTTAACTTCCGTGACCCACGAGCCCCGTTCGACTCGGGCGGGGCGTCCGACCATCGAGCATCAGCGCTCAGCCGGCCCTCGGGGACACCTGCCATGACACGCGCCATCTCGTTGCACGACGTGAGCAAGAGCTACACCCGGGGCGCCCGGGTGGTGGACCGGATGTCGCTGGACATCGAGCCCGGCGAATTCCTGGTCCTGCTCGGGCCCTCCGGCTGCGGCAAGTCCACCGTGCTGAGGATGATCGCGGGCCTCGAGGAGATCGACGAGGGCCGCCTGCTGCTCGACGGCGAGTACGCCAACGACCTGCCGCCGTCCGGCCGGAACATGGCGATGGTCTTCCAGAACTTCGCCCTGTACCCGAGCATGACCAGCCGCGACAACATCGGCTTCCCGCTGCGCTTCGAGGCCCCCGGCGCCGACCCCCGCCCCCGGGTCGACGCCACCGCCCGCATGCTGGGCATCGAGGAACTCCTGGACCGCTTCCCCGCCCAGCTCTCCGGCGGCGAACGCCAGCGCGTCGCCATGGGCCGGGCCATCGCCCGCCACCCCTCCGCGTTCCTGATGGACGAGCCGCTGTCCAACCTCGACGCGAAACTCCGCAACCATCTGCGCGCCGAGATATCCGCGCTCACCCGCGAGCTGGGCGTCACCACGATCTACGTCACCCACGACCAGTCCGAGGCCATGTCCCTCGGCGACCGGGTCGCTGTCATGCGCGGCGGCGTCCTGCAACAGGTCGGCACCCCGCGCTCGGTGTACGCGCTGCCCCGCAACGTCTTCGTCGCCGCCTTCATCGGCACCCCGCGCATCAACCTCCTGCGCGGGCTGGTGCGTGCCCCGCTCGGCGGCGCGATGACCATCAGCCTCGGCAAGCAGTTTCTGCGGCTGCCCGAACCGCTCTCCCTGGACCACCAGTTGCTCCGGGTCCAGCAGGGCCGGGAGGTCATCGTGGGGCTGCGCTCGGAGGCGGTCCGGATCGCCAAGCCGTCCGCCGCGCGACCCGGCGAGATGGCGCTCACCGGTCTCGTGGAGCACGTGGAGTTCCAGGGGCACGAGGTCCTCGTGCACTTCAACACCGGCTCCAGCCCCGCCGTCGTGCCGGACCTGGAAGCCCCGCGCCCCACCGCCCGCCCCACCCGGCGCCGCCGCCGCGAGAACGGTTCCCGCGTCCTCGACCGGCTCAGGGAACGCGCGGGCGCCCTGCGAGCGGGGCCGGTGGTCGTCCTCGACGAGCCGAGGGACAGCGCCCCCGTGGCACCCCCGGACGGCCGCCTCCCCGGCGACCTGATCGTCCGCACCACCCCCGACATCGACTTCCGCCACGGCATGCAGGTCCCCCTCCTCGTCGACCTCGCCCACCTCTTCGTCTTCGACCAGCACGGCGAACGCGTCTGCCCGGCCCCGGCGCGGCTGCCGGACCTGGAGGAGTGAGCGGAGAGAGCGCGGTGCCGTCGGCCGTTCCGCCGGACAGGCCTCGCGTCCGCCCCGCCCGGCGCGGCTCCCCGGTCCCGGGAAGCGAGGCCCGCCAGGCATGGGCGCATGAACGGGCGCTTCACCCGGACCCGGGCCGTCCTCACCGCCGTCGGTCTGCTGCTCGCCGTCGGTGCTCCCACCGCGTACGCCACCCTCGACGACGGGACACCGCGGCGCGGGGAGCCGTACATCGAGACCTCGCTCCTCTTCGACACCGAGCGGCCCGACGGCGGCCCGGCGGTCACCGACAAGCAGTTCATGGGCTTCGTCGACAAGGAGGTCACGCCCGACTTCCCGGACGGACTCACGGTGCAGACCGGTCGCGGGCAGTGGCGGGACGCCGACGGGACGATCGAGAAGGAGCGGTCCTACGAGCTGAACCTGCTCCATCCGGTCGCGCGGGCGGGGGCGAGCGACCGGAGGATCGAGGAGATCCGGCGGGCGTACGAGCAGGCTTTCGGCCAGGAGTCCGTGGGGAGGGTGGACGACAGGGCCCGGGTCGACTTCTGATGGCATGCGTCACGTACCGGGGCGTCTGGCGCGCGAAAACTATCGTCGCTAGTTTATGAGGCGGACTGAGCCGGACGACGACACGGCCCCGCCGGGAGGAAGCACCATGAAGGCACACGACGGCATGTACATCGACGGCGAGTGGCGGCCCGCCGCCGGCCGGGACGCGATCGAGGTCGTGAACCCGGTCGACGAGCAGGTGATCGGCCGGGTCCCGGCCGGCACCGCCGAGGACGTCGACACCGCCGTACGGGCCGCCCGTGCCGCCCTCCCGGCCTGGGCCGCGACGGCACCGGCCGAGCGGGCCGCCCGCCTGGCCGCCCTCCGGGACGTCCTGGTCGCCCGCAAGGACGAGATCGCCGAGACGGTCACCGCCGAACTGGGCTCGCCCCTGAAGTTCTCCGAGAACGTCCACGCCGCCGTCCCCCTCGCGGTCGCGGGCTCCTACGCCGAGCTGGCGGCGACCTACGCGTTCGAGGAGCAGGTCGGCAACTCGATCGTCCGCCAGGAGCCGATCGGTGTGGTGGGTGCGATCACGCCCTGGAACTACCCGCTGCACCAGATCGTCGCCAAGGTCGCCCCCGCTCTGGCGGCAGGCTGCACGGTCGTCCTGAAACCCGCCGAGGACACCCCGCTCGTCGCCCAGCTCTTCGCCGAGGCGGTTCACGAGGCCGGCGTGCCGGCGGGCGTCTTCAACCTCGTCACGGGCTTCGGCCCGGTCGCGGGACAGGCCCTCGCCGAGCACCCGGACGTCGACCTGGTCTCCTTCACCGGCTCCACGGCCGTCGGCAGGCAGATCGGCGCGACGGCCGGTGCCGCGATCAAGAAGGTCGCCCTGGAACTCGGGGGCAAGTCCGCCAACGTGATCCTGCCGAGCGCCGACCTCGCCAAGGCGGTCAACGTCGGCGTCGCCAACGTGATGTCCAACTCCGGCCAGACGTGCAGTGCCTGGACGCGGATGCTCGTCCACCGGGAGCAGTACGAGGAGGCGGTCGCACTCGCCGCCACCGCCGCCGCCAAGTACGGCGACCGCATCGGCCCGGTCGTCAACGCCAAGCAGCAGGCCCGCGTGCGGGGTTACATCGAGAAGGGTGTCGCGGAGGGCGCGCGACTCGTCGCCGGCGGCCCCGAATCCCCGCGTGAGCAGGGCTGCTTCGTGGCGCCCACGGTCTTCGCCGACGTCACGCCCGACATGACGATCGCGCAGGAGGAGATCTTCGGCCCGGTCCTGTCGATCCTGCGCTACGAGGACGAGGAGGACGCCCTGCGCATCGCCAACGGCACGGTGTACGGCCTCGCGGGCGCCGTCTGGGCCGGTGAGGAGGCGGAGGCGGTGGCCTTCGCGCGCCGGATGGACACCGGCCAGGTCGACATCAACGGGGGCCGCTTCAACCCCCTCGCCCCGTTCGGCGGTTACAAGCAGTCCGGCGTCGGCCGCGAGCTCGGCTCGCACGGTCTCGCCGAGTATCTCCAGACCAAGTCCCTCCAGTTCTAGGAGCCTTCACGTGGTTCGCGCAGCAGTCCTTCCCGCCGTGGGCGCTCCCCTGGAGGTCACCGACATCGAGCTCCCGGACCCCGGCCCCGGCCGGGTCCGCGTCCGGCTCGCCGCCGCCGGCGTCTGCCACTCCGACCTGTCCCTGTCCAACGGCACGATGCGGGTACCGGTCCCGGCCGTGCTCGGCCACGAGGGCGCGGGCACGGTGGTTGCCGTCGGCGAGGGCGTCACGGGCGTGGCGCCCGGCACCGACGTCGTCCTCAACTGGGCCCCGTCCTGCGGCAGTTGCCATGCCTGCTCGCTCGGCGAGGTCTGGCTGTGCGCCAACGCCCTCAACGGCACGGCGGACGTCTACGCCCGCACCGCCGACGGCACCGACCTCCACCCCGGTCTGAACGTCGCCGCGTTCGCCGAGGAGACGGTCGTCCCGGCCTCCTGCGTCCTGCCGCTCCCCGAGGGCATCCCCCTCACGGACGCGGCCCTCCTGGGCTGCGCGGTCCTCACCGGCTACGGCGCCGTCCACCACTCGGCACGGGTCCGCGAGGGCGAGACGGTCGCGGTGTACGGCGTCGGGGGAGTGGGCCTCGCCGCTCTCCAGGCGGCCCGGATCGCGGGCGCCGCGAAGATCGTCGCCGTCGATGTCTCCCCGGCGAAGGAGGAGCTGGCCCGCGAGGCCGGTGCCACCGACTACGTCGTCGCCTCCGAGGACACGGCCCGCGAGATCCGCGGCCTGACCGGCAAGCAGGGCGTCGACGTCGCCGTCGAGTGCGTCGGCCGCGCGACCACGATCCGCACCGCCTGGGACTCCACCCGGCGCGGCGGCCGTACGACGGTCGTCGGCATCGGCGGCAAGGACCAGCAGGTCACCTTCAACGCCCTGGAGCTCTTCCACTGGGGCCGCACCCTCTCCGGCTGCGTCTACGGCAACGCGAACCCGGCGGAGGATCTCCCGGTGCTCGCCGAGCACGTCCGCGCGGGCCGTCTGGACCTGGGCGCGCTGGTGACGGAGCGGATCGCCCTGGACGGCATCCCGGCGGCCTTCGAGAACATGCTCGCGGGCAAGGGCGGCAGGGCGCTGGTCGTCTTCTAGAGCGCCACATACCGGCCCCGACCTCAGGAGAGGCCGGGGCCGGCGGCATGCCCACCGGCCCCCTGAGTGCCCCGGGCAACCTTCCGGCGCAACCATTGCCTCCATACCGTCCGGTTAGTATGTTCGCCGCCAACGTCCCCACCGCACCCATCGGAGTGTGCACCGCATGGACATGGCCCCCTCCGCTCAGCCCATCACCCCGACCGCCCTCCCCACGGTCAACCGCCGCCGCGTCGCCACGGCGGCCGCGCTCGCCTCAGCCGTCGAGTGGTACGACTACTTCGTCTTCGGCATCGCCGCCGCCCTCGTCCTCGGCGACCTGTACTTCCCGGCGGGCAGCTCCACCGCCGGAGTCCTCGCCTCCTTCGCGACCTTCGCGGTCGGCTTCCTCGCCCGCCCGATCGGCGGCATCGTCGCCGGCCACCTCGGCGACAAGCGCGGCCGCAAGCCGATGCTGGTCCTCGCGCTCACCCTCATGGGCCTGGCGACCACGGGTATCGGCCTGCTGCCGACGTACGAGACGATCGGCGTCGCCGCGCCCGTCCTCCTCGTGACCCTCCGCGTCCTCCAAGGCGTCGCCGTCGGCGCGCAGTGGGGCGGCGCCATGCTGCTGGCCACCGAGTACGCCCCCGAGGGCAAGCGCGGCATCTACGGCAGCGTCGTCCAACTCGGCGTCCCCATCGGCGTGGTGACCGCCAACACGGTCTTCCTGCTGGCGGGCGCCTTCACCACGGACACCCAGTTCGCCGCCTGGGCCTGGCGAGTGCCCTTCCTCATCGGTCTGTTCGTGCTCGGCCTCGCCTGGTACATCCACGCCAAGGTCGAGGAGACCCCGGAATTCCGCGACGCGGAGAAGGCGTTGGCCGAGCAGGAGAAGTCGCAGCAGGGCTCCCCGCTGCGCACGATCATGCGCGACCACCTCGGCACGGTCCTCCTGGCCGGCGGCTCCTTCGCCGTGAACACCGCGACCTTCTACATCCTCATCACCGGCGTCCTCGACTACACGACCCGCGAACTGGACATGAAGAAGAGCGCGGTCCTCACCGTCTCCCTCTGCGTCAGCCTCACCCAGCTCGTCCTGATCCCGGCGGCCGCCGCGCTCTCCGACCGCTACGGCCGTATCCGGATCTACACGCTCGGCGCCGTGGGCATCGCCCTGTGGGCGATACCGCTCTTCCTCCTGATCGACACCGGCTCGCTGCTGTGGCTGGCGGTCGGCACGTTCGTCGCCAGCTGTTTCCTCAGCATCATGTACGGTCCCCAGGCCGCCCTGTTCGCCGAGCTGTTCACGCCGGAGATGCGGTACACCGGCGCCTCCCTCGGCTACCAGATAGCGGCGGTCTGCGGCGGCGGCCTGGCGCCCTTCCTGATGGTGCTGCTGCTGGAGACGACGGGCACGTCGATGTCGGTGTCCGCCTACATCATCGCGCTCTCGGTGATCGCCCTGGTCTCCATCAAGGTCCTCGCGGACCGGGCGCGTTCACGCTGATTCGGTGGCCTTCGCGGACCGTGGCCCGGCGGCCGCGGTCCGCGAACGCGAGACCGCGACACCCGCGAGACACAGCACCCCGCCCGCCAGCGTGAGCAGCCCCGGCACCTCGCCGAGCGCCAGCCAGGACATCAGCACGACGAGCGCGGGCACGGCGTAGGTGGTCGCGCCCATGCGTCCGGCCGTGGTGCGGGCCAGCGCGTAGGCCCAGGTCGTGAAGGCGAGCGCGGTCGGGAAGACGCCCAGATAGACCATGTTGAGGGTCGCCGGCACGGGCGCGTCAGCCGCCTCGTGGACCAGCTGCCCCGCGAACGGCAGACAGACCACGGCCCCGACGAGACAGCCGTACGTGGTCACCTGCAGTGCGCTCGCCGCACCGAGAGCGGGCTTCTGCGCCACGACCCCGCCGGCATACGCGACCGCGGCGAGCAGGCACAGCGCGACGCCGAGCACGGACGACTTTCCCTCACCCGACATGGACAGCCCCACCGCGACCGCTCCCGCGAACGACACCGCCATCCCCGCGAGCAGCCTCGGCGGCAGCGCGTCGCCGAGTATCCGTGCGCCGAGCAGGGCGATGAGGATGGGGCCGATGTTCACGACGAGAGCGGCGGTTCCGGCGTCCACCTGCTGCTCGCCCCAGTTCAGGGCGACCATGTAGACGCCGAACCAGAGGATGCCGGAGATCAGGATGCCGGGCCACGCGGCCCGGGCGGGCAACCCCTCTCGCCGTACGAGACAGATGGCGCCCAGCGTCAGGACTCCCGCCAGCAGTCGACCCAGCGCCAGCGCGCCCGGCGAGTACTCGGCTCCGGCGCTCCGGATGGAGACGAAGGCGGAGGCCCAGAGGAAGACGGTGACGGTCGCTGCGCCGGCGGCGAGGAGGTCGGGACGGCGGGGGTTCATCATGCTCCTGAGGTTAGGAAGGACGGAGAAGGGGAGCTCGCGGATTTCGGACAGGGTGCTGTCAGCGACCCAAGAGGCGCGGGGCTGTATCGATGTGCGGCTCCGCCGCGTGGGCGCGACCGGCCACGACGCACCCGCAGGTGCCCACCGATCGTCCGCGAACATCACTGCAACGCCGTCGCCTCGATTCCCAACAGCTCCGTCAGCGCCCGCTCACCCGACGGAGTCACCTTCACCGCCCGCTCGGAGCCGATCCGGACACACCAACCCACGTCCAACGCGTGCCGGCAGAGCGCCGCGCCCGCGACCCCCGCGAGGTGCGGCCGCCGTTCCGTCCAGTCGAGGCATGCTCGGGCCAGTGGGCGCCTGCCCTTGCGGTCGAGGGCGATGCCGACCTCGCCGAACCACTTCAACCCGGCCTCCGTCAATGCGAACCCGGTGTCCTGGCGCAGCAGTGCACGGGACGTCATCGCGTCCGTCACCGCGATGCCGAGCCGCCCCGCGAGGTGGTCGTAGCACGTACGCCCCCGCGCCATCGCCGACCCGGCGCTCGACTCCCGCAGATTCCGCGGCCGCACGGCGGAACCCGGCGCCACATGGGAGGCGAGTTCCTCGACCAGCTGAGCCACCCGCGCGTCCGCGAGCCGCACATAGCGGTGCCGCCCTTGCCGTTCCTCGGTCAGCAGCCCGCCGGCCACCAGCTTGCCCAGGTGCTCGCTCAGGGTCGACGCGGCAACCCCCGCGTGCCGCGCCAGCTCACTCGCGGTCCAGGCCCGGCCGTCGAGCAGCGCCAGCAGACAGGAGGCCCGTGTCTCGTCGGCGACGAGTGAGGCGAGCCGGGCCAGTTCCGCCGCCTGAGGATCTCTGGAGGTCATGCCTTCCAGCATGGGCCCCGGACACTTCGGCGCCCACCGAAGCGTGTTACTGGGCCCGCCTGACCTGCTCGTACTGCTGGACCAGCCCGTCGAGCAGTGCCGTGAGCCCGGTCTCGAAGGCCCGCTCGTCGATCTTCTCCTGCTGCTCGGCCAGGAGATGGGCCTGCCCGAGATGCGGATAGTCGGCGGGGTCGTAGGCGCTCTGGTCGTCGACGAAACCGCCGGCGAACGAACCCAGCGCGGAGCCCATGATGAAGTACCGCATCAGCGCACCGATGGAAGTGGCCTGCGCGGGCGGCCAGCCGGCGTCGACCATCGCGCCGTACACCGCGTCCGCGAGCCGCAGGCCGGCGGGCCGGCGCCCGGGACCCTGGGCCAGCACCGGGACGATGTTCGGATGGTCCCGCAGGGCCGTTCGATAGGACACGGCCCAGTCGTGCAGGGCGGTCCGCCACTCCCGTCCGTCCTCGAACATCGACAGGTCGACCTGCGAGCTGACCGAGTCGGCGACCGCTTCGAGGATCTCGTCCTTGGTGCGGAAGTGGTTGTAGAGGGAGGGCCCGCTGACTCCCAGCTCCGCGGCGAGCCGGCGTGTGGAGACGGCCGCGAGGCCCTCCGCGTCCACGAGCGCGCGTGCCGTCTCGACGATCCGGTCGGTGCTGAGGAGGGGCTTGCGCGGTCGGGCCATGGCGCACATAGTAGGGCTGCGACAAGAAACTAGCAGTGCTAATTTAAATGTACGGCTTTCAAGTGAGGTGATCTCGTGGTGAACCTGGGGCTCAGCGAGGAGCAGGAGGCCGTACGGCAGCTCGCCCGGGACTTCGTGGACCGCGAGATCGCCCCGCACGTCATCGCCTGGGACCGCGCCGAGGAGGTCGACCGCTCGATCGTGAAGAAGCTGGGCGAGGTCGGCTTCCTGGGTCTGACGATCGACGAGGAGTACGGCGGCTCGGGCGGTGACCACCTCGCGTACTGCCTGGTGACGGAGGAGCTGGGACGCGGCGACTCGTCGGTCCGCGGCATCGTGTCCGTCTCCCTCGGCCTGGTCGCCAAGACGATCGCGGCCTGGGGGAGCGAGGGCCAGAAGCGCCGGTGGCTGCCCGGCCTCACCTCGGGTGAGCAGGTCGGCTGCTTCGGCCTCACCGAACCGGGCACCGGCTCCGACGCGGGCAACCTCGCCACCCGTGCCGTGCGCGACGGCGACGACTACGTCATCAACGGCACGAAGATGTTCATCACCAACGGCACCTGGGCGGACGTCGTCCTCCTCTTCGCCCGCTCCACGGACGCCCCCGGCCACAAGGGCGTCTCCGCCTTCCTGGTCCCCACCGACACCCCCGGACTGACCCGCCGCACCATCCACGGCAAGCTCGGCCTGCGCGGCCAGGCGACGGCCGAACTGGTCCTGGAGGACGTCCGGGTCCCCGCGACCGCGATGCTCGCCATCGAGGGCAAGGGCTTCTCGGTCGCCATGTCGGCGCTCGCCAAGGGCCGGATGTCGGTCGCCGCGGGCTGCGTGGGCCTGGCGCAGGCGGCCCTGGATGCGGCGGTGAAGTACGCCGGCGAACGCGAACAGTTCGGCAAGTCGATCGCCCACCACCAGCTGGTCCAGGAACTGATCAGCGACATAGCCGTGGACGTCGACGCGGCACGCTTGCTGACCTGGCGGGTCGCCGACCTGATCGACCGGGGCGAGCCCTTCACCACCGAGTCCTCCAAGGCCAAACTGTTCGCCTCGGAGGCCGCGGTCCGGGCCGCCAACAACGCCCTCCAGGTCTTCGGCGGCTACGGCTACATCGACGAGTACCCGGCGGGCAAACTGCTCCGCGACGCCCGCGTGATGACCCTGTACGAGGGCACCAGCCAGATCCAGAAACTGGTCATCGGTCGCGCGCTGACCGGAGTCTCGGCCTTCTGAGTACGGGACCTGAGTACCTCGACGGATGTGGCCCGGCCTCCGCCCGCCCACACTCGACCCATGAGTGACACATCGGGCAAGCCCCAGAACACCGCCGCCTTCTACGGCCAGGCGGTCGCCTCCTTCGCCGTCGCCATGGCCGCCACGGCGATCGGCATCTTCAAGCTGGACGCCGACGCCTGGGTGCGGGCCTTCCTCGCGATCGCCGTCCTGTACCTGGTCACCTCCGCCTTCACCCTGGCCAAGGTCATCCGGGACCGGCAGGACGCCCAGGCCCGCGCATACAGCCCGTTCGAGAAGCTCTGAGCGGCCGGGCTAAGCGCTCGCTCAGCTTCGGCGGTATGGTGGTGCCTCTGTCAGTGGAGAGGGGCAAGCGATGGGTACGGCGGAGGACACGGCCGGCGGCGAGACGCAGGCGTGGGGCGAGGTCACGCCCGACGCGGCACGGAGACTGCTGGTCGCCGCGGTGGAGGCCTTCGCCGAGCGCGGGTATCACGCCACGACGACCCGGGACATCGCGGGCCGCGCGGGCATGAGCCCGGCAGCCCTCTACATCCACTACAAGACCAAGGAAGAGCTGCTCCACCGCATCAGCAGGATCGGCCACGCGAAGGCCCTGGAGATCCTGCGGACCGCGGCCCGCCGCGAGGGCACCGCGACCGAACGCCTCGCGGACGCGGTCGGCTCCTTCGTCCGCTGGCATGCGGGCGGCCGCACCACGGCCCGGGTCGTCCAGTACGAACTGGACTCCCTCGGCCCGGACGCCCGCGCCGAGATCCTCGCCCTGCGCCGCCAGTGCGACGCCGAGGTGCGCGGCATCATCGAGGACGGCGTGACCTCCGGCGAGTTCGACGTCCTGGACGTCAAGGGCACGACCCTCGCCGTCCTCTCCCTCTGCATCGACGTGGCCCGCTGGTTCACCGTCGACGGCCCCATGACGCCCGACGAGGTCGGCGCGCTCTACGCCGACCTCGTGCTGCGGATGGTGGGAGTGACCAAGTAGCCGCTCAGAGGTAGTAGCGCGAAACCGACTCGGCGACACACACCGGCTTGTCGCCGCCCTCGCGCTCGACACTGAAGGCGACGGTGACCTGGACGCCGCCGGCCACGTCGTCGACCCCGGTGATCACCGCGGTGGCCCGCAGTCGCGAGCCGACCGGCACGGGCGCGGGGAAACGCACCTTGTTGGTGCCGTAGTTGACGCCCATCTTCACGTTCTCGACCTTGATCAGCTGCGGCCCGAACAGCGGCAGCAGCGACAGGGTCAGATACCCGTGCGCGATGGTGGTCCCGAACGGTCCGGCGGCCGCCTTCTCGGGGTCGACATGGATCCACTGGTGATCGCCGGTGGCCTCGGCGAAAAGGTCGATCCGCTTCTGGTCGACGTCCAGCCAGTCGGTGTACCCCAGCTGCTCACCCACCGCGGCCTTCAGCTCGTCGGCCCCTGCGAACACCCTCGGCTCTGCCATGTCGCGCCTCCTCGTCCCGAACTCTAAGCGACTGCTTAGCATGGTCGGCCGCGGGGCCTGTGTCAACGGAGGCATGGGTAGGCTTCGAGGGGTGCCCCAGATTCCCGAGAAGATCCACGAACTCACGGTCGGCCAGCTCGCCGCCCGCAGCGGCGCCGCCGTCTCCGCCCTGCACTTCTACGAGTCCAAGGGCTTGATCACCAGCCGCCGCACCACCGGCAACCAACGCCGGTACCACCGCGACGCCCTCCGCCGGGTCGCCTTCGTCCGGGCCGCCCAACGCGTGGGCATCCCCCTCGCCACGATCCGCGAGGCCCTGGCCGAACTCCCCGAGGAACGCACGCCCACCCGAGAGGACTGGGCCCGCCTCTCCGAGGCCTGGCGCTCCGAGCTGGACGAACGCATCAAGCAGCTCAACCGCCTCCGGGACCACCTCACCGACTGCATCGGCTGCGGTTGCCTCTCCCTGGACACCTGCGTCCTGTCCAACCCGGACGACGCGTTCGGCCAACGCCAGGCAGGCTCCCGCCTGATGGTGGAACGCAAGCTGGACCACCAGGAGAACACGACCCGCTGCGGCTGACCCACACGGGACGCAACCCGGCCTTCGGACGCGGGAATGCGGTGGAGCGACCGGATCGGCCGCTGGTAACGTCGCGATCTTCGGCCGGCGGGACCGCCGCGCACGGAGTCCTGACGGGACGAACCATGTCCTCACCGACCCTCGACACCGCCCTCGCGCGCATATCCACGGTCTTCCGCGGCGCGTCGAGCCCCGACGAGACCGGCTGCGGCTACTGTCACGCCCCCGAGGAGACCGCGTATCTGCGTACGCCGGACATCCCCGTGCCCCTGGATGTCGTGCAGTACTACCTCTTCGAGGTCTCCGACCACTTCGACGACCACGCCGCCGTCATGCGCCGCCTCCTGCCGCAGGCGGCCCGCGCGATGGCCGACGGCACCCTGGGCGCGATCAACTACGGCGCCCACGGGCTGACCCGTGTGGACTGGCGCTCCTGGCCACCGGAGCAGGCCGCCGCGATCGACTCGTTCCTGCACGCCTGGTGGCAGGACGCCCTCGCCGCACCCGACCCGCCCTACGGCATCGATGACATCTTCGACACCTGCGCCACGATCGCCACAACGGTGACCCCGTTCCTCGACGACTGGCCCCGCACCCCGGTCGCCGACACCCACCTCGCCCACTGCGCCGACGTCTGGCTCTACGACCTGCTGTCCGACGCCTCCCCGTTCACCTGGTGGTACGACGACAGTGAGGAGACCGGCATCGCGGACCTGCGCACCTGGCTCTCCGGCCCCGGCGCCGCCCGCCTCCGCACCCAGGGCGAGCACGACCTGGCGACCCGGTCCGAACTCCTCGCCCTGCCCTACGACGACCGCTGGGCCCACCCGTACTGGACCAGCCCCGCAGCCACCAACTGAGCGTTGGAGGACGCGGGTTCCCCGTCCGGCAGGACCAGCGTGTCCTCCAGCCCGATCCGGGTCGCGAGCCGCAGCCGCCCGGCCAGCCGCAGCACCGGCCACGCACCGCCGTCCTCACCGTGCAGCAGCACCGGGCGGCCGTGCGCGGCCCCCACCTCGGCCAACAGCGCACGCGCCGTGTCCTGGGCGGTCTCCGGAGACCCGTCGGTCACCTCGGCCAGCACCCGCAGCACCCGGGGCCCGAGCGGCGACACGGCGAACCGCGAGGCCGCGTCCGTCCCGGACCAGATACCCGCCTCCACACCCACCCCCCGCTCGATGAGCGCGGCCGCCAGCTCCTCCGCCCCCGACTCATGCCAGTTGACGGAGGCGTGATCGGGAAGCACGGTCCAGTCCCGCACCCGCTCCAGCCGCCGCGCGGGATCGGGTTCCGTCCAGGCGCCCGTGGTCACCCCGACCGGCACCGGCACCCGCGCCCGTATGGCGTCGAGGGTCGCCGCGAGCACCCGGGGCGACAAGGTGTCGTCACCGCACGGGGACTTGGGATGGACATGGATGTCCGTGGCACCGGCCGCGACGGCCGCGGCCGCCGACTCGGCCAGGGCCTGCGGTGACAGCGGCACGACCGCGCCGTCGGCGGCACCTCGGGACCCGTTGAGACACACCTGGACCATGCCTCGATGGTGCCACTCGGAGGGCACCGGACAGCGACAGGGGCCCACTGGCCGCATCAGGGCCGTACCGCGGCGAACCGCTCGAAGAGGGGGTGCGGCATCCCCGGCGCACCCCCGGTCGCTCCGCTCGCTCAGGCGGACATCAGCAGCCGTCCGCGCCGGGACGCCGCCAGGGCCTCGGGCGTCAGCACCGGACGCGGCACCACGATCCCGCAGTCCGTGCACACCGGGCCCGAGGAGGGTTCGTGGGCCAGGTCGTACATCCAGGTCAGCCGCTCTCCGCTGCACACCGGGCACACCGAGCCCGGTTCACGCTCCAACGCGGAGATCAGCCTGCGCAGCACCTCGGCCAGCGGTTCACGGGGGTGGAGCCGCGGGTCGTCGCACCACGCGACGCCGAAACCGCCCCAGGTCAGCCGGTGCCAGTCGTCGACACTGCCCGGCCTGCGCAGCCCGTCGTGCTTCTCCTTCTTGCGCCGCTCGGCGAACTCGACCTCGTAGGCCAGCCAGACCGAACGCGCCTCCTCCAACTCGTCCAACGCGGCCACGAGCCGCGCCGGGTCGGGGGACCGGTCCTCAGGACCGAAACCGGCCCGGGAGCACAGATGGTCCCAGGTCGCCCTGTGCCCGTAGGGGGCAAAACGCTCCAGGCACTTACGCAATGAATAGCGTCGCAGCGCCAGATCGCATCGCGGATCTCGCACCTGTCTCGCCAGACTCCGGAAACCGGCCATCGCCCTGCACCTCCGTCACACCTGCACCTGTACTTCGGTCACTTCGGCGTCGTCGCTTCGGACGTCGCCGAATAGACGTATCGACACGCGATTCGGCTCCATCCGATTTCCGATGCCTCCCATCAGCCTCCGGACCGGCTACCAAAACTTGACGCATGTTCATCTTCAAACCCGGGGATACCGCCGGTAACGCCTGACTCAACTCCCTTCGGTAGGAGCCGCCATGCCTCGGCGTACCTCGCGCACCGCACTCGACAGACTGAGAACTCCCGGCAGGGTCACCGGGTTCCTGAAGACCGCTTCCGTATGCGCCCTGATCGCAGGTCTTTTGTCCCCGCTTGGTCAAGCGGCCGCGGCCGCCGAAGCGACGGCCGCCAACGACTACTGCGGCAGTCAGTGCTCCGACATCCTGCCGCCCGGTCAGAACGGCAACGCCACGCTTGCCCAGATCCTCCTGAACCAGGCCTTCGGCACCCAGCCCGAGCACGCCGAGGACCAGCTCGGCCCCTACGCCAACCTGGCCAAGGGGTATCCGTCGCTGACCAACGCCACGATCAACACCTTCTTCAACGACGCCTCCTTCGGCGTCCCGTCCGACCAAGTCGCCTCCACTCTCAATCCCGGTGGCCGCAGCGACGTGACGATCGTCCGCGACAAGAAGACGGGCGTGCCGCACATCACCGGTACCACCAGATACGGCACTGAATACGGAGCGGGCTATGCGGCGGCTCAGGACCGGCTGTGGCTCATGGATGTCTTCCGTCACGTCGGCCGCGGCCAGCTGACCACCTTCGCCGGTGGCGATCCCTCCAACCAGGGCCTCGAGCAGCAGTTCTGGCGCAACGCCCCCTACACCGAGGCCGATCTGCAGGCCCAGATCGACAACGCGGTCGCCAACGCCGGGGCCCGCGGCCAGCAGGCCCTCGCCGACGTCAACGCCTACGTCGCCGGCATCAACGCCTACATCGACGCCTCCGACAGCGGCCGCTACTTCCCGGGCGAGTACGTCCTGACCGGCCACAAGGACTCCGTCACCAACGCCGGCACCATCGAGCACTTCAAGGTCACCGACCTGGTCGCGCTGGCCTCGGTGATCGGCGCGCTGTTCGGCTCCGGAGGCGGCGGCGAGGTCAACAACGCGCTGTCCCTGCTCGCCGCGCAGGAGCAGTACGGCGTGACGGAGGGCACGAAGGTCTGGGAGTCCTTCCGCGAGCGCAACGACCCCGAGGCCGTTGTCACCGTCCACGACAAGAGCTTCCCGTACGCCACCAAGCCCGCCGACCCGCAGGGCGGGGCGCTGCCGGACGCCGGCTCGGTGACCACCGAGCCGCTGGTCCACGACCCCACGGGCACCGGCGCGGGGCAGAGCGCCACCGCGGCCGCCACCGCGGCGACCGCGACCGCTCTCAGCTCGGCCAAGCGCGGTATGTCCAACGCCCTTGTCGTCAGCGGCAAGCACACCGCCAGCGGCCACCCGGTCGCCGTGTTCGGCCCGCAGACCGGCTACTTCGCACCCCAGCTGCTCATGCTCCAGGAGATCCAGGGCCCGGGCCTCAGCGCCCGCGGTGCCTCCTTCGCGGGCCTGAGCATGTACGTCGAACTCGGCCGCGGCCAGGACTACGCGTGGAGCGCCACGACCTCCGGCCAGGACATCATCGACACCTACGCCGTCGAGCTGTGCCAGGACGACTACCACTACCTGTACCACGGCACCTGTACGGCGATGGAGAAGATCGAGCAGAAGAACTCCTGGGCCCCGACCACCGCCGACGACACCGCCGCGGGCTCCTACACGATGCGGGTCTGGCGCACGAAATACGGGCCCGTCGAGTACCGGGCGACGGTCGGCGGCAAGAAGGTCGCCTACACCACCCTGCGCTCGTCGTTCATGCGCGAGGCCGACTCGATCATCGGCTTCCAGATGCTGAACGACCCGGACTACGTGAAGAGCCCGGAGACCTTCCAGAGCGCGGTGCAGCACATCAACTACACCTTCAACTGGTTCTACGCCGACTCCACGCACACCGCGTACTACAACAGCGGCGACAACCCGGTGCGCGCCACCGGCGTCGACGCCGACTTCCCGGTGTGGGCGCGCTCGGCGTACGAGTGGCAGGGCTGGAACCCGACGACGAACGCGGCGGCCTACACGCCCGCCTCGGCCCACCCCAACTCCATCGACCAGGACTACTACATCTCCTGGAACAACAAACAGGCCGCCGACTACTCGACGGCGCCCTGGGGCGACGGGTCCGTGCACCGCGGCAACCTGCTCGAGGACCGGGTGAAGAAACTGGTCACCGCGGGCGGCGTGACCCGGGCCGCGCTGGTGAAGGCGATGGCCGACGCGGCCCTGGCCGACCTGCGCGCCGAGGACGTGCTGCCGGACCTGCTGAAGGTGATCAACAGCAGTACGGTCACCGACTCCACGGCCGCGGCCGCGGTGAGCAAGCTCCAGACCTGGCTCACGGCGGGCGGCAAGCGCACGGAGACGTCGGCGGGTTCGAAGGCGTACGCCGACGCCGACGCGATCCGCATCCTCGACGCGTGGTGGCCGCTGCTGGTGAAGGCCGAGTTCGAACCCGGACTCGGCACCGGCCTGTACACGGCCATGACCGCCAACCTGCCCGTCGACGAGGCCCCGTCCGCCGCGCACGGCCCGACCGGCGCGCACGCGGGCAGTTCCTTCCAGTACGGCTGGTGGTCCTACGTCGACAAGGACATCCGCGCGGTGCTCGGTGAGCCGGTGAAGGGCCCACTGGAGCGGAAGTACTGCGGCGGCGGCAGCCTGAGCGCCTGCCGGGACATCCTGATCAGCACCCTGAAGACGGCAGCCGGCAAGACCACGGCCCAGGTCTACCCCGGCGACGACCTGTGCGCGGCGGGCAACCAGTGGTGCGCCGACTCGATCGTCCAGCGCACCCTGGGCGGCATCAAGCACTACAACATCAGCTGGCAGAACCGGCCGACCTACCAGCAGGTCGTGGAGTTCACCTCACACAGGTGACCTGACAGCGGCGGCGGGTCAGTGGACACGGCCCGCCGCCAGCACCACCCGCGCCAGCTCCCGGTGCACGATGTCGCTGTGCGCCCCGGCGGGCGCCCCGCCACGCCTGACCACCTCGGACGCGTCGATGTTGACGCACCCCGAGGTGGGCAGCGTCGTCTGCAGCGCGTCGGCGAGCTTCCACGCACGCGTGCCCGGCACCGCCTGCACCCCGTCGAAGCCCATCGCGCCCCACTTGGCGCCCAGCATCCGCCCGACGTCCGCCCCGGCGGCCCCCCGCGCGTCCCCGGCCATCCGTGAGGCCAGCGGATACATCGTGCTCAGCGCGGCGTCGTGGCGGGAGAAGCAGCACACCAGCGGACCGTCGATCCGGTTCTGCTGACCCTGCAGCACCCCTCCCGCGCGCGTGTCGTGCGGCAGCCGGGACGCGAACGCGTAGTGGGAGAAGGCCCCTTGGAGCAGCGTCACGGACTTCACCGTGCGCACCCCCTCGGGCAGCCCGCGCAGCGCGAACGACACCAGACGCCCGCCGAAGCTGTGCCCGACCAGATGGACCCGCACCTCGGGCGCCTTCGCGGCGAGCTGCCCGATCACCCGCCCGAGACCGCGCTCGCCGACCGTTCCCGCGCGCCGCTTCATGGCGTAGTACGTCGCCTGCCGGAGCAGTTCGTGGGCGCCGTCCCAGGGGTTGGGGATGGTGAACCCCGCCGTCCCGTCCGTCGGTTCGCCATGCGCCAGCGCCCGCGCGAAGTCCTCGCAGACCGCTGTCACAGGCGCTGAGAACATGTCCGGCTCGCTCTGCGGCACCCCCTCGGCCAGGGTGTCCGCCCCGAACAGTGCCTGCGGTCCCGGCGGCACCAGCTCGACCAGCATCCGCACCAGCCGGCCGAACTCCTCCAACTCGGCCTCCTCGCGCGGCTGCTGGTCCAGCAGCCGCGTGATCTGCTCGACGATGGTCGCCCGGCCCGGGAACGTCTCCAGGAGGGCGTGCCGGGTGTCCTTGTCGAGCACCGGACGCCGGGCGCACTCGGCCGCCACGGAGCGCGGGAAGTCCGGGATCGGCTCGTCGCAGAACCGCATCGACGGCCACACCACACCCACGAACCCGAGGCGGGCGGTCGGGGCGAGCGCAGGGACCGGCTCGAAGAAGCGGCTGCAGAGCCGGGTCGCGCCGGAGCGGTCGCTGTTCCAGCCGTGCGCGAAGACGATCAGATCCCGGACCTTGCGCTCCGCCACACCGGCGATGAGCCGGTCCCGCCGCCTGCCGTCCGGATCGCCGTCCGCGTCGAAGGTCAGCTCCCAGTACGGACTCACACTCATCGCCGGATCCGCCATGACAGGCCCCCTTGTCCCCCGAAGTGGTGCGATGCGGTCGCATCGTCCTGCTGCGGGGCGAAGTTGGCCATAGTCAACGGCTCAACCGTCGGGGGATCATCTGTACAGGAGGTACTCCCTGCGGGTCGCCCGGAACGCCGCCAGTTCCTCCTGCCAGCCCGCCACGACCTCGTCGGGCCCGGCCCCCGCGTCGATCGCGGTACGCACCTGGGTGGAGCCCGTCAGCTTGTCGATCCAGTTGTCGGACCGCCAGGCGAAACCGCTCCACACCCGTTTCGCGGTCACCAGCAGGGCGATTCCGGTGCGCACGGGGTCGTAGACCGCCCGGTCGTGCACATGGATCTGCAGACCGCCGATGGTCCTGCCCTGGAACTTGGAGAACGTCGGCGCGAAGTACGCCTCCCGGAAGTGCACGCCCGGCAGCGCGAGTTCGCCCACGGCCGCGGCCCAGCGTCCGTCCACGCCCTCCGCGCCGAGCAGTTCGAAGGGCCGGGTGGTGCCGCGCCCCTCCGACAGGTTCGTGCCCTCGAAGAGACACGTCCCCGAGTACACCAACGCGGTGTCCGGGGTGGGCATGTTGGGGCTCGGCGGCACCCAGGGCAGTCCGGACGTGTCGTAGAACTCCGACCGCTTCCACCCGGTCATCAGGACGGTCTCCAGGGCCACCGGCGCGGTGAGGAACTCCCCGTTGAACAGCCGCGCCAGCTCCGCGACGGTCATGCCGTGCGCCTGGGAGACGGGCTGTCGACCCACGAAGGTGGCGAACTCCTTGTGCAGGACGGGGCCTTGGGCCGCGCGCCCGGTCACCGGGTTCGGCCGGTCCAGCACCACGAACCGCTTGCCCGCCAGCTGGGCGGCCTCCATGCAGTCGTACAGCGTCCAGATGTAGGTGTAGAAGCGGGCGCCCACGTCCTGGATGTCGAAGACGACGGTGTCGACGCCGGAGGCGGTGAAGATGTCGGCCAGGGGCCGGCCGCTCTTGAGGTACGTGTCGTACACGGGCAGTCCGGTCGCCGGGTCGTCGTAGCGGCCCTCGGATCCTCCTGCCTGGGCGGTGCCCCGGAAGCCGTGCTCGGGGCCGAAGACGGCGATCAGGTTCACACGGTCGTCGGCGTGCATGACGTCGACGATGTGGCGGGCGTCCCGGGTGATGCCGGTGGGGTTGGTGACGATGCCGACGCGTTGGCCGTCGAGCTGGGCGTAGCCGTTTGCGAGCAGTCGTTCGAAACCGGTGTGCAGACGCTTGGGATGTCGGGCCGCGGAGGCCGGGGGTGCGCTGGAGAATGCTGTTGCTGCCGTGGTCGCTGCGAGGAGAGCTCGTCTGGATAGGCGCATGGGGGGCACGGTATTGCTCTCGCAGGTTGTGTGGAAGGTACCGGTGCGTCGTGGCTTGTCGCGCCCACGCGGCGGAGCCGCACATCGATACAGCCCCGCCCCTGGGTGGGTGCGGTCACCCTTCCTTAATGACATACCGACTGGTTAGTCTGGCGATGCAGTCGAGCCGCGTCGAAGGAGACCGATGGTGGAAACCGTGCAAGGTGCTGGTGTCGTCGTCACGGGGGCCGGAGGGGGTATCGGGGCCGCCCTTGCCCGGCGGTTCGCCGCCGAGGGGGCCCGCGTCGTCGTCAATGACCTGGACGGTGATCGCGCCAAGGCCGTCGCCGAGGAGATCGGCGGAATCGCCCTGCCCGGCGACGCGTCCGCCGTCGTGGGCGAGGCCCGCGCCGCGCTCGGCGGCACCGTCGACGTCTACTGCGCCAACGCCGGCGTCGCCTTCGGCGGCCCCGACGTGGACGACCTCGCGGACGCCAGGGCCTGGGACCTGTCCTGGGACGTCAACGTCATGGCACACGTGCGTGCCGCTCACGAACTGCTCCCCGCCTGGCTGGAGCGGGGCAGCGGGCGGTTCGTGTCCACCGTGTCCGCCGCCGGGCTGCTCACCATGATCGGGGCGGCGCCCTACAGCGTCACCAAGCACGGGGCGTACGCCTTCGCCGAGTACCTGTCGCTGACCTACCGCCACCGGGGGATCAAGGTCCACGCCATCTGTCCGCAGGGCGTGCGCACGGACATGCTCTCGGCCACCGGCAGCGCGGGCGACCTGGTGCTCAAGCCGACGGCCGTGGAGCCCGAGGACGTCGCGGAGGCTCTCTTCAAGGGCATCGCCGAGGACCGCTTCCTGATCCTGCCGCACCCCGAGGTCGCCGAGTACTACCGGGTCCGGGCCGCCGACCCCGACCGCTGGCTGGGCAACATGAACCACCTCCAGCAGAAGTGGGAGGAGGCCCGGTGACCGAGTCCCTCTACGCCGCCCAGCCCTGGGTCGCCCTGCTCAACGAGGCCCAGCGTGCTCCCATGGCGCCCGACGACTCCCTCGTGCACGCCCTGCGCAGGGTCGTCGCCGAGGCGCCGGACCGCACGTTCCTCGCCTACTTCGACGGCCGCCTCACCTACCGCGAGATCGACGAGCTCAGCGACTCCGTCGCCGGGCACCTCGCCGCGCGCGGCCTGGAGCGCGGCGACCGGGTGGCGATCCTGCTGCAGAACTCCCCGCACTTCGTCATCGCCCTGCTGGGCGCGTGGAAGGCGGGCGCGACCGTCGTGCCCGTCAACCCCATGTACAAGTCGGGGGAGGTCACCCATGTCCTGCGGGACGGCGAGGTGGCCGCGCTGATCTGCTCCGACCGGGCCTGGGAGTCGTATCTGCGCGAGACGGCGGCGGACTCGCCGGTGAGGATCGTGCTGACCGGCTGCGAGCTGGACTTCCAGACCCGCGACGACGCGCGCGTGCTGGCCTTCGAGCGGCTGCCGCAGGCCGCCGACGCCGACGACCTGGCCGCCGTGGCCCGCGCGGGCCACAGGGCGCCCGAGGGCCGTGACCCGGACCCGTCCGGCATCGCGCTGATCAGCTACACCTCGGGTACCAGCGGGGCCCCCAAGGGCGCCACCAACACGCACGGCAACATCATGTGCAACGCCGAGCGGCAGCGCACGGGCCTGGCCCTGCCGGACGCGCCCGTGTACTACGCGCTGGCGCCGCTGTTCCACATCACCGGGATGGTGTGCCAGCTCGGTGCCTGTCTCAACAGCGCGGGCACGCTGGTGCTGACGTACCGCTTCGAGGCGGGGGTCGTGCTGGAGGCGTTCGCCGAGCACCGGCCGCACTACACGGTCGGCCCGTCGACGGCCTTCATGGCGCTCGCCGCCCACCCGGACGTCACCCGCGAGCACTTCTCCTCCTTCGTCAACATCTCCTCCGGCGGTGCCCCGCTGCCGCCCGCCCTGGTGGAGAAGTTCCGGGCGGGCTTCGGGCCGTACATCCGCAACGGCTACGGGCTCACCGAGTGCACCGCGCCCTGCGCCTCCGTGCCGCCCCAGCTGGAGGCGCCCGTCGACCCGGTGTCCGGGACGCTGGCCGTGGGCCTGCCGGGGCCCCAGACGGTCGTACGGATCGTCGACGACCGGGGCGCCGAGGTGCCCTTCGGCGAGCAGGGCGAGATCCTCGTGCGCGGCCCGCAGGTCGTGCCCGGCTACTGGCGCCGCCCCGAGGCCACCGCCGAGACCTTCCCGGACGGCGAGCTGCGCACCGGCGACATCGGCTTCATGGACGAGCAGGGCTGGCTCTACGTCGTCGACCGCAAGAAGGACATGATCAACGCGTCCGGCTTCAAGGTGTGGCCGCGCGAGGTCGAGGACGTGCTCTACACCCACCCGGCGGTGCGCGAGGCGGCCGTCGTCGGGGTGCCCGACGGGTATCGCGGTGAGACCGTCAAGGCGTACATCAGCCTGCGTCCGGGCGCCGACACGGACCCGGATGAACTCGCGGTGTACTGCAAGGAGAGACTGGCCGCCTACAAATACCCGAGGCAGGTGGAGATCCTGCCCGACCTGCCGAAGACGGCGAGTGGGAAGATCCTCCGGCGGGAACTGCGTTCCCGCAGGCAGAACGAGCAGTAGCGAACGGAAAAGCAGGAGGCGGCACAGTGCCAAGGACGACCGACGGAGACGGAACGCCCGTCCCGCAGCGGCTGCTGGCCGCCGCCACCCGGCTCTTCGCCGAGCGGGGCTACGACCGCACCTCCGTGCAGGAGATCGTCGAGGCGGCAGGCGTCACCAAGGGGGCGCTCTACCACTACTTCGGCTCGAAGGACGACCTCCTGCACGAGGTGTACGCGCGCGTGCTGCGCGTCCAGCAGGAGCGCCTCGACGCCTTCGCGAGCTCCGACGAGCCGATCGAGAAGCGGCTGCGCGGTGCCGCCGCGGACGTCGTCGTCACGACGATCGAGAACCTCGACGACGCGATGATCTTCTTCCGCTCCATGCACCATCTGAGCCCGGAGAAGAACAAGCAGGTGCGCGCCGAGCGCCGGCGCTACCACGAGCGGTTCCGCGCGCTCGTCGAGGAAGGGCAGGAGGCGGGCGTCTTCTCGAAGGCGACCCCGGCCGACCTGGTGGTGGACTACCACTTCGGCTCGGTCCACCACCTGTCGACCTGGTACCGCCCCGACGGCCCGATGAGCTCGCAGGAGGTCGCCGACCATCTGGCCGACCTGCTGTTGAGAGCCCTGCGCCCCTGACGCCGCTCCAGGCCTCCTGAGAGGGGCCCAGCCCGGCCTCCCTGGCCCAGGCCACCACCCTCTCGGTGACCGAGCCGCACATCTACAAGCGCTGGGACGCCCTGGGCGGCGCCGACGACCCGCTGGGCTGCCCGACCACCCGCACCAAGGACGTGTACCTGAACAACGTCTACGCCGGAAAGCGCCGGTACTTCGCCTACGGCACCGTCACCTGGTCGGTCTCCCGACAGGGGCGGAACATGGTCCTGGCCGCGTGGCAGGACGGCGGCTACGCCTACTTCAACCGGGGCACGACGAGCCCGTCCTGTTCGGCCACTCCTGCCGCCAGGGCTGGACGCTGAGCGCGACCGCGCAGCCCGGCTGACCATCACCTCGGGGAGCGGGCCGGCGGGGCGTGCACACCCCGTCGGCCCCTCGCCGTTCACAGGTACTTCTTCAGCTCCCGCCGCGCCAGCGACCGCTGGTGCACCTCGTCCGGCCCGTCGGCGATCATCAGCGTCCGGGCACCGGCGTACAGCTCGGCCAGCGGGAAGTCCTGGCTGACGCCGCCCGCGCCGTGCAGCTGGATCGCGCGGTCGATGATGTCGACCACCGCACGCGGCGTGGCGATCTTGATGGACTGGATCTCCGTGTGGGCGCCCCGGTTGCCGACGGTGTCCATCAGCCAGGCCGTCTTCAGCACGAGGAGCCGCAGCTGCTCGACGGTCACGCGCGCGTCGGCGATCCAGTTGTGCACCACGCCCTGCTGGGCCAGCGCCTTGCCGAAGGCCGCACGGGACACCGCCCGGCGGCACATCAGCTCGATCGCCCGCTCCGCCATGCCGATCAGCCGCATGCAGTGGTGGATCCGTCCCGGACCGAGGCGGGCCTGGGCGATGGCGAAGCCGCCGCCCTCCTCGCCGATCAGGTTCGACGCCGGCACGCGCGCGTGGTCGAAGACCACCTCGGCGTGGCCGCCGTGGGAGTGGTCCTCGTAGCCGAAGACCTGCATCGCCCGCTTCACCGTGACGCCCGGGGTGTCACGGGGGACCAGGATCATCGACTGCTGGCGGCGGATGTCCTCGCCGTCCGGGTCCGTCTTGCCCATCACGATGAAGATCTTGCAGTCCGGGTTCATCGCCCCGGAGATGTACCACTTGCGGCCCGTGACGACGTACTCGTCGCCCTCCCGCTCGATGTACGTGGTGATGTTGGTGGCGTCCGAGGAGGCCACCTCCGGCTCGGTCATCGCGAACGCCGAGCGGATCTCACCGGCAAGGAGCGGCTCCAGCCACTGCTTCTTCTGCTGCTCGTCACCGAACTGGGTGAGCACCTCCATGTTGCCGGTGTCCGGCGCCGCGCAGTTCAGCGCGGTCGGCGCGAGCTGCGGGGAGCGGCCGGTGATCTCGGCGAGCGGCGCGTACTGCAGGTTGGTCAGCCCGGCACCGTACTCGGAGTCGGGCAGGAAGAGGTTCCACAGGCCCTGCCTGCGCGCCTCGGCCTTCAACTCCTCCACCACGGCCGGGGTGTCCCACGGAGAGGCCAGCCGCGCGCGCTGCTCCTCGGCGACGGCCTCGGCGGGGTAGACGTGCTCGTCCATGAAGGCGAGCAGCTTGGCGCGCAGTTCCTCGGTGCGTGCGTCGAACGCGAAGTCCATGGCGGATCAGCCTTCCTGAAGGGTGGTCAGGCCGTGCGAGATGAAGACGGGGACGAGGTCGCCGATGCGGTCGAAGCCGTGGCCGACCGTCTGGCCCAGGGTGTAGCGGTAGTGGATGCCCTCGAGGATCACGGCGAGCTTGAACCAGGCGAACGCCGTGTACCAGGACACCTTGGAGACATCGCGACCCGACCTGGCCGCGTACCGCTCGATCAACTCGGCCGGATCCGGGTGCCCGGGGGCCGCGGCGGTGGTGGAGACGGGGGAGTCGGGCATGTCGAGCGGCATGCTGTACATGACCAGCAGACCGAGGTCGGTGAGCGGGTCGCCGAGGGTCGACATCTCCCAGTCGAGGATCGCCTTGATGCTGTCGTCGTCACCGATCAGCACGTTGTCGAGCCGGTAGTCGCCGTGGATCACGGTCGCCTCGGGGGACGTCGGCAGCTGCCGGCCGAGCGCCGCGTGCAGCTCGTCGATGCCGGCCAGCTCACGGTTGCGGGAGGCGTCCAGCTGCTTGCCCCAACGGCGCAGCTGACGGTCCAGGAAGCCCTCGGGGCGCCCGAAGTCCGCGAGACCCACCTCGGCAGGGTCCACCGCGTGCAGTTCGACGAGCGTGTCCACCAGGGACAGCACCGCGCCCCGGGTGCGCTCCGGGCCGAGCGGGACCAGCTGGTCGGCGGTGCGGTACGGAGTGCCCTCGACGAACTCCATGACGTAGAACGGCGACCCGAGCACCTCCTCGTCCTCGCACAGCAGCACGGGCCGCGGCACCGGGACGTTCGTGGGATGCAGCGCGCTGATCACCCGGTGCTCGCGCTTCATGTCGTGCGCGGTGGCCAGGACATGACCGAGCGGAGGCCGTCGTACGACCCACTTCGACGTACCGTCGGAGAGCGCGTAGGTGAGGTTCGACCGTCCGCCCTCGATCAGCCGGCCGGTCAGGGGGCCGTGGACCAGTCCGGGCCGCACGCGGTCGAGCAGGCCGCGCAGCCGGTCGAGGTCGAGTCCGGGCGGATGGTCGGGGCTCATGCATCGCTCCTACGGCAGACGAACGGTTCCCGACTCATGATGCCGACCGGTCGGTATGTCGTCCAGTGTGTAGTGCGAACGTGATCTGAGCCACCCTAGGGCGTCACCCTAGGCCGACAGCTCCCCGCGCGGTGCGCCGGGGAGCTGTCGGGGATGCTTCTCGGTCAGGCGATGTCAGGTCGCGGACCGGTCAGTGCCGGGTCAGTGGTCGTCCCAGTGGCCCTCGTGGCGGGCGTGCCGGTGACCGTCGTGCACATAGTCGACGTGGTCGCCGTGCAGCACGCTCTCGTGGCCGCAGTCGTCCCCGTGCGTGTGCTCGTGACCGTCATGGGTGACATGCCCGCCCGGCTCGCACTCGTCCCAGTGGCCGCCGTGCTCACGGTGCAGATGCCCGCCGTGCGCGTAGTCGACGTGGTCCCCGTGCGGCACCTCGGTGTGCCCGCAGTCGGGGCCGTGGGCGTGCGCGTGGGAGGCGTGTTCCTGGTGGAGGGTGGTCATGCTGCTCACCTTCGGAGATGTTGCCGATGCCGTCGGAAAGGCTGCCACGCGAACGCCGCATATCCGGGCATCCCGCTTGCGTGGCGTCCGAGTACCCCGGAGGGTCGGTGCCATGAAAGGCATCAGCTACTCACGCTACGGCGGACCCGAGGTGCTCGCATACGGGGAGGTGCGCGACCCCAAGGTCGGGGTCGACGCGGTGCTGGTCAAGGTCCGGGCGGCGGCGGTCAACCCGGTCGACTGGCATGCCCGCGAAGGGCACCTCGACCCGATCCTCGACCCCGTCTTCCCGGTGGTCCCCGGCTGGGACGTCTCCGGGGTCGTGGTCGGACTCGGCGTGTCCGTCACGGAGTTCGCGGTCGGCGACGAGGTCATCGGATACGTCCGTGAGGACTTCCTGTCCCGGGGCACCTTCGCCGAGTACGTGGCCGCCCCCGTCCGCACCCTCGCCCGCAAGCCCCGCAGCCTCTCCTTCGAGGAGGCGGCCGGCCTGCCGCTGGTGGGGCTCACCGCCTACCAGGTGCTGGTGAAGGCGCTCCAGGTCAAGCGCGGCGAGACGGTCCTGGTGCACGCGGCGGCGGGGGGTGTGGGCTCCGTCGCCGTACAGCTGGCCCGCCATTTCGGTGCCCGGGTCATCGGTACGGCGAGCGAGCGCAACCACGACTTCGTCCGCGGTCTCGGCGGTGAGCCCGTCGAGTACGGCGAGGGCCTGGCCGAGCGGGTGCGCGGGCTGGCTCCCGAGGGCGTGGACGCGGTGTTCGACACGATCGGCGGCGAGACCCTGACGGTCTCGGCGAACCTGCTGGCCCCCGAGGGCCGCCTGGTGTCCATCGCGGACGGGGAGGTGGTCGGCTACGGCGGCCGCTACTACTGGGTGCGCCCGGATGCCGAGGACCTCCGGCGGCTGTCCGAACTCGCGGATCAGGGCGTGGTGTCGGTGCATGTGTCGCGGACGTTCCCGCTGGAGCGGGCGGCGGAGGCGCAGCGGCTGAATCAGGAGGGGCGGACCCGGGGGAAGATCGTGGTGACGGTGGACTGGGAGGCCGAGGGGGAGGGTGCGGGCGAGACGGGCTAGCGGGAGCTAGAACACCAGAGCGGCCCCGCACGCGGCCATCGCCACGGTGCACAGGACCGCCGCCATGACATGGCGCGGGGCGATCGCGGAGGGGGCGTCGGCGGCGGCGAGGGCGCGGATACGGCGGTGCGCGAGCAGCAGGAAACCCAGCCAGAGCATGCAGGCCAGGGCGCAGGCGACGACGCCGGAGGCGGACGGGCCGCCGTGCAGCGCGGTCTTGACGGCGAGTACGGCGGCGACGGTGCCGGAGAGGGTCGTCCGGCGCCAGGCGAGCCGGGTGCGCTCGGGCTGGAGTCCGGGGTCCCGTTCCTCGGTGGCCGGGGTGCTCATCCCTCCCACCCGACGAGCACGACGAAGACCATCGCGACGGCGACGACCGCCACGACGACGCTCAGCACCGCCGGGAACCGCGACACGGGCAGATCCTCGCCCCGGCGCATCGCCCGCTCGCACCGCATCCAGTGATTGACCGCGCGCAACGAGCACAGCACCCCGGCCCCGAGCAGCGCGAGCGCCAGCCCGACCCGCCAGCCCCAGCGCAGATCCGGCAGGAACTGGTCCACCGCGAACCCGCCGCCGATGAGCGCGAGCGCGGTCCGCAGCCAGGCCAGAAAGGTGCGCTCATTGGCGAGCGAGAACCGGTAGTCGGGCGTCCTGCCGTCCTCCCGGATCGCCTCGGGCGCGAACCAGAGCCGGACGTTCCGTGCAAAATCGATCACGCCCTGGACCCTACCGGGCCGTCCGGCCGGGATCAGCCGGCCGCCCGGTGGGCCCGCAGCCGCTCGTACGCGTCCAGACCGTCCGGCACCCACTCCCACTGCGACAGCCGCCGCTCCACCTCGTCCTCGGGCAGGAAGTCGTGCCAGGCGACCTCCTCGGCCTGCGGATTCACCGGCAGATCGCAGCGCACCTCGTACACCGCCGACCACCAGGTCCGCCCGGCGCCGTCGTCGTACAGGAACTTGAAGAGGAACTCGGGGGAGGGGAGGCCGGAGACGCCCAGTTCCTCCTCCGCCTCCCGCAGCGCCGCGTCGTCGTAGGTCTCGCCCGCGCCGACCACTCCACCGACCCACATGTCGTACAGGGAGGGGAAGACCAGCTTGGTCGGGGTGCGGCGGTGGACGAAGAGGCGGCCCGCGGCGTCCCGGACCTGGATGAAGGCGCAGCGGTGCCGCAGACCCCGGGCGTACGCCGCACCGCGGGGGGACTGCCCGACGACCTGGTCGTTCTCGTCGACGATGTCGAGGATCTCGTCAGCGGAGCTCATGGGGTCCATCCAAGCAGGCCTGTCAGCGGGTCTCGGGGCCGGTCCCGGCAGGCCGACCGCAACGCCCCGAGGGGCGCGGGGGCTCGACGCAGGAGTGACCGACCCCGGCCTTCCCGGCGCCGTCAGTTCGGCTGGAGATCCCGCGCCCGCACCGGTCGCTCCGCCGTTCCGCACGGCATCGCCGGATGCAGCCCCAGCAGCACGATCCCGGCCACGACCGCGGCCAGCCCCGCCGCCTCCCACGCGAGCGCCCCCGTGTCGGTGCGCAGTCGGTCGCCCAGGAAGCCCACGCCGCAGATGATCCCGGCGAGGGGCTGGGCGGCGGTGAGGGCGGGGAGGGACATTCGCAGGGACGCCGTCTCGAAGGCGCTCTGGACCAGCACCAGGCCGGTCACGCCGAGCGCCAGCACCGCGTACGGCTGCCAGCCGGTGAGGACGTGCACGAGGCCGCCCTCGGAGAACCGCTCGCCGCTCACCCGCGTCAGCGCGTCCTGCACGCCGTACAGCAGTCCGGCCGCCACCGCGAGCAGCGCCGGTCCCGCGACCAGCCGGGAGCGCTTCGCGTACGTCGTCAGCAGCAGCGCGAGACCGATCATCGCGCCGATGATCAGCCAGTGCCGGAACGGGTCCGTGACCGCCGTACCGCCGCGCGGTTCGCCCGCCACGATGAACGCCGTCACGCCGCCGGCGAGGAGCAGCAGGCCCGCCCAGCCCTGGCGGCCCAGGGACTGCTTGGTCTGGTGGCGCGAGAGAGCCATCGCGAACAGCAGGTTCGTCGCCAGCAGGGGCTCCACCAGGGAGATCTCGCCCTGGCCCAGGGCGATGGCGCCGAGGACCATGCCGGCCACCATCAGGGCGATACCGCCGAGCCAGCGGGGGACCTTGACCAGGTCCAGGAGGAGGCGGGGCGAGAGGAAGTCGTTCAGAGGTGCCCGCTGAGCCACGTTCTGCTGGAGGACGAAACCGAAGCCCAGGCAGCAGGCGGCGCTCACGGCGAGAACCAGAACAAGAACCGACACGCTGCGTACCTCGATCACTGGGCCGGGCTACGGGGACGGGTCAGGGGCCGACTTTAGCGCCCTCGGGCCCGGCTTGCTCCCCGCAGTACCCGGAACCGGGCAGTTGACTCGGTCACCCCGTAGGACCTTCCCGCCATGGTGCGGGGGCGGGGCCCAGGGCGCCATGGCGTACGCCACACATGGGCCCGGCGACCTGCCGTTCGTGATCACAACTGCCCCTCCGGTCACAACAGTTGAACCGTGTAACACCCGTCCCAGCCTTGACGAGAAGCATTGGCTGCGGGTTTGCTGTCCGTGACCATCTGCCCACGCAACGAACTACGACGTCGAGCAACGTCGCGTGAGGAAGTCTCCGCGGTGTCTCCACCCCCACCACCACTGGGCCGCAGCCGAAGACGGGCGGCCCAGGCCTTCGACGCCGCCCTCGACGACGCCGAACTCGTCTCCGCCCGCGCCGCGTTGGCCCAGGGTCGCTGGCAGGCCGCCCGCTCCCTGATCGCCCAGTCCGGCGACGAGTGGGACCTGCGCGGCCACCGGGTGACCGTCCTCGCCCTGGAGCCGTACAGCGCCGCCTGGACCCGCGACTGGCTGCTCGCCGAACCCGAGTCCGCCGACGCCTCCGTCCTGCTGGCCCTCGCCCAGGTCCAGCGCGCCCTGCGCGGCAAGGAGAAGCCGGACCGCGCCCGCGAGGCCTGCCGGACCGCCGCCGAGCGCGCCCCCGCCGACCCCACCCCCTGGCTGGGCCTGCTCATGCTGGAACAGGGCACGGCCGGTGCCGGGAGCGCCGTGCGGATCTTCGAGGAGGTCCGCCGCCGCTACGCCGACCACCACCACGCCCACCATCTGATGGTCGCCCGGCTCGCCGAGCACCGCGCCGACGCCGGCCCGGACCCGCTGCACGAGGTCTACGACTTCGCCAACTGGGCCGCCGAACAGGCCCCCGCCGACTCCCCGCTCGCGATCCTCCCGGTCATCGCCCACGCCGAGCGCTACCGCGTCCTCGCCGGCGCCGGCCACGAGTCCCCCGACCCGGCCGCCTCCGGCCACTGGGTCGGCCGCCGGGCCCGCCAGGTGATGAAGGCCGCCTTCGACTGGTGGCTGGAGTGGGAGCACGAGGGCCACCCCCGCCGCCTCGTCGACCTCAACTTCCTCGCCCACGCCAAGGTCTGCGAGGGCCGGGGCGCCGAGGCCGCCGCCCTGTTCCACCGCATCGGCGAGCACCCCACCCCCGCCCCGTGGGCGTACCCCGACCGCGAACCCGCCTCAGCCTTCCGTGCCGCCCGCGACAGCGCGCTCGGCACGGTGTGACGCCCCCCTTCCCGAAAAGGACGGTCTCCCCGTGACAACGGACAGCTCGAGTACGAAAAGAACCGACGGCATCAGCACCTTCAAGGGCCAGGAGCGGGCCCTGCGCGCCGACCGCCTGGGTACCGGGGGCCTGCTGCTCTCCGTGCTCGCGGCGACCGCGCCCCTCATGGTGGTCGCGGGTGTCATGCCCACCACATTCGCGGTGATGGGCATCGTCGGACAGCCCCTGCTCTTCGTTCTCCTCGGTGTGATCCTCGTCCTGTTCGGCATCGGCTACGCCGAGATGAGCCGCCACGTCCACAACGCCGGCGCCTTCTACGCGTACATCTCCCGCGGCCTCGGCGGCACGGCCGGGGCCAGCGCGGCCCTGGTCGCCCTGGTCGCCTACAACGCCCTCCAGGTCGGCATCTACGGCATCTTCGGCTTCGAGGTCTCCGGCCTCTTCGCCACCTACGCCGAGGTGGAGGTCGCCTGGTGGATACCGGCCCTGGTGGCCGCACTCGCCGTCGGCGCGCTGGGCTGGCTGAAGATCGACGTCAACGCGAAGGTGCTCGGCGTCCTGCTGGTCATCGAGGTGGCCCTCGTCGTCATCTTCGACATCGCCGCCGTCGCCGACCCCGGCAAGGAGGGCCTGTCCCTGCACGCCTTCAACCCGGACACCCTCACCGGCGCGGGCGTCGGCACCGCCCTGTGCTTCTGCATCGCGGCCTTCCTCGGCTTCGAGCAGGCACCCGTCTACGCCGAGGAGACCAGCCGCCCGCACGTCCTGGTGCCCCGCGTGATGTTCCTGGCCGTCGGCGGGGTCGCCGTCTTCTTCGCGGTCAGCAGCTGGGCCCTCACCGTCGCCACCGGGCCCTCCGCGATCGTCGGCGAGTCGCAGAAGCAGAGCGCCGGACTGCTGTTCAACCTCACCGAGTCCCGCCTCGGCGGCACCTTCACCGACGTCCTGCACATCCTGTTCGTGACCGGCATGTTCGCCGCCATGCTCAGCTTCCACAACGTCGTCGCCCGCTACGCCTTCGCCATGGGCCGCGAGGGCCTGCTCCCCGCCGCCTTCGGCCGCACCACCGGCACCAGCGGTGCCCCCGGAACCGGGTCGCTGCTCCAGACGGCCGTCTCGGTGGTGATCGTCGCCGCCTTCGCGTTCGCCGACGACAAGCCGACCGGCGACCCCACCGAACCCGTCCTGCACCTGTTCACCTGGGGCGGCAACATCGGCGCCCTCGGGGTGATCCTGCTGATGGCGGCGGCCTCCTTCTCGGTCGTCGTCTTCTTCGTCCGCCGCGGCGCCGCCGGCACCCAGGCCTGGCGCCTGGCCACCTCCGCGGTCGCCGGCATCGCCCTGCTCGTCATCGCCGGCTACACCGTCAAGGACTTCGACGTCCTGGTCGGCGCCGGACCGGACTCCTCCCTGAGCTGGCTCCTGCCCGGCATCATCGGCCTCGCCCTGGTCGTCGGCCTGGCCCAGGGACTGTTCCTGCGCGCCCGCTCCCCCGAGGCCCACGCCCGCATCGGTCTGGGCAACGAGGCGTTCCAGCTGGACAAGGCGGCCTCTTCGTAAGAAGTGGTTACGGAAGTCTGACGGGCACCCGCGAACCCTGGTCCGCCAGGGCCCGCGGGTGTTCGAATGGTCAGGTGAACACCGGACAACCCGAGGAACAGGGCAGGCCCATCGGCCGCCGTGTCCTCCTCGGCACCCTCGGCCTGGGCGCCCTCGGCGTGGTCGCCGCGCCCACCCTGCAACGCGGCCTGGAGTCCTTCCTGGGCAGCGCGGCCGACAAGGACCCCACCGGCCTCACGGGCCTGCTCCCCAACGGCGGCGGCTTCCGCTACTACTCGGTCACCTCCTCCGTCCCCCACAAGAACGCCTCGACCTACCGCCTCAAGATCGACGGCCTCGTCGACCGCCCGGCCACCTACACCCTGTCCGACCTGCGGGCGATGCCCCAGACCCGGATGGTCAAGGACGTCCAGTGCGTCACCGGCTGGCGGGTCCCGGGCACCCCCTTCGAGGGCGTACGCCTCTCCCGGCTGCTCGACGCCGCCGGAGTACGGGCCAAGGCCACCGCGATCCGCTTCAGCTGCTTCGACGGCACCTACACCGAGAGCCTCACCCTCGACCAGGCCCGCCGCGCGGACGTCCTGGTCGCCCTGCGCATGCAGGACAAGGACCTCGGACACAGCCACGGCGGCCCGGTCCGCCTCTACGTCGCACCCATGTACTTCTACAAGTCCGCCAAGTGGCTCTCCGGCATCACCGTCACCGAGGACGTGGAGCCCGGCTACTGGGAGAAGCGCGGCTACGACGTCGACGCCTGGGTCGGCAAGTCGAACGGACGGGACGATGACCCTACGAGCTGAAGCCCCGCCGGAGACGCGCGTACGCCGCTTCGGCCGTTCCCAGCGCTGGGTGCACCGCACGACCGCGGCCCTGATGGGGGTCTGCGTGCTCACCGCCGCCTGTCTCTACATTCCCCAGCTCGCCGAGCTCGTCGGCCGCCGTGAGCTGGTCGTCCGCATCCACGAGTGGTCCGGCCTCGCCCTGCCGGTCCCCGTCCTGGCCAGCCTCGTCTCCCGGCACTTCCGCACCGACCTGCGCTTCCTGAACCGCTTCGGCCCGCACGACCGGATCTGGCTGCGTGCCGCCCTGCGCCGCGACAAGCGGCCCTCGGCCCGTCCGGCGGGCAAGTTCAACGCCGGGCAGAAGATCTACGCCTCCTGGATCGCCGGCGCGACGCTGGTGATGCTCGGCACCGGTCTGCTGATGTGGTTCACCCACCTCACCCCGATCCAGTGGCGCACCAGCGCGACCTTCGTCCACGACTGGCTGGCCCTGACCGTCGGTATCGTCCTCGCCGGCCACATCGGGATGGCGCTGGGGGACCCGGAGGCGCGGCGCGGCCTGCGGACGGGGACGGTGAGCCGGGAGTGGGCCGAGCGGGAACACTCCCTGTGGCGCCACTGACGTGGTGGGCGTCCCCGGCTCGGACGCCGTGGGCGCGGGCGCCACGACGGTGAACGCGTCCCGCGCCCGCACCTCGACACCCCCGAACCGGACGGCCACGTCCACGGCCCTCGGAAGGCCCTCCACCACCGGCACCACCGCGTTCAGCACCAGATGGTCACCCGCCTCGGAGGCGAGGACCGGCGGCCCGTCCAGCTCCCGGCCGTCGATGAACACCCGCCCGTTCCGCAGCAGTTCGGCATGGTCGAAGTACGTTCCGGCCAGCTCGACGCCGACGGTCTCCCCGGGCCGCGCCTGACCGTCGTCGCCCGGGTCGACCCCGGCGATCGCGTACGCGCACGCGGGCGGGCCACCGGAGGTGGCCGCGAGCCGTACGGTGGCGGCGGGATGCCGCCGGTGGAAGTCGAGCAGCCCGCCCAGCACGGTGTACCCGGCCCGTCCCTTGCAGGTGTCGGACTTCCCCGCGAGCGCGGCGAAGTCCCGCGACGCCGTCTCCCAGCTGCCGCCCTTGCCCTGTACGGCGAGACAGGCGGAGGCGAGCCCGCGCAGCAACCGCCACTCGTCGTCCGCCGGCTTCCCGGGGACGGCATCGAGGGCGGTCCGGCACTCGGTGGGGGCGCGGAGTCCGTCGTAGACGCTGGACGGGTCCGGTACGCCGTCGGCGTTCGGTGAGCCCGGACCCGGCGGCAGCCACGCGGGGATGTCGAGGGGGCTCTTGCTCGCGGAGGGAGCGGGAGTGGGTGCCGGGGTGGGCGAGGCGTCCGGGCTCCGCAGCGGCGCGGGAGTCGTGGTGGGGCTGTTCACGTGCCCGTCGGGCCTGGGCCGCGCCGGGACGACGGGGGAGGGGGAGCCGGTACGCCCCGCCGGCGCACGGCCCGAGGGACCGACCGTGACGATCGTTCCCCCGCCGTCGCCTCTGTCCGACGTGTCACTCCCGTCACCGGTGAAGGCCGCGGCGGCCACCGCCACCGTTCCGACGACGAGCAGCCCCGAGATACGCACCCCGAGGGAAACCGCCATGACGCCCCCCGACACGGTCGCCCCTGGGATGCCGTTCCCAGGGGCCTCCCATCATCGGGCCGACCGCGCCGACAGGGAAGCCGAAGAAGGGCGAAGCCGGGTGCAGGATCTTGCGAGCCGGTGAACCGCCGGTTCCGTTTACGCACCGGCGACCACAGGCGGCCCGGGAGCCCGGCACGACGCCGGGGAGCGGCCGGCCCGGTTCCGCTGCCGGCGGCGGACCGGGTCAGCCCGCGAAGTCCAGCAGCACCTTGCAGGACACGTTCCGGTCCGCGGCCAGCGCGAACGCCGACTCCGCCTCCCGGACCGGGACCACCGCGCTGACCAGACCGTCGAACGACGGCTCGGCCGCGAGCAGTTCCAGCGCCGCGTCGAACTCCCCGTCGAAACGGAACGCCCCCCGCAGCTCGATCTCCCGGCTCACGACCAGATTTCCGGCGAACGGCGACTGCCCCGGCGGCAGCATCCCGAGCTGGACGACCACACCCCCGCGCCGCACCAGCCGCAGACAGGTCTCCAGCCCGGCCGCGACCCCGGACGCCTCGACGGCCACGTCCACCTCGGACGGCCACCCGGCATCATCCGGATCGTCGGCCCGTACGACGGTGTCGGCGCCGGCGGTCTCCGCGTACCGCAGAGCCGCGGGCAGCAGATCCGTCACCGTCACCCGGGCCGCGCCGGCCGCCTTCGCCGCCGCGACCACCAGACAGCCGATGGGCCCGGCCCCGGTGACGAGCACATGCTTCCCCGCGACCGCCCCGGCCCGCCGCACCGCGTGCAGCGCGACGGACAGGGGCTCGGCGAGAGCCGCCCGGCGAAGGTCCAGCCCGTCCGGGAGCGGCCTCAACTGCTCTGCGGGCACCACCACTTGGGCCGCGAACCCGCCCTGGACGTGCGGAAAGCGGGCCGCGCTGCCGAGGTAGCGGGTGTCGCGGCAGACGTTGCGCCGACCGTCGGCACACTCCGGGCACACCCCGCAGGGAGTGGCGGGGTGCACCGCGACAGCCGTACCGGGAACCGGACCTGACGCTCCGGCACCGTACGAGAGGACCGTCCCGACCACCTCGTGGCCGAGCAGCATCGGCTCCCGCAGCCGGAAGTCCCCGACCCCGCCGTGCCGCCAGTAGTGGAGGTCGGAGCCGCAGACCCCGCCGTAGCGGACCGCGACCAGGGCCTGCCCCGGACCGGGCGAGGGTGCCGCCAACTCCTCGACCCGCAGATCGCCCTGCCCATGGATCACACAACCGAGAGTCATCACAGCACGCTTGTCATTCCGCCGTCGACGTACAGGATCTGCCCGCTGACGAAGTCCGCGGCGGGAGAGGCGAGGAAGAGCACCCCGCCCACCAGGTCCTGCGTACGGCCCCAGCGGCCGGCCGGGGTGCGGCGACGCACCCAGGAGCTGAACTCCTCGTCCTCGACGAGGGCTTGGGTCAGCTCGGTCTCGATGTAGCCGGGGCCGAGACCGTTGACCTGGACGCCCTGCGGACCCCAGTCGGCGCACATGCCCTTGGTGAGCATCTTCAGCGCGCCCTTGGTGGCCGCGTAGGGCGCGATGCCGGGGCGGGCCACCTCGCTCTGCAGCGAGCAGATGTTGACGATCTTGCCGTGGCCGCGTGCCGTCATCCGCCGGGCCGCTTCCCGGCCGACCAGGAACGCGCTGGTCAGGTTGGTGTCCAGGATGCGGTGCCAGTCGGAGTCGGTGAACTCCAGGAGCGGGGCGCGCAGTTGCATGCCCGCGTTGTTGACCAGGATGTCGAGCGGGCCGACCCGTTCCTCGACGTCCGCGATCCCGGCGGCCACCGAGGCGCCGTCGGTCACGTCGAACACGGCCGTGTGGACGCGGTCGCCGGGCAGTTCGGCGGCGGCCTTGGTGAGCCGCTCGCCGTCCCGCCCGTTGAGGACGACCGTGCAGCCGGCCTCCGCGAGACCCCGGGCCAGGGCGAGTCCGATGCCCCGGCTGGAGCCCGTGACCAGGGCGGTCCGGCCGCTGATGTCGAACAGAGGGTGACTCATCGTCGTACTCCCGTATCCCTAGATGATCAGCGAGAGCAGCAGGACGAGACCACCGGCGACCACCGAGATGATCGTCTCCATGACGGACCAGGTCTTGATGGTCTGGCCGACGGTCAGGCCGAAGTACTCCTTGACCAGCCAGAACCCGGCGTCGTTGACATGGCTGAAGAAGAGCGAGCCGGCGCCGATGGCGAGGACCAGCAGAGCCGCGTGGGTCGTCGACATGTCGGCGGCCAGCGGAGCCACGAGCCCCGCGGCCGACACGGTCGCCACCGTCGCCGAACCCGTCGCGAGCCGGATGGCCACCGCGATCAGCCAGGCCAGCAGCAGCGCCGGGATCGACCAGTCCTCGGAGATGTCCAGGATCATGGCGCCCACGCCGGTGTCGATCAGCGTCTGCTTGAAGCCGCCGCCCGCGCCGACGATCAGGAGGATGCCGGCGATGGGCGCGAGGCCCTTCTCGACCAGCGGCGTGAGGCGCTCCTTGCCGAACCCGGCGGGCCGCAGCAGCGTGAAGATGCCGAGGAGCACCGAGGCGAGCAGGGCGATCAGCGGCGAACCGATGACGTCGAAGACCCGCTGCGTGGTGTTCTCGGGGTCGTCGATGACGATGTCGACGAGCGCCTTGGAGAGCATCAGGATGACCGGCAGCAGGATCGTGACCAGCGTGGCGCCGAAACCGGGACGCTTCTCGAGGTCCTCGGACGGGCGCTGCGGGATCATCTTGTCCGGCGCCGGGACGTCCACCCAGCGGGCCGCGTACCGGGAGAACACCGGACCGGCGATGATCACCGTAGGGATCGCGACGAGCACGCCGAGCGCCAGCGTGACACCCAGGTCGGCCCCGATCGCGTCGATCGCGACCAGCGGGCCGGGGTGCGGCGGGACCAGGCCGTGCATCACGGACAGACCCGCGAGGGCCGGGATGCCGATGCGCATCAGCGAGTAGTTGCCGCGCTTGGCGACCATCAGCACGACCGGGATCAGCAGCACGACGCCGACCTCGAAGAACAGCGGCAGACCGATCACCGAGGCGATCAGCACCATCGCCCACGGCATCGAGCGGCCGCCCGCCTTGGCGAGGATGGTGTCGACGATCTGGTCGGCGCCGCCGGAGTCGGCGAGCATCTTGCCGAGGATCGCGCCGAGCGCGATCAGCACGCCCACGCCGGCGACGGTGGTGCCGAGACCGCCGGTGAAGCTGGCGATGACCTTGTCGAGCGGCGCTCCGGCGAACGCGCCCAGCGCCAGCGAGCCGATGGTCAGCGACAGGAACGCGTGGAGCTTGAACTTCGTGATGAGCACAACGATGACGGCGATGCCCGCCAGGACTGCGATGCCCAGCTGAGCGTGACCGGCCGAGGTGATGGGCTCGACCGGGTCCGCTGCCAGCAACTCGACGCTGAGTCTGGTCACGGGGGTTCCCTTGCAGGTACGGGGATGGGGGAGGGGGTCTTGCGCGGGGGGTTACGGGAGTTCGGTCAGGGCCTTCGCGGCCCGGCCGGTGATCTCCTCGGGGCTGCCGGTGACGTCCACCACGACTCCCGCCTCGTCCTCCTGCAGCGGCTGGAGGGTCGAGAACTGGGAGTCGAGCAGCGCGGTCGGCATGAAGTGCCCCTGCCGATGGGACATGCGGTCCTCGATGAGGGCGCGATCGCCCGCGAGGTGCACGAAGACGAGCCCGGGAGCGGCGGCGCGCAGCCGGTCGCGGTACGAGCGCTTCAGCGCCGAGCAGCTGACCACCCCGCCGAGTCCCGCCCGGCCGTCCGCCCAGTCGCCGATGGCGTCCAGCCAGGGCCACCGGTCCTCGTCGGTGAGCGGGGTGCCGGCCGTCATCTTGGCGATGTTGGCCGGCGGGTGGAAGTCGTCGCCCTCGGCGTAGGGGACGCCGAGACGGGCGGCGAGCAGCGGACCGATGGTGGTCTTGCCGGTGCCCGCGACGCCCATCACCACGACGACATGGGGGGTGTTCATCGCTGCCTCACTGTCTGCTGTCTTCATCGACACGTGGACGCCCTCGGGCGTCGACGCAACTGAAACGCATTAGGTACGACAAATTCAAGAGTCTGTGATGAATAAGTCTGACTTTTTGAGTCCGTGACCTGACGCGTACGCTGAGTGCATGAGCACATCGGGCCGGGGGCTGCACGGCCAAGTACTGGAATCCCTCGGCCCCGCGATCACCGCGGGCGAGTACCCGCCGGGCAGCGTTCTGCGCACGGACGAACTGGCCCAGCAGTTCGATGTGTCCCGCTCGGTGATGCGGGAGGCGGTCCGCGTCCTGGAGTCCATGCACCTGGTCGAGTCCCGCCGCCGCGTGGGCGTCACGGTCCGTCCGAAGGCGCAGTGGAACGTCTACGACCCGCAGGTCATCCGCTGGCGCCTGGCCGGTTCCGACCGCCCCCGGCAGCTGCGGTCACTGACGGTCCTGCGCTCCGCGCTCGAACCGGTCGCGGCGGGCCTTGCGGCGAAGAACGCCACGGCGGAGCAGTGCGCCGAACTCACCGAGTGCGCGCTGGGCATGGTCGCCCACTCACGGGGCCACCAGCTCGAGGGCTATCTGATCCACGACGTGGCCTTCCATCGCGTGATCCTCAACGCCTCCGGCAACGAGATGTTCGCCCGCCTCGGGGACGTCGTCGCCGAGGTCCTCGCCGGCCGCACCCATCACGAGGTCATGTTCGAGGACCCCGACCCGGCCGCCGTCACCCTGCACGTCCAGGTCGCCGAGGCGGTCCGCGCGGGCGACGCGGTCCGCGCGGAGACCCTGACCCGGGAGATCACGGTGGGGGCGCTTCAGGAGCTGGACATCCTCGCACCGTGACCGGGGGGAGACGGACGCGCGGACATCACTCCAGGAAGTCCCCGTCCACGTAGACCCACGCCCCGTCCACCCGCTCGAACCGGCTCCGCTCATGCAGCGATCCGCCCCGGAACGAGGCCCGGAAGGTCACCGTCCCCACGGAGTGGAACGCGGAGCCGTCACCGGTGCCCAGGATCTCCAGACCGGTCCACCGCATGCCCGCGTCGAAGTCGAGGCTCGCCGGCCGCGTCCGCGGATGCCAGCTCCGCAGCAGATAGGCGGCGTCCTGCTGGACGAAGGCGCAGTACCGGGACCGCATGAGCGCCTCGGCTGTCGGCGCGGCGGCGGCGCCGGAGTGATAGCGGCCGCAGCACTTGGCGTAGGGCTCGGGCAGGCCGCAGGGGCAGGTACGCGTGCTCATGGCCGTCATTCTCCCGGAACTAGCCGGCCGCCCGTGTCTCCGGCAGGGGCACCGACGGCAGCGCCGTCCCGTACACCCACGCCTGGAACACCTCGTCCAGCGGCTCGGCCGAGAAGCGCGAGGCGTGCGCGGTGAACGTCGTCGTGGTCACGGCCCCGCTCCGGTGCAGCCCCGCCCACCCCCGCAGCATGCGGAAGAAGGCCACGTCGCCCATCGCGCACCGCACCGCGTGCACGGTCAGCCCGCCCCGTTCGTAGAGCCGGTCGTCGAACATCGACTTGCGGCCCGGATCGGCCAGCTTCAGATCCTGCGGGAGCCCCGACAGCAACCGATGCGCGGCGGCGGCGAGTTGCTGGGCCGTCCGTCCGCCCGACCGCTCCGACCACAGCCACTCGGCGTACTTCGCGAACCCCTCGTTCAGCCAGATGTGCCGCCAGTCCGCGATGGACACGCTGTTGCCGAACCACTGGTGGGCCAGCTCGTGCGCGACCAGCCGCTCCGAACCCCGCGCCCCGTCCACGTGGTTGGCGCCGAACAGCGACAACCCCTGTGCCTCGACGGGGACATCGAGCTCCTCCTCCGTCACCACGACCGCGTACTCGTCGAAGGGGTAGGGGCCGAACAGCTCCTGGAACAGGTCCATCATCTGCGGCTGCCGCGCGAAGTCCCTGGAGAACTGCGGGAGCAGATGCGACGGAATGTGCCCGTGCTGCGGCACCCCGCCCAGCCCGGGGTCGCCCAGCAGCACCGTCTGGTACTTGCCGATCGACAGCCCCACCAGATAGCTGGACGTCGGCGCCGACTGCTCGTACACCCAGGTCGTCGTGGAGGCCTTCGTGGTACGGGTCAGCAGCCGCCCGCCCGCCACCACCGAGTACGCCGACGGCGTCGTGATCGAGATCTGGTACGACGCCTTGTCCGCGGGCCGGTCGTTGCACGGGTACCAGGACGGCGCCCCGACCGGCTGGCTCGCCACCAGCGCCCCGTCCTCCAGCTCCTCCCAGCCCAGGCCGCCCCACGGGCTGTTCACCGGCTTGGGATTGCCCGCCCACTGCACCTCGACCGTGAACGCGGCCCCGGGCCGGACCGGCTTCGCGGGCCGGATCCGCAGCTTGCCGCCACGGTGCGTGTAGTGCGGCTGCCGGCCGTCCACCCGCACCCGGCCGACCTTGAAGTCGGCCAGGTTCAGGAAGAACTCGCCCAGCGGCGACCGTCCCGCTATGGCGTTGATCCGGGCCGTGCCCGACAGCCGGTTCGGGCCCGGGCGGTAGTCCAGCGCGAGCTCGTACCGGTGCACCCGGTACCGCCCGTCACCGTTCTCCGGGAAATACGGGTCCGAACCCGCCGCCTGCTGAACCGCCACCGCTGTGTCTACTCCCTGTGCCATGCCACCACTCCGCTCGGGTGCACCGCTCTCCCGTGCCGAGTGGCCGGCGTTCAGGGACGCCATGCCTCGATCGGGTTGCCGAGCCAACGGGTGTCGTCGGGGACGGACTCCGCTGCCATGACGAGCGACGCGGGGCCCAGGGTCGTCCGGGCCCCGATCGTGCTGCCGGGCAGCACGATCCCGCCAGGACCCAGCGTCGCGCCCTCACGGAGGACCACAGTATCCGTCCGCAAGATCCGGTCGTGGAAGAGGTGCGTCTGGAGCACGCAGCCCCGGTTCACCGTCGCCGCGTCCTCCAGCGTCACCAGATCCGTCTCCGGCAGCCAGTAGCTCTCCACCCAGACGCCCTTGCCGATGCGCGCACCGAGCCCCCGCAGCCACGCCGTCATCAGCGGCGTACCGGGCACGGAACCGGCCAGCCACGGCACCGCCACGACCTCGACGAACGTGTCCGCGAGCTCGTTGCGCCACACGAAGCCGCTCCACAGCGGATGCTCCCCGCTGCGGTGCCGCCCCACGAGCAGCCACTTCGCGACGACGGACACCAGCCCGGCCACGGCACCCGCCGCGAGCAGCACCAGGCCCGCCAGCGCCCACGCCCACACACCCAGCGCGCACAGCGTCGCCACCGTCAGCACCCCGATCGCCGCCGAGCAGAACACCGGCACGATCCGGCACAGCTCGACCAGACCCCGTGCCCACAGCAGCCGCGCGGGCGGGTCGTACGTCCGGCTCTGGTCCCCGCCGGCGGCGGCCCGCGGCAGCTTCACCGGCGGCAGCCCCAGATACGAGCTGCCCTTCTTCGCCTTCTTCGGCGTCGCCGACAGCACCCCGACCAGCCCGCCGTCCGGCACGGACCGCCCCGGCGCGGTCATCCCCGAGTTCCCGAGGAAGGCCCGCCGCCCGATCTCCGCCCGCCCGATCCGCATCCAGCCGCCACCGAGCTCGTACGGCGCGGTCAGCGTGTCGTCGGCCAGGAACGCGCCCTCGCCGACGGTGGTCAGGCTCGGCAGGGCGAGCACGGTCGACACCTCCGCACCCCGCCCGATCCGCATCCCGAGCAGCCGCAGCCACACCGGCGTGACCAGCCCGGCGTACAGCGGGAAGAGGGTCTCGCGCGAGCGGTCCATCAGCTGCGTGACGGTCCACGCCTGCCACCCGACCCGGCTGTGGGTCGGGTGGGTGCCCTCCCGCAGCCGCAGGCTGAGCAGGCGTACGGCGACCAGGATCAGCAGCGCGTACGCCAGCCCGAAGGCGAGCGTCGCCGGTACGAGGGCCGCGGCCGCGCCCGCCAGGGGTGCGTCCGGCGTGAAGAACACACGACCGACCAGGAACGCGACCACTCCGGCCAGCACCGGCAGCGCGGTGAGCGCGAAGCCCGTCACGCCGTACATCACCCGCCAGTACGTGCCCTTGCGCGGCCGCTCCTTGGGCCAGTTCCGCTTGGCCTTGCCGAGCTTGACCGCGGGCGCGCCCGCCCAGCGCTGACCGGTGGGGATCTGCCCGGTGACCGCCGAACCCGGGGCCACCTCGGCCCGCTTGCCGACCCGCGCCCCCGGGAAGAGGATGCTGCGCGTCCCGACGACCGCGTGCGCGCCCACCTTGACCGGGCCGATCTCCAGCCGGTCGCCGTCCAGCCACCACCCGGACAGGTCCACCTCGGACTCGACGGCGGCACCGCGGCCCAGCTTGAGCATGCCGGTCACCGGCGGCAGCGAGTGCAGGTCGGCATCAGGGCCGATCTTGGCGCCCAGCGCCCGCGCGTACCGCTCCAGCCACGACCCGGTCAGCGAGGTCGCCCCGCTGAACTCCGCCAGCCGCTCGGCCGCCCACAGCCGCAGATGCACACCGCCACCGCGTGCGTACCGTCCCGGCCGCACACCCCGCAGCAGCAGCCGCGCCCCGCCCGCGGCGATCGCGAGCCGGCCGGGCGGGCTGAACAGCGCCAGCGCCGCCGCCCCCACCAGCCACCAGGAGGCGGTCGGCAGCCACGCATAGGGCAGTACGTTGCCCAGCGCGGCCAGAACCACGGTCCAGCGCAGCCCGAGCAGGGTGAACAGGGGGACCATGGCGAGGAGCTGGATCGCCTGGGCGCGCACCGGGACCGGGGCGACGATCCGCGCGGACCCGTCGTCCTGCGCCGACTTCTCCAGGTGCCGCGCCAGCTTCCGCAGCACGGGCTGCTGGTAGATGTCGAGGACGGCCGCGCTCGGGTAGCGGGTGCGCAGCCGTGTGGTGAGCTGGGCGGCGGCGAGGCTGCTGCCGCCGATCGCGAAGAAGTCGTCGCGCGCGCTCGACACGGGGATGCCGAGCACCTCGCTCCACTGCTCGGCGAGCCATGCCTCGGTGCCGTAGAGCTGCTCGGCGGGACCACTGGTCTCGAGGTTCTCCAGCGGCCACGGCAGGGCGGCACGGTCCACCTTGCCCGACGTCCGGGTCGGCAGTTCGTCGACCGGCGCCAGCAACGGCACCAGGGCCGCGGGCAGTTCGGCCCGCAGCTTCTCGACGGCCGTCGCCTGGTCCCAGCCGTCCTGCGTGACGACGTACCCGACGAGGAGCTGGTTGCCGCTGCGGGCGGTGCGCACGGCGGCGGCCGCTCCCGCGACCCCCGGCAACGCCTGGAGAGCGGCGTCGACCTCGCCGAGCTCGATACGACGCCCACCGAGCTTGATCTGCTCGTCGGCCCGCCCGAGGAATACCAGCCCCTCCGGATCCGCCTTGACGAGGTCACCGCTGCGGTACGCCCGGTCCCAGCCCAGCGACTCCAGCGGCGCGTACTTCTCCGCGTCCTTCTCGGCGTCCAGGTACCGGGCGAGCCCGACCCCGCCGATCACCAACTGCCCAGTGGCGCCCATCGGTACCGGCGTCCCGGACTCGTCGACGACGGCCAGCTCCCAGCCGTCCAGCGGCAGCCCGATCCGGATCGGCTCCTCGCCGCTCATCAGCGAGGCACAGGCCACCACGGTCGCCTCGGTCGGCCCGTACGTGTTCCAGACCTCGCGCCCCTCGGTCACCAGCCGCTGCACCAGCTCGGGCGGACAGGCCTCACCGCCGAAGATGAGCAGCCGCACGTCGTTGAGGGTCTCCGGCTCCCAGAGCGCGGCCAGCGTCGGCACCGTCGACACGACGGTGATCTCCTGCTCCACCAGCCAGGGCCCCAGATCGGCACCGCTCCTGACCTGCGCACGCGGCACCGGCACCAGACAGGCCCCGTACCGCCACGCCAGCCACATCTCCTCGCAGGACGCGTCGAAGGCGACCGACAGCCCCGCCATGACCCTGTCAGCCGGACCTATGGGGTCGTCCGTGAGGAACAGCGCGGCCTCGGCGTCCACGAACGCGGCGGCACTGCGGTGGCTGACGGCGACGCCCTTGGGCTTCCCGGTCGATCCGGAGGTGAAGATGATCCACGCGTCGTGCTCGACGCCGGGCCGCGCGGCGGGGAGCTCGCCGCGTCCGGTGACGGTCAGTTCGTGACCGGCTCCGACGACGGCCCGCACGTCCGCCTCCCCGAACACCAACTCGGCCCGCTCGTCCGGGTCCTCGGCGTCCACCGGGACGTAGGCGGCACCGGCGGCGAGCGCGGCGAGAATCGCGATGTAGAGGTCGTTGGTCCCGGACGGAACGCGGACCCCCACCCGGTCGCCGAGCCCGACCCCGGCGTCCGCGAGCCGGCGGCGCAGCCGCTCGACCTCCACGGCGAGCGCACGGTAGGTCAGGCAGGTCGTACCGTCGTCCAGCGCGGGCTCGTCCGGGTAGGACCGCACCGACGCGTCGAAGACGTCGACGAGGGTGCGCGGAGAGGCCGCGGGGCCCCCGGAGAAACGTGCCGTATCGCCGAACCGCTCGCGGATCTCGTCCTCGAGCAGGCCGAGAGCACTGCTCTCGTGTGTGGCTGCCATCGGTCCTCGCGTCTCGATCCCGGAAGCCCCGGGGCGCTGGCGGGCCCTCAGGTCTGCCTGGGGTTGTCCGGGTCCAGCTCCGTAACAAGCCGGAAATTTTAGTACGACGCTAGGTCCGTGCCCCGGGAGCGGCCACCGCAGGGGCCCGTCCGGGTGGCTGCCCGAACCGGCCGCACACGGTCTGACCTGCGGCTCCGGGCTCCGGACGAGACATGCCCCACATCGCCCAAGAGCTCCGGGAACAGGCCGAGTTGGCGCTTTTGTTTACCGGGTGTACGTCTCGAGTTCAGCTGTTGTTGGTGTGCCGTCAGCGTTGGTGATCAAGAAGGTGATCTTCTTCGGCGAGATCGGTGCCGGTGGTCGTGGGAAAAGCAAAAAACCCCTGATCAACAGGGGTTTCAGCTGGTGTCCGAGGGGGGACTTGAACCCCCACGCCCGATAAAGGGCACTAGCACCTCAAGCTAGCGCGTCTGCCATTCCGCCACCCGGACAAGGTGTCTGTCGCGCGGGGTTCCCCTCGCGGCGACAGAGGAAACATTACCAGGCTTTCGAGGTGCCCCGATCACCCCCTCGTCCCGGCGTGAACGGCGTGTGACGGGCCGGGTCCGCTCTTGGGCGCGGCCGGTCGGAGGGGGAGGATGAGGGGAACCACCAGCAGTGACAGCGGGAGGAACCAGCGTGAGCGGGACGGACACGACCAGGCACGTCACCGGCGAGGACGAGGTCGTGGACCTCTGCCGTGAGCTGATCCAGATCGACACCAGCAACTACGGCGACCACTCGGGCCCGGGCGAGCGCAAGGCGGCCGAGTACGTCGCCGAGAAGCTCGCGGAGGTGGGCCTCGAACCGCAGATCTTCGAGTCGCACCAGGGGCGCGCCTCCACGGTCGCCCGCATCGAGGGTGAGGACCCCTCCAAGCCGGCCCTGCTCATCCACGGGCACACCGACGTCGTACCGGCCAACGCGGCGGACTGGACCCACCACCCCTTCTCCGGCGAGATCGCCGACGGATGCGTGTGGGGGCGGGGCGCCGTCGACATGAAGGACATGGACGCGATGACCCTCGCGGTCGTCCGCGACCGGCTGCGCAGCGGCCGCAAGCCCCCGCGCGACATCGTCCTGGCCTTCCTCGCCGACGAGGAGGCGGGCGGCACGTACGGCGCCCGGTACCTCGTCGACAAGCACCCCGATCTCTTCGAGGGCGTCACCGAGGCGATCGGCGAGGTCGGCGGGTTCTCCTTCACCGTCAACGAGAACCTGCGGCTCTACCTGGTCGAGACCGCCCAGAAGGGCATGCACTGGATGCGGCTCACCGTGGACGGCACGGCCGGCCACGGTTCGATGACCAACAACGACAACGCGATCACCGAGCTGTGCGAGGCCGTCGGCCGGCTCGGGCGGCACAAGTGGCCGGTGCGGGTCACCAAGACCGTGCGGTCCTTCCTCGACGAGCTCTCCGACGCGCTCGGCACCGAGCTCGACCCCGAGAACATGGACGAGACCCTCGCCAAGCTCGGCGGCATCGCCAAGATGGTCGGCGCCACGCTGCGGAACTCGGCGGCGCCCACCATGCTCGGCGCCGGCTACAAGGTCAACGTCATCCCCGGCCAGGCCACCGCCCACGTCGACGGGCGCTTCCTGCCCGGCTACGAGGAGGAGTTCCTCGCCGACCTCGACCGCATCCTCGGTCCGCGCGTGCGCCGCGAGGACGTGCACGGCGACAAGGCCCTGGAGACCGACTTCGACGGCAGGCTCGTCGACGCCATGCAGGTCGCCCTGAGCGCCGAGGACCCGATCGCCCGCGCCGTGCCCTACATGCTCTCCGGCGGCACCGACGCCAAGTCCTTCGACGACCTCGGCATCCGCTGCTTCGGCTTCGCGCCGCTCCAGCTGCCGCCGGAGCTCGACTTCGCCGGGATGTTCCACGGCATCGACGAGCGCGTGCCCGTGGAGGGGCTCAAGTTCGGTGTGCGGGTGCTCGACCGGTTCATCGACGCGTCCTGACGGCGGCAGGCCGAGAATTGACGTCGCTATTCGACAGCCCGTGCGGAGACGAATGAGAAGAGTGAATGCACTCATAGGCTCGTAGCTTCATTACTCCCTCCTCGTTACAGGTGATGCGATCGGCAACACGAGATCGCTTTTGCCAACAAGGAGGAATAATGATCAAGAAGGTCGTCGCCGCTGCGGCTGCCACTGGTGGCCTGGTTCTCGCGGGTGCGGGCCTGGCCGTCGCCGACGCGGGTGCCCAGGGTGCTGCGGTGCACTCCCCGGGTGTCCTGTCCGGCAACGTCGTTCAGGTGCCCGTCCACGTCCCGGTGAACGTGTGCGGCAACACGATCTCCGTGATCGGTCTGCTGAACCCCGCCTTCGGCAACACCTGCATCAACAAGTGACATCGATCCGCTGAGGGTCGTTTGACACCCGCCGGCCCCGGAGCGCGCGCCATGCGCTCCGGGGCCGACCGGTCTTTTCACGAGCATTGCAGGTCGGAATCGAAAAGGCAGGGGGAATTCAGGAATGCGACAGGTCACCCGCAAAGGCCTGATGACCGTGGCGGCCGCGACCGGCGTGATCGCCGCCGCGGGCGGTGCCGCCCACGCCGACTCGGCCGCGAACGGATCGAGCTCGAACTCGCCCGGCGTGCTGTCGGGCAACACGGTGCAGGCGCCGGTGCACGCGCCGGTGAACGTCTGCGGCAACACCGTCGACGTGGTCGGGGTGCTCAACCCGGCCATGGGCAACAAGTGCGCCAACCACAGCGGATCGTCCGGCGGGTACGGCGACGACGGCGGGTACGGGGGTGGCTCCGGCGGCAGCGGTTCGTCGTCCGACGGTCACGCGAGCGGCTCGCCGGGCGTCGGCTCCGGCAACCACGTCGAGGCCCCGGTGCACGTCCCGGTGAACGTCTGCGGCAACAGCGTCGACATCATCGGGATCGGCAACCCCACCACGGGCAACGACTGCGCGAACGACGGCTCCGGCGGCGGGCACCCCGGCACACCCCCGGGCGGCGGTCAGACGCCCCCCGGCGGCCCGGACCAGCCCGGCAACCCCGGGCAGCCGAACAACCCGGGCAACCCCGTGGAGCCGGGCAACCCCATGGGGCCGGGCAACCCCGGATCCCCGGGCACACCGCCGTCCTCGGGTGGGCAGACGCCGGGCTCGCCGGGCGGCAACCACCCCGGTACGCAGACGGTCGCCCAGCCGCACGGCGAAACCCAGCTCGCCCACACGGGCAGCGACCTCCCGCTGGGGCTCACCCTGCCGGTCGGGGCGGGCGCGCTGCTGGCGGGCGCGGTGCTCTACCGCAAGGCACGGGCAGCCGCGTAGCGGACACGGCGCATGACGGAGCGGGCCCCGCATCGGCGGGGCCCGCTCCGTTTTCGTCGCGTCATCTCACCAGGTGGCACGAACCTGGCGGATGATCCTGCGGCGCAGCCGCACCCTGCGGCTTCCGTCACGCAGCAGGCTCAGGCGGTCCAACTCCCAGTGTCCGTACTCGGCATGGTCCGTCAGCAGTCGGGTGGCGTCCTTGCGGGAGACCCCGCGCGGCACGTACACGTCGACAAATTCGTATTCCGGCATCGCATCTATTGTGCGGGCTGGGGCCCGGTACGGATAGCGTCTGCACTATGTCTGATGCTGTGCAGCCCACCGCTGCCGAGGTACGTGCCGCCGCCGAGGCGGTCAAGACCGCGCTCGACCGCCACCTGGCCGCGGTCGAACGCCGGTCGGGGGAGGACGACCCGGCCGTGTACGAGGCGTTCAACGAGCTCGCCGCGGCCGCCGAGACGTACGACGAGCTGCTCTACGACCGCTACGACGAGGTCACCCCCTTCGAGATCCCCGGCACGGAGGACGCGCTTCCGCCGTACATCGGCCCCGAGGAGCCGCATGCGGTGAGCGTGCTGATCCGTCGTGACTACGCGGTGGCGGAGCCGCAGCGGCTGCTCGCCCAGGCGCAGCGGATCGAGGCGGCGGACTACGAGGACGGTGCGGAGGCCGCCGGCACGGTGCACGGAGCGTTGGGCATCCTGTTCGGAGAGTTCGAACCGGACGAGATCGCCTCCCGGCACAAGGAGTTCGGCCTGGAGGAGGGCGACTCCACGCTGTGGGTGACCGCGGCGGACGAGCAGGCGGATCCCGGTGAGTGGCTGGCGGGGCCGTTCGAGCAGATCGACGCGCAGCGGGTGGTGTGCCGGTTCGACGTCAGCGCGGTGTTCGACGACGAGATCGATGACGGCGATGTCGATGACGGCGAGGACGAGCTGGACGATCTCGACGCGGAGCTGGACGAGGACGAGGATCTGGAACGTCACGCTTAGCGCTGCGCTGCGCTGGGCTTGGGCGGCGGCGGTCGCGGAGGGTTTCCGTGGCCGCCGCCGTCGGCGTGTGCGGGGCGTGGTTGGTGCGGTCGCGCAGTTTCCCGCGCCCCTTGGGTGGGTCAGCCGGGCGTTGGTACCTGAGTGCCGAGCAGTACGGGCAGGCGGGTGGTGCGGGGCTTCGGTTGGATCTCGGCCACTGCCCTGGGGAGGGCCTGGTCCGCGCCCTGGACCACGGAGAGGTGGCGCTCTGCTCGGCTGAACGCCGTGTAGACCCACGGTCGGGTCAGGGCCTGGGTCGCGTCGCCCGGCAGGACCACGACGACCGCGGGCCAGCGGCCGCCGGCCGCCTGGTGGGCGGTGAGGGCCCAGCCGTGGCGTACGGACTCCTCGACACGGTCCTTCGGTACGACGACGGGTTCGCCGGCGCAGGAGAGATGGAGTCCCTCCGCGTCGGCCTTCACCACGCGGCCCGGCACGGTGCGGCCCGGCGTGGGGGAGTAGGCGACGCGATCACCGGGGTCGAAGCCGCCGAAGCGGCCGGGGCCGGGGTTGAGCCGCTCCTTGAGGGCCGCGTTGAGGGTGCGGGTGCCGGCCGCGCCGCCATGGCCCGGCGTGATCACCTGGGTCTCCTCGGGCGGAACACCGATCGCCCGCGGCACCGAGTCGGCGACCAGCTGCACGGTGCGGTGCACGGCCTCGCCCGCGTCCCGCGCCGGCACGATCACGACCTCCTTGCCGGGGGCCTCGACCTGGTTCAACTCGCCGATGCCGATACCGGAGACCAGCTCGCCGAGCGGGCCCGGGTCCGGCCGCCGGGAGGCGATCTGGGGGCAGACGCGCGCGGCGAGCAGATCACCGAACACCCGCCCCGGACCCGCCGACCACAGCACCGCCGGGTCCCCGGCCAGCACCAGCCGCGCCCCGTCCGGCAGCGACTCCGTCAGCAGCGCCGCGCTCTCCACGTCCAGCTGCGGCGCGTCGAGCACCACGAGGAGGTCGAGATCGAGCGCACCGTCGGCATCGCGGCCGGGGCCTTGGGCCCCGGAGAGGAGGCCCGTGACGGTGGTGGCGGTGTCGTCGGAGGCGAGGGCCGCGAAGCGGTCCCGTCCCAGCGGGCCGTGGGCTGTCGCCCAGGCACGCAGGCCGAGTTCACGGGCCGCGTGGAGCAGAGCCGCGGGTTCGGCCAGGGATGCCTCGCCGCCGGTGTGGAGGACCAGGCCGTGGCCCGCGACCGCGCGGATCAGTTCGCCGGCGGAGCCCTTGGCCGAGTCGGCGGCGCGCTCCCAGTCCTCGGCGGAACCGTCCTGCTTCGGTACGGAGTTGATCAGCCGGGCCAGTCCGTCGGCGAGGCTCTCCTCCGCCATCGCGTACCGCTCCAGGCCCACCAGGACGCGGACCGGGCGCTCCTCGCCCTCCTCCGGTTCTGGGGCCCGCGGATCGAGGGCGTCCTGGAAGACCAGCGCCTCGGCCTCCGTGAGGGTGCTCTGGACGGCCGCGTCGGCATCCGGCACCCCCTGCTTGCCCAACGCCGCCGTGAGCGTGGGAAGTTCGAGAGCCGTGTGCCCGGCCAGGGCCGCCTGCTCCAGCAGCCAGACGGTCACCGCCCGGCCCCGCCGCTCGTCGTCCGGACCGCACTCCGCGCCGAGCAGTGCCCGCGCGAACCCGTCGGCCTGCTCGGGCCGCACCCCGGCGACCCGCAGCAACTGCCAGGGGTCCTCGCGCAGTTGCTCGGCGGCGCCTTCGCCGAGCGCGGCGGCGACCTGCGGGACGAGGGCCTCGGGCGCACCGCCGTCGGCCAGTACCCGCCGGACGGACTCGACGGTCTGCGCCGCGGGAGCCGGGGGCGCGTCGGCCGTCACCGGCCGAGGACGCTGCAGGGGCTCGGGCGCGGGCCTGCGCGGCGGCTCGGGCTCGGCGAAGACGGTCGCGGCGGGCCTGTCCCCGCTCTCGACGGCCCGCACGGCGGCCAGCAGATCGGCGGCCTTCCCGCTGAGCTTGGCCCCGGCCTCGAGGGGGCCCTGCTTCTCGGCCTTGCGCCGGGCGATCCGCTCCCGCTCGAGCTTCTGCGCCGCGAGTTCAGCGGCGGCCTCGGACAGCTTCGCCGCGGCCTCGCCCTGCTCGCCGTCGGACGCCGAAGCCTCACCGGCCGCCTGGTCCGAGTCGCCCTCGGCGACCGCGGGCGCCTGGGCCCCGTCGTCCGCGACCGTCTCGGCGTCGACGGCGACCGCGTCCTTCGCGGTGTCCGGCGATTGCGGCTCGGTCTCCTCCGTGGGCTCCGGCTCCGTGCTCACAGCGTGCTCCAGTCGTGATCGGGATAGCGGTGCACGGGCGCCGACACATCGTCGAGCGCCCGGCAGATCTCGTCAGGAAGACTAAGGGCCTCCACTGACAATGCCGCCGTGAGCTGCTGCGCGTTGCGCGCGCCGACGATCGGGGCGGTCACGCCGGGCCGGTCGCGGACCCAGGCGAGGGCCACCTGGAGCGGGGTCACCGCGAGCCCGTCGGCGGCGGTCTGCACGGCGTCCACGATGTGCCCGGCCGTGTCGTCGAGGTACGGCGCGACGAAGGGGGCGAGGTGGTCCGAGGCGCCCCGCGAGTCGGCCGGCGTGGCGTTGCGGTACTTGCCCGTCAGCACTCCGCGGCCCAGCGGGGACGACGGGAGCAGTCCGATGCCCAGGTCCAGCGCGGCGGGCAGCACCTCGCGCTCGATGCCCCGCTGGAGCAGCGAGTACTCCAGCTGTGTCGCGGCCAGCCGGGTCCGGGTGCCCGGGGCCGCCAGCTGCCAGGTCGCGGCCTTGGCGAGCTGCCAGCCGCAGAAGTTGGAGACCCCGGCGTACCGCGCGCGGCCGCTGCTGACCGCGAGGTCGAGCGCCTGGAGGGTCTCCTCCAGCGGGGTGTCCGGGTCGTAGGCGTGGACCTGCCACACGTCGACGTAGTCCGTGCCGAGCCGGGCCAGCGAGGCGTCCAGCGCGGAGAGCAGGTGGCCGCGCGAGCCGTCGAAGCGCCGGTCCGGGTCGGGCACGCTGCCCGCCTTGGTGGAGATGACCAGATCCCGGCGCGGGATCAGCCCTTCTATGAGGCGTCCGAGCAGATACTCGGACTCCCCGTCGCCGTACACGTCCGCGGTGTCGACGAGGCTCCCGCCCGCTTCCCAGAACGTCTTCAAGAGGTCCGCGGCGTCGTGCTCGTCGGTGTCCCTGCCCCACGTGAGGGTTCCGAGTCCGATGCGGGACACACGCAGGCCGGTGCGGCCGAGATGCCTCTGCTCCATGAACGCCGACATTACTGGCCTGAACCAGCGGTGTGGGGGCCTGTGGACAACCAGTTTCCGTCAGCGACACCCGCGTTCATGTGGGCGGAAGAACACGGCCGCCAGCTGCCCCGATCCGCACACCCCGCGCTAAGGTCGGGAAACCAGGGACGTTACTGATGGGTAAGGGGAATCGGCCATGCAGCTCGGCATCAACCTCGGCTACTGGGGCGCCGGAATGGACGCGGACAATCTCGCCGTCGCCCAGGAGGCCGACCGACTCGGGTACGCCGTGTGCTGGGCCGCCGAGGCCTACGGCTCCGACGCGGCCACCGTGCTCAGCTGGGTCGCGGCGCAGACCGAGCGCATCGACGTCGGCTCGGCCATCTTCCAGATCCCGGCCCGCCAGCCGGCGATGACCGCGATGACCGCCGCCACCCTCGACTCGCTCTCCGGCGGCCGCTTCCGCCTCGGCCTCGGCGTCTCCGGGCCACAGGTCTCCGAGGGCTGGTACGGCGTCAAGTTCGACAAGCCGCTGGCACGCACGCGTGAGTACGTCGAGATCGTCCGCAAGGCGATGACGCGCGAGCGTCTGTCGTTCGAAGGGGAGCACTGGACGCTGCCGCTTCCCGGCGGCCCCGGCAAGCCGCTCAAGCTGACCGTGCACCCGGAGCGCGAGCACATCCCGCTGTACATCGCCGCGATCGGACCCAAGAACCTGGAGCAGACCGGCGAGATCGCCGACGGCGCGCTCCTCATCTTCCCGTCCGCCGAGCACCTGGAGGAGACGACGCTCAAGCACCTGCGCGCGGGACGCGCGAAGGCGGGCAAGACCCTCGACGGGTTCGACGTCCACCCGACGCTCCCGCTCGCCCTCGGCGAGGACAAGGACGTGGCCACCCTCGCCGACACCTTCCGCCCCTACACCGCGCTGTACGTCGGCGGCATGGGCAGCGCCAAGCAGAACTTCTACAACCAGCTCGCCCAGCGCATGGGCTACGAGGCGGCGGCCGCCGAGGTCCAGGAGAAGTACCTGTCCGGCGACAAGCAGGGCGCCGCGGCGGCCGTCCCGCACGACCTGATCGACAAGACGGCGCTGCTCGGCTCCGTGGACCGCATCGCGGACCGGATGAAGGAGTACGCGGCGGCGGGCGTCACCACGCTGAGCCTCGCCCCCGCGGGCTTCACGCTGGACGAGCGGATCACCGCGCTGCGGGCCGGGTCCGAGGCCCTGGAGCGGGCCGGACTCGCGTAACTCGCGCCGGAGGTTTCTGCGGCCGTGGTGGGGGCTCGGGGGTCTTCCCCGCCACGGCCGTCACGCAGAACAACGCGCCTGCGCCCGTGTGGTTACGCCCCTGTCGTGACGCGCGGGGTCCTCCTTTTGGCGGAGTTGTCCGACACAGCTGTTGCAGCACCCCTCGCGCCGCATTTGACTCGTTCTTTGCGGAATGCCGCGGAGTCCCGCAGAGAGGTGCCCACGATGCTTTCGGCCAAGAGTCTGTTCCAGGAGATCATCGACAACGACGAGTCCTTTCGTCTGTTCTGCTCCATCGCGGCCAGCGGGGAGTCACAGGGCGGCTGGGAGAACGCCCGCATCGCCGCGCTCGTCCCGGACGGCGAGCGCGCCCTCGCCCCCAAGATCGCCCGGCACGGCGCGGACGAGGACAAGCACGGGCGGATCTTCAACGCCCTGATGAAGAAGCGCGGCCTCGAGCCGGTCCCCGTACCGCCCGACACCGACTACACCATGCTCCTGGAGCACCACGGCATCGGTCTCGCCCACGACAAGCTCAAGGCCGACAAGCCACTGACCGTGCAGGACATCGTCACCTACCTCGCCCACAGCCGCGTCACCGAGCAGCGCGCCTCCGAGCAGATGGAACTGCTGCGCAAGCACTTCGCCGACCATCCCGACCTCGGCCGCGCCGTGAAGATGATCTCCAACGACGAGGACAACCACCTCGCCTACTGCCACGAGGAGCTGCTGCGCTTCGCCTCCGCGGGGCACGGCCGGGCCATCCAGCGCGCGCTGCGGGAGTGTGCGCTCGCCGAGATCCGCGTCTACCGCGACGTCAGCCTCGCGGTCATGGCCCACATGGGCCGCATCCTGGGCTGGCCGACCGCCAAGTCGGCCGTCCTCGCTGCGGGCATCCATGCCGTATACGCGTACGAACGCGCCGGGGGATGGCGCCGGATGGTCTCGCTGCGGCTGCCGGAGCGGCGCGACGCCCTCGGCGGACCGGCGCCCGCGGCCCCCGAGTTCGCCTGAGCCCGGCGCTACAGCCAGCCCCTTCGCTTGAACAGCCGGTACAGCAGCACCTCCAGGGCGGCCATGAGCGCGATCACTGCCGGATACGACCACACCCAGTGGAGTTCCGGCATGTGTTCGAAGTTCATGCCGTAGATCCCCGCGATCATCGTGGGGACCGCGGCCATGGCCGCCCACGCGGAGATCTTCCGCATGTCGTCGTTCTGACGGACGCTCATCTGCGCCAGATGCGCGGAGAGGACGTCCGACACCAGCCGGTCCAGGCCCTCCACGGACTCGTTCACGCGCGTGAGGTGGTCGTTGACGTCCCGGAAGAAGGGCCGCGCCTTCTCGTTGACGAACGGCACCCCCGAACCGAACTGCCCCACGGCGGCCAGCCGGGTCAGCGGCAGCGCCAGCGGGCCGGTCGCCCGGCGGAACTCCAGGATCTGCCGCTTGAAGGTGTAGATCCGCGACGCCGTGTGGCGCGAACCCCCGCCGTCCGGCGAGAAGACCTCCGCCTCCAGCTCCTCCAGGTCGGTCTGGAGCTCCGTCGCCACGTCCAGGTAATGGTCGACGACGGCGTCCGAGACCGCGTACAGCACCGCCGTGGGGCCCTTGACGAGCAGCTCCGGCTCCTTCTCCAGGCGCTGTCGTACCACCTTGAGCGGCGAGCCCTCACCGTGCCGGACGGTCACCACGAAGCCCTCGCCGATGAAGAGCATCACCTCGCCGGTGGAGACCCGGTCGCTCTCCGGCTCGTACACGACGGGCTTGAGGACGAGGAAGAGCGAGTCGTCGTAGACCTCCAGCTTGGGCCGCTGGTGGGCCTTCAGGGCATCCTCGACCGCCAGCGGGTGCAGCCCGAACTCCTGGGTGACGAGATCGAACTCGCGCTCCGAGGGCTCGTGCAGCCCGATCCAGACGAACCCGCCCGCGGCCCGCGCCTCGTCCAGGGCGTCGGACAGATCCTCGGGGCCCTCGGTGCGCTGCCCGTCCCGGTAGATGGCACAGTCGACGATCACGCTGCGTATTCTCCCGTCGCTCGCGATCCGCCGCACGGTGACATTTTCGCCTCCGGGGCGCTCCAGCCGGTGTCGAGAGCCCGACCGTGCTCGACCCTTCGGGCCTCCGCGCGCTCGACCTCTCGACACCGGCGCGCCCCTTCGGCTGGGCGCGTGCGCCTACGCTGGGCCGCATGCCCACGTTGATCCTCGTCCGCCACGGACGATCCACCGCCAACACCGAGGGACTGCTCGCCGGGTGGACGCCCGGGGTCGCCCTGGACGAACGCGGGGCCGCGCAGGCCGCCGCACTGCCCGGGCGGCTCGCCGGGCTGCCGATCTCCGAGATCGTCAGCAGCCCGCTCCAGCGCTGCCAGGAAACGATGCGGCCGCTCCTCGACGCCCGTCCCGAGCTGAACCCGCACACCGACGAGCGGATCGGCGAGTGCCACTACGGCGACTGGTCCGGCCGCAAGCTCGCCGAACTCATGGACGAGCCGCTGATGCAGGTCGTGCAGTCCCACCCGTCGGCGGCCGCGTTCCCCGGCGGCGAGTCGATGCGGGCGATGCAGACCCGCGCCGCCGAGGCCGTACGCGAGTGGAACGCGCGCGTGGAGCGCGACCACGGCGACGACGCCGTCTATCTCATGTGCTCGCACGGCGACATCATCAAGTCGCTCGTCGCGGACGCGCTCGGACTCCATCTCGACCTCTTCCAGCGGATCTCCGTAGAACCGTGTTCCATCACGGCGATTCGTTACACCCGTCTGCGGCCGTTTCTCGTGCGCCTTGGCGACACCGGCGATTTCGCCTCGCTCGCCCCGCGCGAGGAGCCTCCCGCCGGCGACGCCACGGTCGGTGGTGGTGCGGGCGCACCGTGATCGTCGGGCGCAGTAGGGTGAAGCGGTCGAAGCAGCGCCGTACCCACGATTCCAATGGAGACAGGACGTGTCCCGTCAGGTGTTCCTCTATGACCCACCGGAGCGTTTCGTGGCCGGCACGGTCGGACTGCCCGGGCGCCGGACGTTCTTCCTTCAGGCCTCCGCCGGCCCCCGGGTGACCAGCGTGGCCCTGGAGAAGACCCAGGTCGCCGCGCTCGCCGAGCGGATGGACGAGCTGCTGGACGAGGTCGTGCGCCGCAGCGGCGGCAGCGCCGCCGTCCCGGCCGTGGCACCCACCGAGGTGTCCGACGCCGCCCCGCTGGACACCCCCGTCGAGGAGGAGTTCCGCGTCGGCACCATGGCGCTGGCCTGGGACGGCGAGGAGCAGCGCATGATCGTCGAGGCGCAGGCCCTCGTGGAGCTCGACGCCGACACCGAGGAGGACCTCGCCGAGGCCGAGGAGCGGCTCCTCCAGGACGAGGAGAACGGCCCCCCGATGCTGCGGGTCCGGCTCACCGGCGCGCAGGCGAGAGCCTTCGCCAAGCGCGCCCTGGACGTCGTCAACGCCGGGCGGCCGCCGTGTCCGCTGTGCAGTCTCCCGCTCGACCCGGAAGGACACGTATGTCCGCGCCAGAACGGATACCGCCGCGGAGCGTGACCACGGCAGAGCTGCTCACCCGGGGTGAGCTGACGGTGCGCGGACAGATCCGCGAGGCCTCCAACGCGGTGCTGTACTGCGCCGTCTCGTACGAGGGGCAGGAAGTCGCGTGCGTCTACAAGCCCGTACGCGGTGAGCGCCCGCTGTGGGACTTCCCCGACGGCACCCTCGCCCAGCGTGAGGTCGCCGCGTACGAGGTCTGCGAGGCGACCGGCTGGGGGCTCGTACCGCCCACCGTGCTGCGTGACGGACCCTACGGCGAGGGCATGGTCCAGCTGTGGGTCGAGGCCGAACCGGGCCCCGAGCTGTTGGCGCTCGTCGACACGGAGGAGCCCGGGCCGGGCTGGAAGGCGATCGGGTTCGCCGAGGTCGGCGACGGGAAGACCGCGCTGCTGGTGCACGCCGACGACGAGCGGCTGCGCCGGCTGGCCGTGCTCGACGCAGTGATCAACAACGCGGACCGCAAGGGCGGCCATCTGCTGCCGGCCGGGGACCGCCTGTACGGCATCGACCACGGAGTGACCTTCAACACCGAGAACAAACTGCGCACCCTGCTGTGGGGCTGGGCGGGCGAGCCGCTGCCGGGCGAGGCCGTCGACGTGCTCAAAGGCCTCAGAGAAGCCCTGACGGGGGAGCTGGCCACCCGGCTGGCCGCCCTGATCACCCCGGCCGAACTGGACGCCACGCGCGCGCGTGTCGACGCCCTGCTGGCCACGGGGACGCACCCGGAGCCGAGCGGCGAGTGGCCGGCCATTCCCTGGCCGCCGGTCTAGGAGCAGACCGGCGGGTACCGCGCAAGACCGCCTTACCGGCCATCCGGCCCGGTCCGGTTCGTATACGGAACATCCGTCCGGTTAGGCTCATGACATGCATGCCTGGCCCGCTTCCGAGGTCCCCGCCCTGCCTGGTCAGGGCCGCGACCTGAGGATCCACGACACCGCGTCCGGTGGCTTGGTCTCCCTTGCCCCCGGTCCTGTCGCCCGTCTCTACGTCTGCGGCATCACGCCGTACGACGCGACCCACATGGGACACGCGGCGACCTACAACGCGTTCGACCTCGTTCAGCGCGTGTGGCTCGACACCAAGCGGCAGGTTCACTACGTCCAGAACGTCACCGACATCGACGACCCGCTCCTGGAGCGCGCCGAGCGGGACAGCGTCGACTGGGCCGCCCTCGCCGAGAAGGAGACCACCCTCTTCCGCGAGGACATGACCGCCCTGCGGATGCTGCCGCCGAAGCACTACATCGGCGCGGTCGAGGCGATACCCGGGATCGTCCCGCTCGTCGAACGGCTGCGGGACGCGGGCGCCGCGTACGAGCTCGAAGGGGACGTCTACTTCTCCGTCGAGTCCGACCCGAACTTCGGCAAGGTCTCCAACCTCGACGCCGCCGCCATGCGGCTGCTGTCCGCCGAGCGCGGCGGCGACCCGGACCGTCCGGGCAAGAAGAACCCGCTCGACCCGATGCTGTGGCTGGCCGCCCGTGAGGGCGAACCGAGCTGGGACGGCGGCTCGCTGGGCCGCGGCCGGCCCGGCTGGCACATCGAGTGCGTCGCCATCGCCCTGGACCACCTGGGCATGGGCTTCGACGTCCAGGGCGGCGGCTCCGACCTCGCCTTCCCGCACCACGAGATGGGCGCCTCGCACGCCCAGGTGCTCACCGGCGAATTCCCCATGGCCAAGGCGTACGTCCACGCCGGCATGGTCGCCCTGCACGGCGAGAAGATGTCCAAGTCCAAGGGCAACCTGGTCTTCGTCTCGAAGCTGCGCTACGACGGCGTCGACCCGGTCGCCATCCGGCTCGCCCTGCTGGCCCACCACTACCGGGCCGACTGGGAGTGGACCGACCAGGTGCTCGAAGACGCGGTCGCCCGGCTCGGACGGTGGCGTGCCGCCGTCTCCCGGCCCGACGGTCCGTCCGCCGACGCCCTCGTGGAGGAGATCCGCGAGGCCCTCGCCGCCGACCTCGACGCCCCCACCGCGCTGGCCGCCGTGGACCGCTGGGCGGCGCGGCAGCAGGAGCGGGGCGGTACGGACGAGGGCGCACCCGGCCTCGTGTCGCGGGCCGTGGACGCGCTGCTGGGCGTAGCGCTCTAGACAGAGCAGAACGCGAGGGCGCTTCCGTCACGTGGCCACGTGACGGAAGCGCCCTCTGTCGTGTCAGGCCGTCAGGTGCGGGTCAGAGCCGCTGGATCCTGACGCTGCGCAGCACGTTCGGGGACTGGGTGTCCCAGACGCCGATCACCTGGTGGCCGAAGGCGAAGGCCTCCTGGATCTGCTGCTGGATCTGCGGGATCGGGTTGTTGAGGACCCGGAACTGGTTGTTGATGCGCAGGAAGATCTGCCGCGGCTGGCCCTGGAGCGGCTGGATGATGTCGATGAAGCCGTTGGCCACACCGGCCGCCAGCGGCTGTGCCTGGACCTGCTGAGCGACCTGCTGGACCACTTGCTGCACGATCTGCTGGAGATGCTGCTGCACCTGCTGCTCGATCTGCTGCGCCTGCTGGTCCTGCTGCTGGCTCTGCTGGCCCTGCTGCTGACCCTGTTGGCTCTGCTGCTGCCCGAGCTGCTGGAGCAGCTGCTGGAACGGCTGCTGCTGGCCGAGCTGCTGGAGCTGCTCCAGCGAGCCGCCACCCATGCCGAACGGCTGTTGCTGCTGGCCCTGCTGGCCCTGCTGGCCCTGCTGGCCTTGTTGGCCCTGCTGGCCGTAGCCCTGCTGACCTTGTTGGCCCTGCTGCCCTTGCTGGCCGAAGCCCTGCTGCCCGAACGGCTGTTGCTGCTGGCCGTAGCCCTGCTGGCCGAACGGCTGCTGCTGCTGGTACGGCGAAGTGCTCGGGAACTGCTGTCCCTGCTGTTGTCCCAGTTGGCTCATCTGCGGGGTGGTGCTCATGCGGGTGCCACCTTCCCTTGTGATGGTGGGGATGTGTCGGCCGTCAGCCCGTGACGACCAGGCCGACGATCTCGTCGTCCGCGAACCACACGCGGACATCGGGGCGTCCCCCCGCGAACGCGGAGTGCACCGCCTGGCGGATCTCGGGGGACGGGTGGTTCAGGTTCCGCCAGCCGCCGGCCACGAACAGCCGGAGCCTGGGCGGGAGTTCGCGCGGATACGGCAGCAGCTCGTCCCAGTACCGCTCGGCCTGGCCGGAGCCGACCGCGTGCGGCAGCAGATGGGTCACCGCCGCCTTGACGTCGGGCCGGTTGCCGATCCGCTGGGAGGCGGGCCGGCCCGGCGCGTCCTGCTGGGGGGCCCCGGTGGCCCGCAGTACCGCGCGGGCACGCTCCGGGGACATCGGCGCCTGGGCGGCCGCCCTGAGCATCCCCTGGAGCGCGGCCAGGGCGCCGACCACCATCGGGGAGGCCGAGGAGGTCCCGGAGAACGTGTCCGTGTACCAGGCGATCTCCTCGGGCCCGCCCTGCAGGTCGCCGGGCTTGTCCCAGAAGCCGCCGGTGGTCGTGACCTCGCGTCCCCAGCCCTGGGCGTCCACGCGGGCACCGTAGTTGGAGAACGCGAGCCGTGACCGGTCCGGTCCGTGGTCGCGGCCGTGTGTGCCGGGCGGCGGGGCGCCCGCGCCGACCAGGACGGCACCGGAGGACCGGTTGGACGGGTTGAACGGGTTGCGCCACCACTCGGGGAACTCGTCGGGGCGGCGCTCGTAGACCGCGTCGTCGAGGGACTCGCCGCCGTTGCCGGCGGCCGCCACGACGAGGACGCCCTTGGCGGTGGCGTGGCGGACGGCCGCGAAGTCGTCCGGCCACCACTCCAGGGCGATGTAGCCGCGCTGGTCCTCGCGTTCGGCGAACTCCGACCGCGGTCCGGGCCGGTGGAGTTCGACGAGGACGATGTCGCCGGGGCCGAGCCGGTCCGCCGCCGCGTGGATCGCGGCCGCGGTACCGATGCCCTGGAAGGACGCGGCCGCGGTGGTCGCCTCCGGGACGATGCCGGTGACGCCGTGCTCGCCCTGGTCGCCGCCGATCACCCCGATCACGGCGGTGCCGTGGTTGCGCCAGGCGATGTCGGTCAGCGGGGTGCCGACCACGACACCGGCCAGCTTGGCGGCCAGGTCCTCATGGCCCAGCTGCCAGGAGCCCTCGACGTCGATCACGGTCACGCCCTGACCGGCACCGCCGGGCCGCTGCCAGGCCCAGTGCGCGTCGATCCCCTCGGGCGCCGGCCGCAGATAGCCCTGCCGGCTGCTGAAGTCCGGTGTGACCGGGGCGCCTTCCTTCAGTCGCCCGCTCTCCTCGCCGACCTGCTGGAGGGCGGCGGGTACGGCGCCGGGCTTCACGTACGCGGTGTCGACGCCCGGCAGCGCGGCGATCCGTGAGCGCAGTTCCTCGGCGCGGCTGCGGTCGCCGCGCACCCGGTAGAACAGCGCGAGGTCGGGCACGTTCTCGGAGCCCGGGACGGCCGACTGCTGTAACCTTTCTTCGCTTCCGAACAGCGGTTCAAGAGCGAGCTGTTCGTCGCTGAGGAACATGTTGAGGGCCGAGACGTCGGCGCCCGCCGCCGACCGAACGCCGTCGGCCTGGGCGCGCAGCCGGGCCTCGGGACGGGCGACGACGATCAGTTCCTGTTCGGCTCCTCGATAGCTGAATCCCGCTCCGTCGGGCCCCGGCCCGGACGTTCCCGGGCCCTGCGCCGGCTGTACCTGGTCGGTCATCGGGTTCCGCTCCCTTCGGTCCTTGCGGGTGCCTGGTTGCGGGTGGTGAGCCTCCGTGGGACAACCAAGCACTCCTACGGCCCCTCGTCCACCCCGTGTTCGCCAACTCAGTTTGAAAACAAGTTGAATTGGGTAACGTGTGCAATCCGTCCTGAAACAGATGTCACGGAGCAATCCGGCCAAAGACTGCGGAGGCGACGGTCATGTGATGGGGTGAGAGCGCCTGTTGACCGTTCGGCCGACCATCCCGTCGGCCCTTGGCAGAAGGACGCACAGTGGCACCCACAGACCGTTCCTTCGCACGTCGAAGACTCCTCACCACGACCGCGGCGCTGACGGGGGCAGCGCTGCTCGGCGGCACGGCCCACGCAGCAGAAAAGCCGAAGGGCGCCTGGCCCGACCAGTTCCCGCTGCCCGACGGCTTCCAGCCCGAGGGCATAGCCATCGGCACGAAACCCTTCGCGTACTTCGGCTCCCTCGCCGACGGCGACATCTACCGGGGGAACCTCGCCACCGGCCGGGGCTCCGTGATCAGCCAGGGCCTCGGCGCCGGGCACCCGACCGTCGGCCTGAAGATCGACCGGCACGGCCGTCGGCTGTTCCTCGCCGGCGGAGACAGCGGCGAGATCCGCACGGTGCACGTCCGCTCCGGCGAGATCGAGAAGGTGTACGCCACCGGCGGCACCTTCGTGAACGATGTGATCCTCACCCCGGGCGCCGCCTGGTTCACCGACTCGTTCAAGCCGCAGCTCTACAAGCTGACCCTCGGCAAGCACGGCGAGCCCCAAGGCGTCGAGACCGTCCCGCTGACCGGCGACTGGGTCCAGGGCGACGACTTCACCGCCAACGGCATCGAGCGCACCCCCGACGGCCGCGCCCTGCTCGTGGTGAACGCCTTCGCCGACGGCGGCACCCTCGAACGGGTCGACCCGCGCACCGGAGTCGCCCGAGCCGTCGACCTCGGCGGCTCCAAGATCCCCAACGGTGACGGCCTGTTGCTGCTTGGCAGGATCCTCTACGTCGTCCAGCAGCAGCAGAACGCGATCGATGTGTTCCGGCTGAACGCCGCCGGCACGAAGGGCACGGCGATCGTCAGGATCACCGACTCCCGGTTCCGTATCCCGACGACCGTCGCGGCCTGGGGCGAGAAGCTGTATCTGCCCAACGCCCGCTTCGACGTGGAACCGACGCCCGACACCGAGTACGACGTCGTGGCGGTACCGCAGGTGTGACCGTGAGGTGGGCGGTGCGAATCGCCCACCTCCGTCTCACTCCTCCGACGACTCCTCGTCGTCCGGTCCGCCGCCGCCCGCCTTCGGCGGCTTGGGCGGCCGCGTACGACCGCCGGGGTTGTCCCGCAGATACGTACCGTCGCCGCCCTCGGTCGCGTGTCCGCCCGGCGGGGTCGGACCGCCGCCGTCCCGTCTGCGCAGATACCGCTCGAACTCGCGGGCGATCGCCTCGCCCGTCGCCTCCGGCAGCTCCGCGGTGTCCCGGGCCTCCTCCAGCGTCTGCACGTACTCGGCGACCTCGGTGTCCTCGGCGGCCAGCTGGTCCACCCCCACCTGCCAGGCGCGCGCGTCCTCGGGCAGCTCGCCCAGCGGGATGCGAACGTCGATCAGGTCCTCGAGCCGGTTCAGCAGCGCCAGCGTCGCCTTCGGGTTCGGCGGCTGCGACACGTAGTGCGGTACGGCCGCCCAGAGGCTGACCGCCGGTACGCCCGCGTGCGTGCACGCTTCCTGGAGGACGCCGACGATGCCCGTGGGGCCCTCGTACTTGGTCTCCTCCAGGTCCATGCGCTGGGCCAGGTCCGGGTCGGACGTGGTCCCGCTGATCGGGACCGGACGTGTGTGCGGGGTGTCGCCGAGCAGGGCGCCCAGGATCACGACCAGCTCCACGCCCAACTCGTGGGCGAAGCCGAGGAGCTCGTTGCAGAACGAGCGCCAGCGCATGGACGGTTCGATACCTCGGACCAGTACGAGATCACGCGGCTTGTCGCCGCCGACGCGGACCACCGAGAGGCGGGTCGTCGGCCAGGTGATCTTCCGTACGCCGCCGTCCAGCCACACCGTGGGGCGGTTCACCTGGAAGTCGTAGTAGTCCTCGGCGTCCAGCGCCGCGAACACCTCGCCCTTCCACTCCTTGTCCAGATGCGCGACCGCGGTGGAGGCGGCGTCGCCGGCATCGTTCCAGCCCTCGAACGCGGCCACCATGACCGGGTCGATCAGCTCGGGAACCCCCTCGAGCTCGATCACCCAGTGCCTCCTTCCGACGTGCCCTCACGTACGCCCCAACCTTACGGCGTCCAACGGGGGCGTCCGCAGCCCCCTTGCACGGGGGAGTGAACGCATCACTGCCCCATTAGCCACCCCGGAACACCCTCCATTCCTCGGAGCTGTACCGGATCACCGTGCACGCCTGCCCCTCCAGCGGCTCGGTGACCCGGGTAGACGTCGGATGACCCGGCGAAGCCCGATGACCGGCGGGATGGTGCACTCACCCGTGTGGCCGTACGGCGGCGAGGGCGCCCGGCGCGGGGCTCGTGCGCGGCTCTCCCGCCCCTGCGGCACGGGCACGGAACGCCAGTTCAGAGCGAGGCGCGCAGCCACTGCTCCACGCTCGCGATGTGCACCGTCGCCCACGACCGGGCCGCCTCCGCGTCGCGATCCCGTAGCGCGGCGAGGATCATGCGGTGCTCGTGCAGGGTGCGGCTGACCGCGTCCTCCTGGGTCAGGCCTCGCCAGATCCTCGCCCGGGTCGTGGGGCCCGACAGGCCGTCGAGGAGGGAGCAGAGGACGGAGTTGCCGGAGCTCTGCACGATGCCGCGGTGGAAGTCGAGGTCGCAGGCGACCAGTTCCTCCACCGAGGGGGCGGAGCCCAGTTTGTCCAACTGGGCCGACAGGGCGTCCAGTTGCTGCTCGCTGATCCGCAGGGCCGCCATCGAGGTCGCGGCCGGTTCCAGGATGCGGCGGACGGCCAGGAACTCCAGGACCGTGTCGTCGCGGTGGAAGTCGACGACGAAACTCAGTGCCTCCAGAAGGAGTTGAGGGTCCAGGCTCGTCACATACGTGCCGTCGCCCTGCCGTACGTCCAGGATCCGGATCAGCGACAGGGCCCGCACGGCCTCCCGCAGGGAGTTGCGGGACAGCCCGAGCTCGGAGGCGAGCTCGCTCTCCTTGGGGAGCCGGTCGCCGGGGCGCAGGGCGCCCGAGACGATCATGCCCTTGATCTTCTCGATCGCCTCGTCGGTGACTGCCATGGCCGGCCTCCCAGTGGTTCCCGCATGCCCGTAAAGACATCCGATGTCTTACGCCATTATGGGGCCGGACCCGTCGATCGGGGTGCCAAACGCCCCGCTCAGACAAGGTCTTCCAGGTCGGCGATCACCGTACGCTCGTCCAGCGTCGTCAGCACCCGGTCCCGCAGGAGCACCCGTCCGTCGACGACGGTGTCCCGCACGTCCGCCGAGTGCGCCGCGTACGCGAGCGTCGACCACGGATCGTGCACGGGCCGCAGGTGGGGCGCGTCCAGGTCCAGCACCACGAGGTCGGCCCGCTTCCCGGCCTCCAGCGAGCCCAGCCGCTCCCCGAGCCCCAGCGCCCGCGCACCCTCGATCGTCGCCATGCGTACGGCCTGCTCGGCACCGACCGCCGTGGGGTCACCGCCCGCCTTGTGCAGCAGCGCCGCCTGCCGCACCGCCCCCAGCACATCCAGCGTGTTGGAGCTGACGGCCCCGTCCGTACCGAGCCCGACAGTCACCCCGGCGCTCAGCAGCCGCGGCACCGGCGCGATCCCGCAGCCCAGCTTCAGGTTGGACACCGGGCAGTGGGCGACCGACGTGCCGGTGCGGGCCAGCGCCACGATCTCCGGTCCGGTGAGGTCCACGGCGTGCGCGAGCAGCACATCCGGGCCCAGCAGACCGAGCGAGTCGAGCAACTCCACCGGACGCTTGCCGTACTTGACCTCGACGGTGGCGACCTCGGTCGCGTTCTCCGAGGCGTGGATGTGCAGCAGGGCCCCGAACTCCCGGGCCAGCGCGAAGATTTCGGTGAGCTGGTCCGGGCTCAGGGTGTACGTGGAGTGCGCGAAGAGGACCGGGCGGGTACCGGGGCGGGCCGCGCCGCGGGCCTCCAGGTCCCGGCGCGCCCAGTCCAGGCGGTCCTCGTAGGCGATGCCGTCGGGCGGGCCGGGCACGTCCATGAAGGTGGGCCCGGTGTGCAGCCGCCAGCCCGCCTCACGGGCCGCCTGCTCGGCCGCCTCGTGGAACCAGTACATGTCGAGCGCCGACGTCACCCCCGCCCGTACGCTCTCGGCGACCGCGAGGCGCACCGCCGCCGCCACGTTCCGCGGCGTCAGCAGCTCGGCCTCCCACTTCAGCACCCGCTCCAAAAAGCCCTGGAGGGTGACGTCGTCGGCGCGCCCGCGCAGCAGGGTCATCGCGAGGTGGGTGTGGGTGTTGACCAGCCCCGGGAGGACGAGACAGCCCGCGGCGTCGATGGACTCGGTGGCCGGGAAGCGCGCACGCAGCTCGTCGGCGCGCCCCACGGCGACGATCTCGCCCTCGTGGACGGCGACAGCCCCGTCCCGTACGACAGTTCCCTCGTCGTCCACGGTCAGGACGTCGCCGCCGTGGATCAGCAGGTCGATGCTCACGCCCGGTACTCCTCCGCCAGCAGCCGCAGCGCCTCCAGCGACACCACCGCACCCCGCTCGACGCCCGTCGCGACGACATCGCGGTGCGGGTCGTAGGCGCTGGCGCCCTCCTCGTCCACCAGCTCGTCCGCGTTCGCCCCGTCGATGACGAGGACGCCGCCCGCGACCAGCCCGCGCAGCGATGCCATGACCAGCAGCGCGGAGAGCTCCATCTCGATGGCGGCGAGGCCGGCGCCGTCGTAGGAGAAGAGCGGGAGGAGGCCGGGCTGGAACGCCGCCCGGGTCCAGACGATGCCGCGGTGGTGCGGGGCGTTCGCCTCGCGGGCCGCACGCTGGAGCGCGATGACCGCCTCGGGGGAGGAGACCGCGGGGTACTCGGGCGGGAGCAGCTGCTGGGTGACACCGTCGTCGCGGACGGCCGCCTCCGCGATGACGAGGTCGCCGTCGCCGATCCCGGGCTTCATCGCGCCCGCCGTACCGAACCGCAGGATGGTGTGGACTCCCGCGTCCGCGAGCTCCTGGAACAGCAGGATCGCGCCCGGACCGCCCACCCCGTGCGAGGCGACGACGACCGGCAGACCCTTCCAACTGCCGCTGAACGTACGGTATTCGCGGTGGTAAGAGACCTCCTCGGCCCCGTCGAGCAGCGCGGCGACGGCCGCGGCGCGCGCCGGGTCGCCGACGACGACCGCGTGGGCCGGCAGGCCGGTGCGGGGTATGCGGGTGATGGGCAGCAGGTCCTGCGTCATGCGGCGGCTCCGGTGGACGGACGGGTACGGCGACGGCGCGCCGTGGTGAGGAAGAGGGCGCCGAGCGTGACGACGTACGGCGCGGCGTCGGTCGCCTGCTGCGGCAGACCGAGGCCCTGGAGACGGAAGCCGGCCGCCTCGGCGAGGCCGAAGAGCAGCGCGGCCAGCAGCACCCCGAGGGGCAGGGCGCGGCCGAGCATCACGGCGACGACGGCGATCCAGCCGCGGCCCGCGGTCATGTTCTCGGTGAACAACGTGACGTTGCCGAGGGCGAGTTGGGCACCGGCGAGACCGCACAGGACGCCTGAGACCAGCACGGCCGCGTACTTGTACTTCGCCGGGCTCACCCCGAGCGTGGCCGCCGCGTCCGGTGCCTCGCCGACTCCGCGCAGGCGCAGTCCCCACACGTGCCGGGACAGCATCACCGCGGCCACCGCGACCGCCGCCCACGACAGGTAGGCGAGCGGGGTGAGGCCGCCGATCAGGGGGAGGCCGAGGAGGGACGGGTCGTCGAAGGTGCCCTGCACGCCGAAGACCGTACGGAGCAGGAAGCTCGTCAGGCCCACGGCCAGCAGGTTCATCGCGATACCGAGAACCACCGCGTCCCCGCGCAGGGTGACCGTCCCGACCGCGAGGATCAGCGAGTACGCCGCCGCGGCCAGCGCCGCCGCGAGCACTCCGAGCCAGGGGCTGCCGGTGAACCAGCTCGTGGCGACCGCGGTGAAGCAGCCCATCAGCATCATGCCCTCGAGGCCGATGTTGAAGACGCCCGCCCGTTCGCAGACGGCTCCGCCGAGCGCGGCCAGCAGGATCGGCGTCAGCGCGCGGAACGCCGACATGACGAGGTCGGAGTCGAAGAACATCACACGGCCTCCTTGGCCTTGACCTCGGCCTTGCGGCGCGGGAGACGCGGGAACGTCAGCCGGGCCGCGAGGAACACGATCACGATCGCCTGGAGCACCTGCGTCAGCTCACGCGGCACCTCGGTCGTCCGCTCCATCGCGAGACCGCCGACCGCGAGGACGGCGAAGAAGAACGACGCGATCACCGTACCGAGCGGTGCCGCCGTGGCCAGCAGGGCGGCGGTGAGGCCCGTCCAGGTGTAGCCGGGTGCGGTCAGCGAGCCGTCCACGAAACGGTACGGGAAGCTCAACACCCCGATGGCGCCCACGAGTCCGGCGATCGCCCCCGACACGGACATCAACTTCACTGTCAGGCCCCGGCGTTCGACACCGGCGTACGCGGAGAAGCGCGCGTTGAGACCGGTCATGCGTATCTCGTACCCGAAGGCGGTCCGCCGGTCCGTGAACCAGTACGCGGCCGCCGCGAGAACGACCAGAACCAGACCGAGGGTGACCGTGGAGTCACCGAAGGCGGGCAGCGCCACGCCGGCGGGCAGCGCCCGTGTCTGCGGCAGGCTGGAGCCGGGCTCCTTGAGCGGGTAGCGCGCCAGGTACGAGGCGAACGAAACCGCCGGGTAGCTCAGCAGCAGACTGCTGACCAGGAGCGGGACGCCGAAGTGGTTCTCGCACAGGGCGGCCAGCGTGGCGTACGCGGCACCCGCCGCCATGCCCGCGAGCAGCGCGAGGACGACGGTGAGGGGCGCCGGCAGCGGGGAGTACAGGCCGGTCACGGCGGCGGTGATGCCGCCGAGGACCATCTGGCCGTCGCCGCCGAGGTTGATGAGCCCGGCACGCAGCGGGATCGCCAGCGCGAGGGCCATGCCGAGCACGCTGGTGAGGGTGGTCAGCGTGGAGCCGATGCCGTCGGCGCCGAGCGAGCCGGTGAGGACCGCCTCGTACGCCGCTAGCGGGTCCGCGCCGGTGCCGACCAGGAAGAGCGCGCCGATGAGGACGCCGGCGAGCACGGAGAAGGTGATGGGGGAGCGCAGGGCTCCGGATATCCGGTTGTTCATGTCAGTCGACGGCCTCCACCGTGACCCGGGCGCCCGCCATCGCGAGGCCCAGCGTCCGTTCGTCCGCCTCGTCCTTGTCGTACGACGCCGTGATCCGGCCCTCGTACATCACCAGCACCCGGTCCGACAGGCCCCGGATCTCGCTCAGTTCGGCCGAGACGAGGAGGACGGCGTGGCCGGCGTCGCGGTAGGCGACGATCTGGTCGTGGATGTTCTGGATGGCGCCGATGTCGACACCGCGCGTGGGCTGCTCGACGAGCAACAGCGGGGCGTCGTGGGCGAGTTCGCGGCCGATCAGCAGCTTCTGGAGGTTGCCGCCGGACAGCGCGGAGGCGGGCACCTCGGGGCTCGACGCCTTGACGCCGAACCGCGCGATCAGCCGCCGCGCGTGCTCCCGGACGGCCGTCGGCGGCAGCAGGCCGCGGGAGGACAGGGACGTACGGTGGTGGCCCATCGCGAGGTTGTCGGCGACGGACGCCGCGGGCGCCGTACCGACCGCGTGCCGGTCCTCGGGGACGTACGCCAGGCCCTTGAGGCGGCGTTCGGTGGCGGAGGCGTGGGTGATGTCCTCGTTCTCGAGGGTCACCCGCCCGGCGGTGGTCGGCCGCAGACCCGCCAGCGCCTCGATCAGCTCGCTCTGGCCGTTGCCCGCGACGCCCGCGATGCCGACGATCTCGCCGGCGCGGACGGTGAGTCCGGCGCCGTGCACCCCGTCGGTGGCGAGACCGGTCACCTCCAGCACGGCGTCACCGGGTGTGCCCCGGGTGTGGACGCGGTCGAGTTCGACCGCGCGGCCGGTCATGGCCGCCGCGATCTCGTCGGCGGAGGTCTCCGAGGTGACCAGACGGGCGACCACCCTGCCGTCCCGCAGGACGGTCACGTGGTCGCTGACCTCCAGCACCTCGCGGAGCTTGTGCGTGACGAGGATCACCGTACGGCCCTGTGCGGCCAGCGACCTGAGCACCGCGAACAGGGCGTCGGCCTCGGCCGGTGTGAGCACCGCCGTCGGCTCGTCGAGGATCAGCGTGCGGGCGCCGCGGTGCACCAGCTTGAGGATCTCCACGCGCTGGCGCAGACCCACGGGCAGATCACCGACGCGCGCGTCGGGGTCCACGGCGAGGCCGTGCTCCTCGGCGAGTTCACGTACCCGGCGGCGGGCCGCGGCGCGGTCCACCAGGCCGAAGCGGCGCGGCTCGGCGGCGTAGACGACGTTCTCGGCAACCGTCAGCGAGTCGAACAGCTTGAAACTCTGGTGGACCATGCCGAGCCCGGCGGCCATCGCGTCGCCCGGGCTGGCGAAGTGCGCGTCACGGCCGCCGACACGGACCGAGCCCGTGTCGGCGCGCTCCATGCCGTACAGGATCGACATGAGCGTGGACTTGCCCGCGCCGTTCTCGCCCATCAGGGCGTGGATCTCGCCGTGGCGGACGGTCAGGTCGACGGAGTCGTTGGCGAGCGTGCCGGGAAACCGCTTGGTGATTCCCCGGAGCTCGACGGCCAGGCCCTCGGCGTCAGCCGGCGGCGGGGTCATCGACCTTCAGCTCTCCGGAGACGATCTGGTCGCGCAGCTCCTCGACCTTCGCGAGGACGTCCTTGTGGTCGGCGATCACGCACTTCGACGAGTCGACGCCGTCCTCCAGCCCGGTCAGGCTGATGCCGCCCTCCTTGAGGCCGTAGGAGACGGTGCCTGTCTTACCGGCCAGGACCGACTCGATGCCCTTCTCCACGGCGACGTCCGTGCGCTTGATCACGTTGTCGACGACCGTGCCCGGCGCCGAGACGCACTGGTTGACGTCGACGCCGTACGCGTAGGCGCCCTTGGCCTTCGCGGCCTCGAAGACGCCGTAGTTGCCGGCCGCGGCGGCCGCCATGATCTGGTCGTAGCCCTTGGAGAGCAGGGTGTTCGCCTGCTCCTTGGCACGCGCCGAGTCGTCGAAGGGGGACTGGCCGCCGACGAAGCGCGTCGACGTCTCGGTCTTGGCGGCGACCTTCTTGGCTCCGGCCGCGAACGGGTCGCTGTAGCGGCGGAACTGGGGTGTGTCGAGGACGTCGACCGCGCCGACCTTGCCCGACTCGGTGAGCAGACCGGCCTCGGCGCCCGCGAGGTACACGCCCTCGTGCTCGCGGAAGACCGCGCAGCTGACGTTCTTGAAGGTCTTGGCGGTGCAGGCGTCGATGATCAGGAACTGCTGCTTCGGGTTCTTCTGCGCCTGCTGCGCGACGAGGTCGGCGAACTCGAAGCCGACCAGCACGACGACGTCCGGCTTGGCGTCCACCGCGGCCTGCACGTTCTGCTGCTGGGAGGCGGTGTCCGTGGACTCGTAGACCTTCTGCGAGCCGTCGTGCTGCTTCGCCGCGTCCTTGACGCCGGTGACGGCGAGCTTGAGGAACTCGTTCTGACCGACCGCGTCGGGCGTGACGAGGGTGAAGGTCTTGCCGCTGCCGCCGCTCGCGCTGTCGGAGGCGTCGCTCTTCGCGGCGGCGTTGCAGGCGGTGGCCGCGGTGACCATGAGGGCGGTGGCGGCGGCGAGCTGCAGGGAACGGTGGTGTCTACGGGACATCGGGAGACCTTCCGGGTACGGCGAGGCACGCTCGGGCGGGAGCGGCGATGAGGTGAGAGGGGACGCTGGAACGGGGACGGGTCAGCGTCGACAGCCGTCACCGGCACACCGGCCGAAGTCGAGGAAACGGCGCTTGGTCAGCAGCACGGGCTTCCTCCTTCGTCTCGGTCTGCGGACTGATTGCCGGACAGTAGCATTCGTTTCCGGACACCTGCCCGACTGTCTCGAACTGTGGTTCTACCAGGTCATGTACCGTGGCCGGACACCACCGGAACAGCAGGAGTGTCCCGAAATGCCCCACGAATTGCGTGCCGTCGACTGGACCGGAGACGCCCTCGCCCTCATCGACCAGACACTGCTCCCGCACCGCAACGAGACGATGATTGTCCACGATGTGGACACTCTGGTCGACGCGATCCAGCGGCTCGTGGTGCGCGGCGCGCCCGCGATCGGTGCGGCCGGCGCGTACGGCGTCGCGCTCGCGCTGGTGCAGGGCGAGCGCGAGGGCTGGTCGGTGGACGAGGTGCGGGCCGCCGTCGCGCGCATCCGGGAGGCCCGGCCGACCGCCGTCAACCTGATGGTGTGCGTGGACCGCGTGATGACCCGCTTCGACGAGGGCCTCGACGCCGTGCTGGAGGAGGCCGTCGCCGTCCAGCGCGAGGACGTCGAGGCGAACCGGGCGATGGGCGCCCACGGCGCCGACTGGCTGCTCGAAATGGTGGGCGTGGAGCGGCCGTTGCGCATCCTGACCCACTGCAACACGGGCGCGCTGGCGACGGCCGGATGGGGCACGGCACTCGGCGTCATCCGCGAACTCCACGCGCGCGGACGCCTTGAAGTGGTCTATGCCGACGAGACGCGCCCCCTGCTCCAGGGATCCCGCCTCACCGCCTGGGAGTTGGTCCAGGAGGGCATACCGCACTACGTCCAGGCGGACGGCGCCGCCGCCGGCACCATCCTGCGCGGCCAGGTCGACGCGGCGATCGTCGGCGCGGACCGCATCGCCGCCAACGGCGACACCGCGAACAAGGTCGGCACGGTGGGCGTGGCGCTCGCCTGCGCGGACGCCGGGATCCCGTTCCTGGTGGCGGCGCCGACGACCACCGTGGACCTGTCGACCAAGACCGGCGACGAGATCCACATCGAACTGCGCGGCGAGGACGAGGTGTTGGAGTGGGGCGGGGTACGGACGGCTCCCGCCGACTCCCGCGGCCACAACCCCGCCTTCGACGTGACGCCTGGGCGGCTGGTGACGGGACTGGTGACGGAGCGGGGCGTACTGGAGGTGGCGTCCGGCCAACTGCCCGGCGATCACCTGCAGTAGAACCCGCGGCACGCGGAAGGGGACCCCCGAGCCCGGAGGTCCCCTTCGTCCCGGCACCGCTCAGCGCTGCGACAGCTCCAACTCCAGCAGCCACTCCACGACTTCGGTGTGGTGCCGCGCCTGACGGGGATCGGCGCCCCACACATACAGGCCGTGCCCCGCGACCACCACGGCCGGCATCCGCGGGTCGCGCGCCGCCTCCAGACGGTCCCCGAGCACCTTCATGTCCTGGCTGTTGGCGATGACCGGCAGCGTCACCTCGACGTCGTGCGCGGGCTGCCCGACGCCCTTGAGCATCTCCACGTCCTTGAAGACGATCCCGCCCGGCTCACGCCGGCCCATGGCCACGGAGGCGACCGTGTGGACGTGCACCACGGCCCCGGCCCCCGTCAGCGCGGCGACCCGCGCGTGCAACTCGGCCTCCGCGGACGGCTTGCCGCCCCGCACCGCGGCGCCCTGACCGTCCACCAACACCACGTCGGCAGGGGTCAGTTCACCCTTGTCGTGCCCGCTCGCGGTGACCGCGAGCCGCAGCGGTTCGCGGGTGAGCACGACGGACAGGTTGCCGGAGGTGCCCCGCATCCAGCCGAAGCCCGCGAAGCGCGCGGACTCGGCGGCGAGGACCGCCCCCGCCTCCTCCAGGTCCAGTTCGGTGATCTCGGCGGTCATACGGTGCTCCCGGTGGTGCTGATGGTGATCTCGTCGAACGCCCCCGCCTCGGCGTGGTCGCCGACGCCCTGCTCGTAGTACGGCTCCCCGGGCCGCCGGATGCCCACCGCGTGCCAGCCGGCCGCGCGGGCCGCGTCCAGCTCGCCGGGGCGGTCGGAGAGGAAGAGGAGCCGCGAGGGCTCGACGCCGGCCGACTGCGCGATACGGCGGTACGACTCCGGCTCCTGCTTGGGGCCCGCGCTCTCGGTGTCGTGGAGACCGGAGACGAGCGAGGTGAGGTCGCCCTCCGGGCTGTTCCTGAACCAGGCTTGCTGGGCGGACACCGAGCCTGACGAGTAGACGTACAGCCTCGTCCCCGCCGCGTGCCAGACACGCAGCCGCGGTACGACGTCGTCGTAGAAGTGCGAGACGAGGTCGCCGCGTGCGAAGCCCTCGGACCAGATGATCCCCTGGAGGGTCTTCAGCGGCGTGGCCTTGCGGTCCTCGTCGAGCCAGGCGTTCAGGGCCTTCTCGACCGCGGCCGCGTCGGCCCGCGGATCGCCCAGCTCCTCGCGCACCTGCACGACGGCCCGCGCCACGTCCGGATCGTCGGCCCGCTCGTTCAGCAGCGCGCCGAAACGCGCGCGCGAGTACGGGTAGAGCACGTCGACGACGAAGCCCGTGGCGCTCGTGGTGCCCTCGATGTCGAGCACCACGGCGTCCACGTCGTACGTCAGGCCCCGCTGCGTCACGCCGCGCCCTCGCCGGCCGCGTAACCCGCCGCGATCGTGTCGTAGTCCGGGAAACGGGAGGCGATCGTCGAGCCGGTGAAGTTGCCGATCCAGCCGTCCTCCTCGTGGAAGAAGCGGATCGCGGTGAACGACGGGCTGGTGCCCATGTCGAACCAGTGGGTGGTGCCGCGCGGCACGCCCAGCAGGTCGCCCTTCTCGCAGAAGACCGCGTGGACCTCGCCGTTCACGTGCAGATAGAAGATCCCGGAGCCGGAGACGAAGAAGCGGACCTCGTCATCGTCGTCGTGCGTGTGCTCCTGGAGGAACTTCGCGCGCGCGGCCGCGGCCTTCGCCGGGAACTCCGGGTCGTCGCTCGGGTGCAGGCCGAGGACGTCGACGGTGGTGAAGCCCTCCTCGGCGTTCAGCTTGTCGATCTCCGGGCCGTACGCGGCGAACACCGTGTCGCTGTCGGCGTCGAACGGGACGTCCTCACGGACGGGCCACTGCTCGTAGCGCACACCGAGCGGCTTGAGGGCCTCGGCGATCTCGGCGGGGTCCGAGGTACGGCGGACCAGCGTCTCGGGGCCGGACTCGGACCAGGTCGTCAGCAGGGTCATGGGAACAACTCCAGGCGTCTGGAAGGGATGTCCGGATACCGAGACAAGCACCGGACGGGCAGGGCAGGAAGAGGGCGGCGACGGACAGTCGGTCAGCCGCGACACGCGGCGCCGGGACAGCGGCGAGGCATGCGGGGCATGCGCAGCGCTGTCGCGTGTGGTGTCGTCATCAGGGCCTCACTGGTCCGGGTGGGGTGCCGGTTCCGCGATGGTAACTCGACCCGGCAGGTCAACCCGGTGTGACGAAGTTGTTGTCTCAAGCAGTGAGAAAGCGTGTTCAGTGCTTTGACGAATGGCCGGAATCGTTCCCATGATCTGTGCATGAAGACGCTGCTGCTCGTGCGGCGGCTGCACGTGGATCTGCTCCGGACGGCCACGGCCAGCTGTCGCTGACCCCACCCGGAGCCCCGCACACCCTTGTCACCGCGGGCCACCGCCCCTGCTCGGGGTGGCGCATTCCTTTCCCTCGCTCCGGGTCGCGCGTTCCCCTCCGCTTCACCCCCCTTCGCACCACCCCGCACCTGGAGCCCCTCATGTCCCGTGTCCGCCTCCCCCTTGCCGCGCTCTCGCTGGCCTCCGTCTCCGCACTCCTGCTCGCCGGCTGCTCGCAGTCCACGGACGCCTCGAAGGACACCGGCAGCACCGCCGCCTCCGCGTCGGCCGCCACCGGCAAGAAGCCCGCCCCCTTCAGCGACGGCGCGGTCAAGGTCGCCCTGGTCCGCCAGAGCGGCGCCGGCGACTACTTCGAGCAGTGGGGCAACGGAGCCAAGGCCCAGGCCAAGGCCCTCGGCATCGACCTGACGGTCTACGACGCGCAGGCCGACAACGCCAAGCAGGCCACCGACCTCTCCTCGGCGATCAACTCCGGCGCCAAGGCGATCATCATCGACCACGGCTTCCCGGCGACCATCCAACCGGAGATCGACAAGGCCGTGAAGAAGGGCATCAAGGTCGTCGTCTACGACGTCGAGACGGCCACGAAGGGTGTCGTCTCGACCAAGCAGGACGACGCGAGCATGGCCCAGGCCGTCCTCGACGTGATGGCCAAGGAGGTCGGCAAGGACGCCAAGGTCGGCTACGTCAACGTCGCCGGCTACGCGGCCCTCGACAAGCGGAACACCGTCTGGACCAAGGAACTCGCCGCGCAGGGCTGGAAGCAGGAGTTCAAGGTCGGCAAGGTCACCGACTCCACGGCCACCGACAACGTTCCCCTGGTCTCCGCCGCGCTCACCCAGCACTCGGACGTGGCGGGCGTGTTCGCCCCCTACGACGAGCTGGCCAAGGGCACCGTCCTCGCCGTCCAGAACAAGAAGCTCCAGGACAAGGTGAAGGTCTTCGGCGCGGACGTCTCCAACGCCGACATCCAGCAGATGACCGCCGCCGACAGCCCGTGGGTCGCCACGGCCGGCACCGACCCGTCCGCGGTGGGCGCCGCCGTCGTCCGTACGACCGCCCTGGAGCTGGCCGGACAGCTGAACAAGACCTCCGTCGAGTTCCCGGCCGTCGCCATCACCCAGGACTTCCTGAACAAGAACAAGATCGAGAACATGGACCAGCTCCGCACGGCGCTGCCCGCGCTGAACCTGTCCCAGGTCTCGACCGCGGACTGGATCTCGAATGTCGCCCACTGAGACGACCCGGACGCCCGCGGTCGGCCTCACCGACGTCAGCATGGCCTTCGGAGGCAAGACCGTCCTCGCCTCCGTCTCCCTGGACATCGCACCGGGCAGCGTGGTCGCGCTGCTCGGTGCGAACGGCGCCGGCAAGTCCACGCTGATCAAGATCCTGTCCGGCGTGCACACCGACCACGGCGGCGAGGTGCGGGTCGCGGGCGAAACCGCCGCTCTCCAGTCGCCGCTGGCCGCACGCCAGCTGGGCATCCAGACCGTGCATCAGCGCATCAGCGAGGGCATCGTGCCCGGCCTCACGGTCGCCGAGAACCTGGTCTTCGAGGAGCTGGCCCAGAGCCGGGGCAACCCGTTCCTGAACGGGGGCAGGCTGCTGGCCCGCGCCCGCGAGATCCAGGCCGGCCTCGGTCTGGACTGGAGCGACAGCCTCCTCAAGCGCGATGTCACCGAACTCGGCATCTCCGACCGCCAGTTGCTCATCCTCGCCCGCGCCCTGGCCACCCGGCCGCGCTTGCTCATCCTCGACGAGCCGACCTCCGCCCTCTCCGCCGCCGAGGCGGAGCGCCTGTTCGCGTTGGTCGAGAAGATGCGCGACGACGGCATCGCGGTGCTCTACGTCTCCCACCGGCTCGGCGAGATCGACGCGCTGGCCGACCGTCTGGTCGTCCTGCGGGACGGACGTCTCACCGAGGACCAGACCAAGCCCTTCGACTGGGACGCGGCCCTGCGGGCGATGCTCGCCCAGGCCCACGAGACGACCACGGCCCGCCCGGTCCGGGAGGGAGCGGCCGGCGCTGCCGTGCTCTCCCTTCGGGGGGTACGGCTCTTCGCGGGCCGCGCACCTCTCGACCTGGACCTCCGCGCCGGCGAAGTCACCGGTGTCGTGGGCCTGTTGGGCGCGGGCAAGACCGAGCTGGCCCGCGGCCTGTTCGGCGCCGAGCCCTTCGCGTCCGGCTCCGTCGAACTCGACGGCAAGGACTTCGCGCCCCGGCGGCCCGCCGACGCGATCCGGGCCGGCATCCACCTGGTCCCCGAGGACCGGCACGCCGACGCCCTCGTGCCCGGCTGGTCGCTGGCGCAGAACATCTCGCTGCCGTTCCTGAAGTCCCTGTCGAGAGCAGGGCTCGTCCAGCGCGGGAAGGAGGACGCCCTCGGCCGCGCCACCATCGAGGCCCTCGGCGTCGTCGCCCGCGACGAACACAGCACCGTGGAGGAGCTGTCCGGCGGCAACCAGCAGAAGGTCGTCGTCGGCCGCTGGCTGGCACACCCACCCCGAGTCCTCATCCTGGACGAGCCGTTCCGAGGCGTGGACATCGGCGCCCGGCGCGACATCGGCCGCCGCGCCCGGTCCCTCGCCGCCGAGGGTGCCGCCGTCCTCGTCCTGTCCGCCGACGTCGACGAGATCCTCGAGATCGCCGACCGGGTCGTCGTCCTCGCGTCCGGTGAGATCCATCTCGACGCGTACGGCGAGGACGCGGAACGCGACCGTGTGATCCAGACCATCGCCGTGTCCGTCTAGCCCCGGCTGACACCGGCCGCCGAAGGAAGCAGTCCCCCCATGACCACCCAGCAGAGCACCGAGGTCCCGGTCAAGGCGGCGATCCCGCCCGCCACCACCACCGCCGCGCGCGCCCAGAACGCCGTCATCAAGTACGGCTTCATCTTCGTGACGGTCGCGCTCTTCCTCTACTTCGCGCTGAGCGAGGGCTCCTTCCGTGAGTCGGCCACCCTCCTCGACACCCTGCGGTACGTCTCCGTCGCCGCCATCCTCGGCCTCGGCGTCACCCTCACCATGGCCGTCGGCGGAATGGACATGTCCGTCGGCGCGGTCGCCGGACTGGGTGTCTCCGTCGCCGCGCAGACGATGGTCGTCCACAACCAGGTCGGCACGGTCGCGATCATCGCGGTGATCGCGGCGGGCGCCGTGGCAGGTCTGCTGAACGCGCTCCTCATCGTGGTCCTGAAGATCCCCGACATGCTGGCCACGCTCGGCACGATGTTCGTCATCCAGGGCACCAAACTCATCCTGGTCGACGGCCAGTCCATCACCCCCGGCATGACCCTCGACGACGGCTCCACGGCACCCGGCAAGTTCACCGAGGGCTTCCTGAAGATCGACCGGGGCACGGTCCTCGGCATCCCCATCTCCGTCCTCGTCTTCGGCGGCCTGACGATCGCCGCCTGGGTCTTCCTCGCCCGCACCCGCTGGGGCCGCGTCCTGTACGCCATCGGCGCCAACCCCGAGGCCTCCCGGCTGGCCGGCATCCGCGTCGGCGCGTACCGCTCCCTCGCCTACGTCCTCTCCGGCGTCCTCGCCTCGATCGGCGGCCTGATCCTGGCGTCCCGCATCGGCCAGGGCGATGTGAGCGCCGGAACGTCCCAGCTGCTGGAGGCGGTGGCGGTCGCGCTGGTCGGCACCTCGGTCCTCGGCCGCGGCCGCCCGAACGTCTGGGGCACCGCCCTCGGCGCCGTGCTGATCGGCATCATCACGACCGGCCTCACCATCAAGGGCCTGCCGTACTACACGCAGGACGTCGTCGAGGGCGCGGTCCTCATCCTCGCCCTCGTCTTCAGCTTCACCCTGTCCAAGCGCCGCACCGCATAGGGGAGTTCACCGACCATGGGCTACCGCATCCTGGAGACCGACGACATCCCCGCGTACCTGCGCGAGCGGGGCCACTGGGACGAGGCGGCCGATCCGCAGGTCCGCGAGGTCTCGGACGGCAACATGAACAGGGTGTTCCTGGCGTCCAACGCCGACGGCACCCGCAGCCTCGCCCTCAAGCAGGCCCTGCCCTGGGTCCGCGTCGCGGGCCCCTCCTGGCCGATGAACCCGGACCGCGCCGACGCCGAGGCACGGGCCTACGAACAGGTCGCCCGTGTCGCCCCGGACAAGATCCCGGCGATCCACGGCTACGACCCCGAGAACTACGCCCTCGTCATGGAGGACATGTCGGACCTGGAGGTGCTGCGGACCCTGCTGAACGAAGGCGCGTCCTACGGTCCGCACACCTCGGCCAGGACCGGCGAGTTCGTCGCCCAGTTCTCCTTCGCGACCAGTGACTTCGGCATGGCGTCGGCCGACCGCAAGGCGCTGATCGCCGCCTCGGTCAGCCCCGAGCTCTGCAAGATCACGGAGGACGTGGTCCTGTCCGAGCCGTACATCGAGCACGAGCACAACCACTGGCACGAGGGCCTGGACGACCTGGCGAAGGAGTTCCGCGCCGACACCCGGCTGCGCACGGAGGTCGCCGACCTCCGCCACACCTTCATGACCAGCGCCCAGGCCCTCCTCCACGGCGATCTGCACACCGGCAGCATCATGGTCGGCGAACGCGAAGGCGCCCCCGTCATACGGGTCTTCGACCCCGAGTTCTCCTTCGTCGGCCCGATCGGCTACGACCTCGGCCTGTACTGGGCCAACGCGCTGGTGTCGGAGGAACGAGCCCGCGCGCTCGGCACGCTGTCGGACCACCCCGACCAACTCCGCCTGTCCTGGGAGGCGTTCGAGACGGAGTTCCGCCGCCTGTGGCCGGCCCGTGTCGACACCTTCTTCGACGACGCCTATCTGGACCGCTTCCTGCGCCGGGTGTGGACCGAGTCCGTGGGCTACGCCGGCACGGAGATCATCCGCCGCATCATCGGCTTCGCCCACCTGACCGACCTGACGACTCTCGCGGACCCGGTACCGGCGTCCCGCCGGGCACTGCTGCTGGGCCGCGAACTCGTCGTGCGGCGCGAGGAGCTGACATCACCGCAGGCCGTGCGCGACGCCGTGGCCTCACTCGGCTGACTCGGCGTCGAACCACTCCTTGCCGGCGGCCCAGTGCCCCACCCAGCCGGCGAAGCCGGGCGCGGAGGTCGTGAAGCCGAACTCCGCGCCGAAGGGCATGGCGCCGACGTCCGTGACGTGCCAGATGTGCCCTCGGTGCGGGCCGGTGACGACGAGATGCCAGTTCATCGCGCACCCGTCCGTCCCGAGCACGATCGAACCGTGGTTGAAGACCTGGTCGGTGACGGCTTCGGGGTCCTCGTAGGGCCCCTCGTCCTCCTCCCAGAGCCACGGCTCCGTCAGCGGGAACGGCTCGGCCGGCCTCCGCTCCGCACCGTCGTCACCCCAGTCGGACGGCAGCTCGGCCAGCCCCACCAGCCCGTACTCCGGCGGCCCCTGCAACGAACCGTCGGATATCTCCGCCACGAACGTCCGGTACGGCTCCGGCAGCACGATCCCGTGCTCCGCCTCGAAGGCATGCACCGCCTCCCACCCGAGCGCCGACGCACCGTCATCGTCCACGCCGAACGCCTTCCGGAGCGCGTCGAGATCCTCAGGTGCGGCCTGTTCCAAGTTCATACGCCCATGAGAACACCCGCCACTGACAACGCGGGCACACGAAAGGGGCGGCTCCGTCGGCGCGGAGTCGCCCCTTTCGCGTGCGGGCCCCCATAGGGGAGAGGGGCCGTTTCCCGGTGGTGCCGGCCAGGTCAGGGAGAGGCCGGCCCGAGGTCTACTTCTTGTCGAGCAGATCCTGCACCTTCGCACGGACGTCGTCGCCGGCCAGACCGCGGATCGTCAGCGTCGTACGCCGCCGCAGCACGTCGTCCTGCGTCTCGGCCCACTCGTTGTCCCGCGCGTACACGACCTGCGCCCAGATCTCCGGCGCGTCCGGGTGCACACGCTCACCCAGCTCCGGGTTCTCGTTCGCCAGCCGCGCGATGTCGAACGCCAGCGAACCGTAGTGCGTGGCCAGGTGCTTCGCCGTGTCAGCCGCCATCCGCGGACCCGGCGCCGGGTTGTCCACGAGCAGCCGGTGCGCCACCGCGCGCGGGTTCGCGACACCCGGCAGCGGCAGCTTCTTCGGCAGCGAGGAGATCGGCTCGTAGTCGTCACCCAGCGGAGCGCCCGGCAGCGACTCCAGCTGCTTCATGACCGTACGGCCGATGTGCCGGAAGGTCGTCCACTTGCCGCCCGCGACGGACAGCATGCCGCCCTTGCCCTCGGTCACCACCGTCTCCCGCTTGGCCTTCGCGGTGTCGCCGGGACCACCCGGCAGCACGCGCAGACCCGCGAAGGCGTACGTGATGAGGTCACGGTCGAGCTGCTGGTCCCGGATGGAGAACGCGGCCTCGTCGAGTATCTGGGCCGTGTCCTTCTCGGTGACCGAGACGTCCGCCGGGTCGCCCTCGAACTCCTCGTCCGTGGTGCCGAGCAGCAGCATGTCCTCCCAGGGGAGGGCGAAGGTGATGCGGTACTTGTCGATCGGGGTGGCCAGCGCGGCCTTCCACGGCGCCGTCCGCTTCAGGACCAGGTGCGCGCCCTTCGACAGACGGATCGAGGGGGCCGCGTTCGGGTCCTCCATCTTGCGCAGGTGGTCGACCCACGGGCCGGTCGCGTTGAGGACGAGGCGGGCGCTGACGCCGAACTCGTCACCGGACTGGCGGTCGCGCAGCTCGGCGCCCGTGACCCGGCCCTTGGTGAACCGCAGACCGGTCACCTCGGCGTGGTTCAGGACCACCGCGCCCGCCTCGACGGCCGCGCGGACCGTCATCAGCGCCATGCGCGCGTCGTTCATCTGGTCGTCGCCGTACACCGCGACGGCCTTGAGGTTGTCGGTGCGCAGCTCGGGCACGTCCTGCGCCGCCTTGGCCGGCGAGAGGAGGTGGCCGACGCCGTCACCGAACGCGGAGAGCGCGGAGTAGGCGAAGACGCCCGCCCCGAGCTTCGCGGCGCCGTGCGGCCCGCCCTTGTACACGGGGAGGTAGAACGTGAGCGGGTTCGCCAGGTGGGGAGCCACCTGGCGGGAGACCGCACGGCGCTCGAAGTGGTTCTCCGCCACCAGCTTCACCGCGCCGGTCTGCAGATAGCGCAGACCGCCGTGGAGAAGCTTGGAGGAGGCGGAAGAGGTGGCACCGGCGAAGTCGCCGGCGTCGACCAGGGCCACCCGCAGGCCGGACTGCGCGGCGTGCCAGGCAGTGGAGATGCCCAGGATGCCGCCGCCGATCACGAGAAGGTCGTACGACGCCTTGGAGAGCTGCTCCCGGGTCTCGGCGCGGCTCGGGTTGGAGCCGGAGGCCGGGCGCGTACCGAGGGCAGGCACGGACTGCAGGGTGGTCTGACTGGTCATTTCGGGTTCTTACTCCTCATCAGAGCGTGCTGAGCCTACGAGTGGCTCTCGTCAGCTCTCTTCGTCCTCGAGCCAGCCCATCGTCCGCTCGACGGCCTTGAGCCAGCTCTTGTACTCGCGGTCGCGCTTCTCCGCGGCCATGTTGGGGGTCCACTCGGCGGCTCGGCGCCAGTTGGCGCGCAGGTCGTCGGTGCTGGTCCAGAAGCCGACGGCGAGACCGGCGGCGTAGGCGGCACCGAGGCAGGTCGTCTCGGCGACCATCGGACGGACCACGGGGGCGTCCACGAAGTCGGCGAGGGTCTGCATCAGCAGGTTGTTGGAGGTCATACCGCCGTCGACCTTGACGGCCGCGAGCTCGACACCGGAGTCCTTCGTCATGGCGTCGGTGATCTCACGGGTCTGCCAGGCCGTGGCCTCCAGGACGGCGCGCGCGAGGTGCGCCTTGGTGACGTACCGGGTCAGGCCGGCGATCACACCGCGGGCGTCGGAGCGCCAGTACGGGGCGAACAGACCGGAGAAGGCCGGCACGAAGTAGGCGCCGCCGTTGTCCTCGACCGAGAGCGCGAGCGTCTCGATCTCGGCGGCGGTGGAGATCAGGCCCATCTGGTCGCGCATCCACTGCACCAGCGAACCGGTGACGGCGATCGACCCTTCGAGGGCGTAGACCGCCTTCTGGTCGCCGATCCGGTAGCCGACCGTGGTGAGCAGGCCGTTGTACGAGTTGACCGGCTTCTCGCCGGTGTTCATCAGCAGGAAGGTGCCGGTGCCGTACGTCGACTTGGCCTCGCCCTCGGCGAAACAGGTCTGGCCGAACAGGGCCGCCTGCTGGTCACCGAGCGCGGACGCGACGGGGATGCCACCGAGGATGTCGCCGAGCTTGCCGCCGCTGACCTCGCCGTACACCTCGGCGGAGGAGCGGATCTCGGGCAGCATCGCCAGCGGCACGCCGATGGACTCGGCGATCTTCTCGTCCCACTCCATGCTGTGGAGGTTCATCAGCATGGTGCGGGAGGCGTTGGTGACGTCGGTGACGTGCCGGCCGCCGTTCACGCCGCCGGTCAGGTTCCAGATGACCCAGCTGTCCATGGTGCCGAAGAGGATGTCGCCGTTCTCGGCGCGCTCGCGCAGACCCTCGACGTTGTCGAGGAGCCAGCGGGCCTTCGGGCCGGCGAAGTACGAGGCGAGCGGGAGGCCCGTCTCGCGGCGGAAGCGGTCCTGGCCGACGTTGCGGCCGAGCTCCTTGCAGAGCGCGTCGGTGCGGGTGTCCTGCCACACGATGGCGTTGTGGACGGGCTCACCGGTGTTCTTGTCCCACAGCAGCGTGGTCTCACGCTGGTTGGTGATGCCGATGGCCTTGATGTCGTCGCGGGTGATGCCGGCCTTCTGGATGGCCCCGGCGACGACCTCCTCGACGTTGGTCCAGATCTCGTTGGCGTTGTGCTCGACCCAGCCCGGCTTCGGGAAGATCTGCTCGTGCTCCTTCTGGTCGACGGAGACGATACGTCCGTCGCGGTCGAAGACGATGCAGCGGCTGGAGGTGGTGCCCTGGTCGATGGCGGCGATGAAGGGGCCGGCGGTGTGCGCGTCGGTCACGGTGTGCTCCTGGGAGGTCCTAGGTCGGAAAGCTGTGGGTACCGCGTGCTGCGAGGCTTGTGCTGCGAGGCTTTTCTAAGCAAAAGCGACGTTGTAGATACCCGCAGCGATCGCGCCGCCGATCAGCGGACCGGCCACCGGGATCCACGCGTAGCTCCAGTCCGAGCCGCCCTTGTTGGGCAGCGGAAGGAGGGCGTGCACGATACGCGGACCGAGGTCACGGGCCGGGTTGATGGCGTAGCCGGTCGGGCCACCGAGGGACAGACCGATCGAGACGACGACCAGCGAGGTGATCAGAGCGCCCAGGGTGCCCAGGCCGTTGCCGCCGTCGTTGAGGCCCTGCGTGAGGACGGCGAGCACCAGCACGATGGTGCCGATGATCTCCGTGGCGACGTTCTGCCAGGCGACCCGGATCTCCGGACCGGTGGAGAAGATGCCCAGGACCGGGCCCGCGCCCTTCTCCTGTGCCTCGACGGCCTTGGCCGTGGTGGCCTGTGCGCCCGGCGCGCCGACGATCTCCTTGTCGGTCAGGTGCGCGTGGAACTGGCCGTAGTAGGCGATCCAGACCAGGGCCGCGCCGATCATGGCGCCGAGCAGCTGCCCGCCCCAGTAGATCGGGACGTCACTCCAGGAGATGCCGTTCTTCTTGAGCGCGAGCGCCAGGGTGACGGCCGGGTTCAGGTGCGCACCGGAGAGCGGTGCGGAGGTGTAGACGGCCGTCAGTACGGCGAAACCCCACCCGAAGGTGATGGCGAGCCAGCCCGCGTTGCGGGCCTTGGAGGCCTTCAGCGTGACGGCGGCACAGACGCCGCCGCCGAGCAGGATGAGTATGGCGGTACCGATGGTCTCGCCGATGAAGATGTCGGAGCTGGACACCCGCGACTCCTTTGTCCTTCGTCCAGGGGACCGAACCCCGGGTCCCTCCGGAGGTTCGAGCTGCTCTCGGATGAGAGCTGTGCCGGCCCTTGGCGTTGTCACACTCTAGCGCGTATTGCCGGTAGGTGTTCGACAATGCCGACCGATGGACGGGAGTCTCGCTCCGGCGCGACATGTGCGTCAAGGGTTCTGTTATCGAAAGTGCGATCGTTATTGACGCTGTGAGCTGTCGATCTTCACGGGGGGCTGCTATGAGACCCCGTCCGATATGTCCGCTTCAGGGTACGACCAGAACCGGAACGCCGTCAGGGCGTCCCGGTGTGCTCTTACCGACTTCTAGAAGCGCCCGGCACCCAGGTCCCGCGACACCGCGCGGGCACAGTCCCGTACCGCCGCGATCAGCTCGGGACGCAACTCGCCGTCCCGGCACAGCCGTTCCACGGCCCCCGTGATGCCGACCGCGCCCACCGGCATCCGCCGCCGGTCGTGGATGGGGGCGGCCACACCGGCCACGCCCTCCCAGGTCTCCTCCACGTCCACGGAGTAGCCACGCGCGCGTGTGATGTCGAGGACGTTCTCGAAGGCGTCCAGCTCGGACACCGTGCGATCGGTGAACGCCTTGCGGTCCGCCTCGATGACCTCACTGTGCGCCACCGGGTCGTACGCCGACAGCACCTTGCCCAGCGCTGTGGAGTGCAGCGGCTGCATGGCCCCGATCTCCAGCACCTGCCGGCTGTCGTCGGGCCGGAAGACGTGGTGCACGATCAGCACGCCCTGCTGGTGCAGAACGCCCAGATAGACGCTCTCGCCGCTGGACCGGGCCAGATCGTCGGTCCACACCAGGGCGCGCGCCCGCAGCTCGTGCACATCGAGATAGGTGGTGCCCAGGCGCAGCAGCTCGGCGCCCAGCTGGTACCGCCCGGACGCATCGTCCTGCTCGACGAACCCCTCCAGCTGCAGAGTGCGCAGGATGCCGTGCGCGGTGCCCTTGGCGAGGCCCAGGGCCGAGGCGATGTCCGAGAGGCCGAGCCGCCGCTCGCCACCCGCGAGCAGGCGCAGCATCGCGGCCGCCCGTTCGAGCGACTGGATGTTCCGTGCCATCGCCGTTCTGCCTCCGTCCCCTTCGCCGTCGACCCGCGACGTCGCTGCCGCCGTTCGGCAATGTCGAACACTACTAGTCCATGCCGACCAACCGCCAATGGTCGTGCGACACCTTTAAGTCACTCCCGCTGCACGCGCGCGTCACTCGTATCCCAGGAACGAGCCGCCCAACATCCTCGTCCGTCCCGTGGACGCTCTGACCGTCCGGGTCGGGTCCCGGCTACCCTGACGGCGTGCGCCCGCTGTGGGAAGCCCCGCGGCAGGACGCAAAGCCGACAGCCGTCGCACCCACAGGGAGCCCTTTCATGGCCTCGTTGCCACCGACCCCTTCCGCCGACAGCCGGACCCGCGCGTCCGCCCTCCGCGAGGCACTCGCCACCCGTGTGGTGGTCGCCGACGGGGCGATGGGCACCATGCTCCAGGCCCAGGACCCCACGATGGAGGACTTCCAGCAGCTCGAGGGCTGCAACGAGATCCTCAATGTGACCCGGCCCGACATCGTGCGCTCGGTGCACGCCGAGTACTTCGACGCGGGCGTCGACTGCGTCGAGACCAACACCTTCGGCGCCAACCTGAGCGCCCTCGGCGAGTACGACATCCCCGAACGCATCACCGAGCTGTCCGAGGCCGGTGCCCGCATCGCCCGCGAGACGGCCGACGAGTACGCCGCCCGCGACGGCCGCCAGCGCTGGGTCCTCGGCTCGATCGGCCCGGGCACCAAGCTGCCCACGCTCGGCCACACCACCTTCGGTGCCATCCGTGACGCGTACCAGCAGAACGCCGAGGGCCTGCTCGCCGGCGGCGCCGACGCGCTCCTGGTGGAGACCACGCAGGACCTCCTCCAGACCAAGGCCTCCGTCATCGCCGCCCGCCGGGCCATGGAGACGGCCGGGTACGACGTCCCCCTGATCGTCTCGGTGACGGTGGAGACGACCGGCACGATGCTGCTGGGTTCGGAGATCGGTGCCGCGCTGACCGCGCTGGAGCCGCTCGGCATCGACATGATCGGTCTGAACTGCGCGACCGGGCCCGCCGAGATGAGCGAGCACCTGCGCTATCTCGCCCGCCACTCCCGCATCCAGCTGTCCTGTATGCCGAACGCCGGCCTCCCGGTCCTCACGAAGGACGGCGCCCACTACCCCCTGACCGCGCCCGAACTGGCCGACGCGCAGGAGAACTTCGTCCGCGACTACGGCCTGTCCCTCATCGGCGGCTGCTGCGGCACCACTCCCGAGCACCTGCGTCAGGTCGTCGAGCGGGTACGCGACCTCGCGCCCACCGAGCGCAACCCGCGCCCCGAGCCGGGCGCCGCCTCCCTGTACCAGACGGTGCCGTTCCGGCAGGACACGTCGTACATGGCGATCGGTGAGCGGACGAACGCCAACGGGTCGAAGAAGTTCCGTGAGGCCATGCTGGAGGCCCGCTGGGACGACTGTGTGGAGATGGCGCGTGACCAGATCCGCGAGGGCGCGCACATGCTGGACCTGTGCGTGGACTACGTCGGGCGCGACGGTGTCGCCGACATGCAGGAGCTGGCCGGCCGGTTCGCCACCGCCTCCACCTTGCCGATCGTCCTTGACTCCACCGAGGTGCCGGTCATCCGGGCCGGGCTGGAGAAGCTCGGCGGGCGTGCGGTCATCAACTCCGTCAACTACGAGGACGGCGACGGCCCCGAGTCCCGCTTCGCCAAGGTCACCAAGCTCGCCCAGGAGCACGGTGCCGCGCTGATCGCGCTGACCATCGACGAGGAGGGCCAGGCCCGTACGCCGGAGCACAAGGTCGCCATCGCCGAGCGGCTCATCGAGGACCTGACCGGGAACTGGGGGATCCACGAGTCGGACATCCTCATCGACACCCTGACCTTCACCATCTGCACGGGGCAGGAGGAGTCGCGTAAGGACGGCATCGCCACCATCGAGGCGATCCGCGAGCTCAAGCGCCGCCACCCGGACGTGCAGACCACGCTGGGCCTGTCGAATATCTCCTTCGGGCTGAACCCGGCCGCCCGGATTCTGCTCAACTCGGTGTTCCTGGACGAGTGCACGAAGGCGGGTCTGGACTCGGCGATCGTGCACGCCTCGAAGATCCTGCCGATCGCCCGGTTCAGTGAGGAAGAGGTGCAGACGGCCCTCGATCTGATCTACGACCGGCGTGCCGAGGGCTACGACCCGCTGCAGAAGCTGATGGCCCTGTTCGAGGGCGCCACCGCGAAGTCGCTGAAGGCGGGCAAGGCCGAGGAACTGGCCGCCCTGCCGCTGGAGGAGCGCCTCAAGCGCCGCATCATCGACGGCGAGAAGAACGGCCTGGAGGCCGACCTCGACGAGGCCCTGCAGTCCCGTCCGGCCCTCGACATCGTCAACGAGATTCTCCTGGACGGCATGAAGGTCGTCGGCGAGCTGTTCGGCTCCGGCCAGATGCAGCTGCCGTTCGTGCTCCAGTCCGCCGAGGTCATGAAGACCGCCGTCGCCTATCTCGAACCGCACATGGAGAAGACGGACGACGAGGGCAAGGGCACGATCGTGCTGGCCACCGTCCGCGGCGACGTGCACGACATCGGCAAGAACCTCGTCGACATCATCCTGTCCAACAACGGCTACACCGTGGTCAACCTGGGCATCAAGCAGCCGGTCTCCGCCATCCTGGAAGCCGCCGCGGAGCACCGCGCCGACGTCATCGGCATGTCCGGGCTCCTGGTCAAGTCCACGGTGATCATGAAGGAGAACCTGGAGGAGCTCAACCAGCGTGGCCTGGCCGCCGACTTCCCGGTGATCCTCGGTGGTGCGGCCCTGACCCGTGCCTATGTCGAGCAGGACCTGCACGAGATCTACGAGGGCGAGGTCCGCTACGCCCGCGACGCCTTCGAAGGCCTGCGCCTCATGGACGCCCTGATCGGCGTCAAGCGCGGCGTGCCCGGCGCGAAGCTCCCCGAGCTGAAGCAGCGCAGGGTGCGTGCGACCGCCGCCGTCGAGGTCGAGGAGCGACCCGAGGAGGGACACGTCCGTTCCGACGTCGCCGTCGACAACCCCGTGCCCACCCCGCCGTTCTGGGACACCCGCGTCATCAAGGGCATCCAGCTCAAGGAGTACGCGACCTGGCTCGACGAGGGCGCCCTCTTCAAGGGCCAGTGGGGCCTCAAGCAGGCCCGCGCGGGCGACGGACCGACGTACGAGGAACTCGTCGAGACCGAGGGACGGCCCCGGCTGCGCGGTCTGCTGGACAAGCTCCAGACGGAGAACCTGCTCGAAGCGGCCGTCGTCTACGGCTACTTCCCGTGCGTGTCCAAGGACGACGACCTGATCATCCTCGACGACCAGGGCAACGAGCGCACCCGTTTCACCTTCCCGCGCCAGCGCCGCGGCCGCCGACTGTGCCTGGCGGACTACTTCCGCCCGGAGGAGTCGGGGCAGACGGACGTCGTCGGCCTCCAGGTCGTCACCGTCGGCTCCCGGATCGGCGAGGAGACGGCGAAGCTGTTCGAGGCCAACGCCTATCGCGACTACCTCGAACTGCACGGCCTGTCCGTCCAGTTGGCCGAGGCGCTCGCCGAGTACTGGCACGCGCGCGTGCGTTCGGAACTGGGCTTCGCCGGTGAGGACCCGGGCGACATCGAGGACATGTTCGCCCTGAAGTACCGGGGCGCCCGCTTCTCCCTCGGCTACGGCGCCTGCCCGAACCTCGAGGACCGCGCCAAGATCGCCGACCTGCTCCAGCCCGAGCGCATCGGCGTTCAGCTGTCCGAGGAGTTCCAGCTGCACCCCGAGCAGTCCACGGACGCGATCGTGATCCATCACCCCGAGGCCAAGTACTTCAACGCACGCTGAAGCACCCCTCCACCGTGACTCCGGTGTGCCCCTGGGCACACCGGTTAAACAAGGCATGTCGTCGTACCGCGACGTACACTGGTCGGTCCACCGCAGGCCGGCTCCCTTCGTGGGAGCCGGCCTGATCGTCCCTCAAGGAGGTGCGCCAGGATGACCAGCACGGTCCCCGCGCCAGTAACCCGTACGGCCGAAGGCTCAGCCCTGCAGGCGGTGCTCCTCGACATGGACGGCACCCTCGTGGACACCGAGGGGTTCTGGTGGGACGTCGAGGTCGAGGTCTTCGCCCGCCTCGGTCACACCCTCGACGACTCATGGCGCCATGTGGTGGTCGGCGGCCCCATGACCCGCAGCGCGGGGTTCCTGATCGAGGCCACCGGTGCCGACATCACCCTCGCCGAGCTGTCGGTGCTGCTCAACCAGGGGTTCGAGGACCGCATCGGCCGCACCCTGCCGCTGATGCCGGGCGCCGCCCGGCTGCTGGCCGAGCTCGCCGAGTACGAGATCCCCACGGCCCTGGTCTCCGCCTCGCACCGGCGCATCATCGACCGGGTGCTCACCACGCTCGGCCCCCAGAACTTCGCGCTCACGGTGGCGGGGGACGAGGTGGCCCGGACCAAGCCGCACCCCGACCCGTATCTCTTCGCCGCCGCCGGTCTCGGCGCGGATCCGGCCAGATGCGCGGTCGTGGAGGACACCGCGACCGGTATCGCGGCGGCCGAGGCCGCGGGCTGCCATGTCGTGGCCGTGCCCTCGGTCGCCCCCATCGCCCCGGCCGCCCGGCGCACCGTCGTCACCTCGCTCGAGGAGGTGGACCTGGCATTTCTCCGCGGTCTGATGACGGAAATGCGCTGAGCGTTCACCCAGCGTGCGGCATCGATAGGGGGCGCATTTCCCGGGTCCGCACGCAAAGGAATTCGCGCCTCGACGGATGGCCGAATTCCGGTACGGGAACAAACCGTTGATGATGTGACGTTCCCCACGCGACGGGGGATCGACACTCGATGAGGTGTGTGCATCGACGCCCGGTTCGGGTGGCTTGCGCGTGCCCTTGTGTCCCGATTGATGGGACCCTGCACGAATCCTTCCCCGGTCGGGTTTTCAATGCGTCCACGCCCGGTTTCGCTGCGTGATGGCAGCTCAACTCCGGTGGCCGTCAACCCTCGTGCAGGTGCGGACTAATCTCGTCGCGAGAACATCGACGAAACCCCCGTGATCCGCCGCACCACCCATGCATGCCGGGTACACGGACTCAACAGCTCTGGAGAAACTCGAGCATGAACCGCAAGACTTTGGTGCTGCCGGCCGTCATCGGTCTGCTCGCGCCGGTCCTCGCCGCGTGCGGTGGGTCCGACGGCGGCAGTGGCGGCGGGGACGGAATCGTCGTCGGCACCACGGACCGGTTCACCGCCTCGCAGGAAGCACCCGCGCCGCTCGACCCGGCGTACGCCTACGACGTCGGCACCTGGAACATCCTGCGCCAGACCGTGCAGACCCTGATGATCCAGCCGCGCGGCGAGGGCGAACCCGTGCCCGAGGCCGCCGAGAGCTGCCGCTTCACCGACACCGGCAACGAGCGCTACGCCTGCACCCTGCGCAAGAACCTGCAGTTCGCGAACGGCGACGCCATCACGGCCGAGGACGTCAAGTACTCCATCGACCGCGCCCGTTCCCTCAAGGCCGACAGCGGTGTCTTCGCCCTGCTGTCCACCATCGACACCGTCGAGACCAAGGGCGACCGCGAGGTGATCTTCCACCTCAAGACGGCCGACGCCACGTTCCCGTACAAGCTGTCGACCCCCGTCGCCGGCATTGTCAACCCCGACGACTACCAGCGCGGCAAGCTGCGCGACGGCTTCGACGTCGACGGCTCCGGCCCGTACACCATGTCGGCCGACGTCAAGAACGACGAACTCGTCGATGCCGTGTTCACCAAGAACCCCCACTACACGGGGACGCTGAAGGTGAACAACGACAAGGTCGAGCTGCGCTCCTTCGAGGACGCCGACGCCATGGGCAGCGCCCTGAACGACGGTGACATCGACGTCATGTCCCGCACCATGTCGCCGGAGCAGATCGAGAAGCTCTCCCTCTCCTCGGACGACGACGTCGACCTCGTCGAGATGCCCGGCCTGGAGATCCGCTACCTGGCCTTCAACACCGACGCCGCGACCGTCAAGACCAAGGCCGTGCGCCAGGCGATGGCCCAGATCGTCAACCGCAGCGAACTCGTCTCCAAGGTCTACGGCTCCGAGGCCGAGCCGCTGTACTCGCTGGTCCCGGCGAGCATCACCGGCCACTCCAACTCGTTCTTCAACAAGTACGGCGACCCGAGCAAGGCCAAGGCCCAGGCGCTGCTGACGAAGGCGAGCATCACCACCCCGGTCAAGCTGACCCTGCACTACACGACCGACCACTACGGCGCCGCCACCAAGAACGAGTTCGAGCAGCTGCAGAAGCAGCTCAACGACAGCGGCCTGTTCGACGTCAGCATCAAGGGAACGCCCTGGGCGACCTTCCGCCCCGCCGAGCAGAAGGGCGAGTACGACGTCTACGGCATGGGCTGGTTCCCCGACTTCCCGGACGCCGACAACTACATCGCGCCCTTCCTCGACAAGGACAACTTCCTCGGCTCGCCGTACGCCAACAGCGAGATCCGCAACACCCTGATCCCGGAGTCCCGCCGCGAGGCCGACCGGCTGTCCGCCACCAGCAGCCTGACGGACATCCAGGACATCGTCGCCGACGACGTCCCCGTGCTGCCGCTGTGGCAGGGCAAGCAGTACGTCGCCGCCCGCGACGACGTCACCGGCACCGCCTATGTCCTCAACTCCTCCTCCACCCTTCAGCTGTGGGAGCTCAGCCGTGGCGTGAGCGGCTGATCCGACCCCTGCCCGGGCCGCGGACGACGGCCGGGATTCGCCAACCGACGACAAGGCATCCGTAAGTGAACATGCGTAACCAGTGGCCGGTCCTGCCGATGATGGCGGGGCTGGCCTCCGGCCTGCTGACCGGCTGCGGTACGGAGAGCGGGGGCTCGGGGAGCGACGGCTCCAACGTGGTGATGGGAATGTCGGACGACGTCCTGGCCACCGACCCCGCGTCCGGCTACGACCCCGGATCCTGGCTGTTGTTCAACAACGTCTTCCAGTCGCTGCTGAGCTTCCCCAAGGGCGGCACGGAGCCCGAGCCCGAGGCCGCGGAGAGCTGCGAGTTCAGCGACACCGCGACCAGGGTCTACACGTGCACGCTCAAGGACGGCCTGCAGTTCAGCAACGGTGACTCGCTCACCTCGGAGGACGTCAAGTTCTCCTTCGACCGCATGCTGAAGATCAACGACGACGCCGGTCCCGCGATCATGTTCCCCATGCTCGAAAAGGTCGAGACGCCGAACGAGAAGACGGTCGTCTTCAAGCTCAACACGCCCGACGCCACCTTCCCGAGCAAGATCGCCTCCGGTGCCGGATCCATTGTCGACCACCGGCAGTACGACGCCGACGGGCTGCGCAAGGACGGCGAAGCGGTCGGCTCCGGCCCCTACAAGCTGGACTCGTTCGGTGACGACGAGGCCGTCTTCTCCGTCAACGAGAACTACAAGGGCACCGCCGAGGTACAGAACTCCGGCGTCACCCTGAAGTTCTTCCACGGCAAACAGGACGAGCTCAAGCAGTCCCTGATCGACAACAAGATCGACATCGCCTACCGAGGCCTCAGCGCGGGCGACATCGCCGACATCGAGGCCGCCGGCACCGATGCCGGCGTCGACCTCGTCGACGGCACCAGCGCCGAGGTCCAGCACCTGGTCTTCAACATGGACGACCCGGTCGCCGGACAGCTCGGAGTACGCAAGGCCATCGCCTACCTGCTCGACCGCGACGCCCTCATGACAGAGGTCTACCAGGGCACCGCCACCTCGCTGTACTCGATCATCCCGGCCGGTATCGCGGGCCACAACACGGCCTTCTTCGACACCTACGGCGCCAACCCGTCCAAGACCAAGGCCGCCGCGGCCCTGAACGCCGACGGCATCACCGGCAAGGTCAAGCTCACCCTCTGGTCCACCCCGACCCGCTACGGCCCGGCCACCGACCAGGAGCTCAAGGCGATCGCAGGACAGCTCAACAAGAGCGGCCTGTTCGACGCCGACGTCAAGTCCGTCGACTTCGAGCAGTACGAGAAGGACATCGCCGACGGCAAGTACGGCGTCTACGTGAAGGGCTGGGTGCCCGACTACCCGGACCCCGACAACTTCACGGCCCCCTTCTTCGGCAAGGGCAACGTGCTGGCCAACAACTACGACAACAACACGATCACCGGCACCCTCATCCCGCGCACAGCCGCCCAGAGCGACCGCGCCGCGACCGACAACGACTACGGCCGCCTCCAGGACCTGGTCGCCGAAGAGGTCCCGGTCATCCCGCTCTGGCAGGCCAAGCAGTACGCGGTCGTCCGCGAGGACGTCTACGGACTGGAGTACTGCCTCGACGCCTCGACCGTCTTCCGCTTCTGGGAGATCAGCAAGGGCTGACGCCGGACCTCCGGACACGACGAAGGGCGCCTCTTCTCACGAAGGGGCGCCCTCGGCCGTCGTACGACATGCACCTACTGCGCGCCGGGGCGCACCAGACCGCTCTCGTACGCGTACACCGCCGCCTGCACCCGGTCGCGCAGCCCCAGCTTGGTGAGGACGTGACCCACATGCGTCTTCACGGTGGTCTCGCTCACGAACAGATCCGCGGCGATCTCGGCATTGGACAGCCCACGCGCCACCAGCTTCAGCACCTCGACCTCACGGTCGGTGAGCGTGTGCAGGGTGTCCGGGACGGGATCGTCGCCCGAGGGCAGATGCGTGGCGTACTTGTCGAGGAGCCGGCGCGTGATGCTCGGCGCCAGCATCGCCTCACCGGCGGCGACCACGCGGATCGCCTGCACCAGCTCGTTGGCCGGGGCGTCCTTGAGCAGGAAGCCGCTGGCCCCCGCCCTGAGCGCCTCCACCACGTACTCGTCGAGGTCGAAAGTGGTCAGCACCAACACCTTCGCCGGGCCGTCCCGCCCGGGGCCGGTGATCTGCCGGGTCGCCTCCACACCGTCCATCCGCGGCATGCGGATGTCCATCAGGACCACATCGGGCTGCAAGGCCCGCACCTGGTCGAGCGCCTGGAGCCCGTCACCGGCCTCGCCGACCACGGCGATGTCCTGCTCCGCCTCCAGAATCATCCGGAAGCCGGTGCGCAGCAGCGGCTGGTCGTCGACCAGTAGGACGCGGATGGCCACGTAAGTCTCCTTCGCCTAGTCCCGGCCCATTCTGCCCTGCGAGCCGTCCCCGGACTCGGCCGCCCTCACCGCCAGCGGATACGGCGGGGGAGTGCCGCCGAACTCCGGGCAGTGGGCCTGGTGGTCGCACCAGCCGCACAGCTTGGTGGGGCGGGGGCGCCAGTCACCCGTTTCCGTCGCCTCCCGGATCGCCTCCCACAGCGCGAGCAGCTTGCGCTCGACACGCTCCAGGTCGGCGAGGACCGGGTCGTACGTCAGGACGTCACCACTACCGAGGTAGACGAGCTGGAGACGGCGCGGGATCACATTCTTCAGCCGCCAGACCACCAGGGCGTAGAACTTCATCTGGAACAGAGCGCCCTCGGCGTACTCCGGCCTGGGCGCCTTGCCCGTCTTGTAGTCGACGATGCGGACATCCCCCGTCGGCGCCACATCCACCCGGTCGATGATCCCGCGCAGCTTCAGCCCCGACTCAAGCACCGCCTCCACGAACAGCTCGCGCTCGGCGGGCTCCAGCCGGGTCGGGTCCTCCAGGCCGAACCACCGCTCGACAAGCTGCTCGGCCTCACCCAGCCACCGCGCCAGCCGCTCGCCCTCCGGATCGTCCGCGAACAGCTCCACGACCTCCGGCCGGGTCTCCCGCAGCCGGTCCCATTGCCCCGGGATGAGCGACTTGGCCCGCGGCGGCGTCCGCTCCGCCGCCGGGGCGTCGAAGAGCCGCTCGAGGACCGCGTGCACCAAAGTGCCCCGCGTCGCCGCCTCGCTGGGCTTCTCCGGCAGCCGGTCGATCACCCGGAACCGGTACAGCAGCGGGCACTGCATGAAGTCACTGGCACGCGAGGGCGACAGGGACGCGGGCGCTATGGCGACACGCGCCTCGACGACGGCCGCCGTGGCCGCCGCCTCCCGCGTCGTCGCCTGCTCGTCCGGGACCGGCTGATCCACTTCCGCGATCCCGCCGCCGGGGGTCTCGGCCGCGCCCTCTGTGCTCGTCTCCATGACCCCAGACCTTACGGCCCACCACTGACAGTGACCCAGTCGCGGCCGAGACCCCCGCGACAACAGAGAAAACAGAGGGGGTGCCGGGGCGGAACGCGTGACGACCGACGCATACCATCGTCCCGAGACCCTTCCGCCGGCAGGCGCGGAAGACGCTTCGAACGAGGGGACACCGTGGACGAGAGCGGCGGGAGCGGGCAGCCGCGGTCCGGCAACGACGACCCGGCCCAGCACCACGCAGGCCCTGCGGCCCCGACTGCCGACCCCGAACACCCCGACGTGGACGCCCCCGAGCAGGGCGCCGACGCCGCCGGTGCCGTCCGCGCCGAGGAAGACGCCGCGGACGCGCCCAAGCACGACAGCGAGACCGCGGAGACCACCGCGACGGCGCCTGCCGCAAAATCCCCGGCCTCACGCGAGGACACCACGCCGGACGAGGAGGAGCGGCCCGCCGGCGACGACACCCCCTCGCAGCACACCCCGCAGCACCCCGCCGCCGACGGATCCGGCACGGAAACAGCACCCGAGGACCGCCCCACCCCTCCCGCCGGCGCCCCCCACACCCACCCCGACCGCACCCTCGCCCACTCCGGCACGGCCAGGAACCGCCCGCCCCGCCGCCAGAAGGACCCCGGCGGCGGGCTCCTCATGGGACGCCCCTTCGGCGTGCCCGTGTACGTCGCACCCAGCTGGTTCCTCGTCGCCGCCCTCATCACCTGGGTCTTCGGCGGCCAACTCGACCGCGTCCTGCCCGAGCTCGGAGCCGCCCGGTATCTCGTGTCGCTCTTCTTCGCGGTCGCCTTCTACGCCTCCGTGCTCGTGCACGAACTCGCCCACACCGTCGCCGCCCTCCGCTTCAAGCTCCCCGTACGCCGCATCCAGCTCCAGTTCTTCGGCGGCGTCTCCGAGATCGAGAAGGAAGCCGAGACCCCGGGCCGGGAGTTCGTCCTGGCCTTCGTCGGCCCACTCCTCTCCCTCGTCCTCGCCGGCCTCTTCTACCTCGCCATGCAGCCCGTGGAACCCGGCACCGTCCCCGGCGTCCTGCTGGCCGGCCTGATGATCTCCAACCTCATCGTGGCCGCCTTCAACCTCCTGCCCGGCCTGCCCCTCGACGGCGGCCGCATGCTCCGCGCGGTCGTCTGGAAGATCACCGGCAAACCCATGAGCGGCACCATCGCCGCCGCCTGGGTCGGCCGCGCCCTCGCCGTCTCCGTCCTCATCGGCCTCCCCCTGCTCACCCAGTCCGGGGCACTCGGCTCCAACGCCGAGGACAACGTCGGCATGGACACCGTGATGGACGCCCTGCTCGCCGCCATCCTCGCCGCGATCATCTGGACCGGCGCCGGCAACAGCCTCCGCATGGCCCGCCTGCGCGAACACCTCCCCGAACTGCGCGCCCGCAACCTCACCCGCCGCGCCGTCCCCGTCGAGACGAACACCCCCCTGTCGGAAGCCCTGCGCCGCGCCAACGAAGCCGGAGCCCGCGCCCTCGTCGTCGTCGACGCCGACGGCGAACCCCTCTCCCTCGTCCGCGAGGCCGCCATCGTCGGCGTCCCCGAACACCGCCGCCCCTGGGTCGCCGTCAGCGGCCTCGCCCAGGACCTCACCGACGGCATGCGCGTCTCCGTGGAACTCGCCGGCGAGGACCTCCTCGACACCCTGCGCGCCACCCCCGCCACCGAATACCTGGTGGTGGAGGAGACCGGAGAGATCTACGGCGTCCTGTCCGCCGCCGACGTCGAGCGCGCCTTCGTCAAGGCCATGGCCCGCCCCAGCTGAACTCCAAGTGGTCGGCGCCCTCCACAAACCCCGGTAGGCTGTTCACATGTCCGAACCGACCGGTGCCGCCCGCAGGCGCGGGCCCTTCAAGGTCGGGGACCAGGTTCAGCTGACCGACCCCAAGGGCCGCCACTACACGTTCACGCTCGAGGCCGGGAAGAACTTCCACACCCACAAGGGTTCCTTCCCCCACGACGAACTGATCGGCGCTCCCGAGGGCAGCGTTGTCCGCACCACCGGGAACGTCGCCTACCTCGCGCTGCGCCCCCTGCTCCCCGACTACGTCCTGTCCATGCCCCGCGGGGCAGCCGTCGTCTACCCGAAGGACGCGGGGCAGATCCTCGCCTTCGCCGACATCTTCCCCGGCGCACGCGTCGTCGAAGCCGGCGTCGGCTCCGGCTCGCTCAGCAGCTTCCTGCTGCGCGCCATCGGCGACCAGGGCATGCTGCACAGCTACGAGCGCCGCGAGGACTTCGCGGAGATCGCCCAGCAGAACGTCGAGCGCTACTTCGGCGGCCCGCACCCCGCCTGGCAGCTCACCGTCGGCGACCTCCAGGACAACCTGTCCGACACCGACGTCGACCGCGTCATCCTCGACATGCTCGCCCCCTGGGAATGCCTGGAGGCCGTCTCCAAGGCACTCGTCCCCGGCGGCATCCTCTGCTGCTACGTCGCGACCACCACCCAGCTCGCCCGGACCGTCGAGTCCATCCGCGAGATCGGCAGCTTCAACGAGCCGAGCGCCTGGGAGTCGATGATCCGCAACTGGCACGTCGAGGGCCTGGCCGTCCGCCCGGACCACCGCATGATCGGCCACACCGGCTTCCTGCTCACCGCCCGCCGCCTCGCCGACGGCGTCGAGCCGCCCATGCGCCGCCGGCGCCCCGCCAAGGGCGCCTACGGCGAGGACTACACCGGTCCCAACGCCGACGGAGGCTCCGGCCGCTGAGGCGACCCCTGCCGCGTACAACGCAAAGGCGCCGTGACCGAGTTCCCGACAGTCGTCCGGAACGCGGCCACGGCGCCCTTTCATTGACACCGCACCAGAAAACGCAAGGCCGCAAGCCGACAAGCACCGACCCCGCCGTTCCGCCACGCCGAACCGTGTGGCACCATGCTGGCCACCCCCACCGGCACCAGCCCTCTCGGGAGTCACCCTCAGTGCAGCAATCCGCGGTCCCGGAACTCGCTCACACCCACACCCGCCCCATCCACTGGGTCGCCACCGCCACGGCAGTCGCCGGCGTCATAGCGCTCTCCTCGGTACTCCAACCGAATCCGGCCACGGCCGCCCAGGCCGCCGGCCCCCGGTCACACAGCGCCCCCACCACCGTCACCGCCCCCGACCCCACCGACGTCGACTTCCCGATCGACTGCGGCCCGGTCAAGGCACTCGTGGTGAAGAAGGCCAGCGGCGACCTCGACGGCGACGGCAGGCCCGAGAGCGTGGCGGTCGTCCACTGCGACGCCCCCATGGGCACCCCGCCCGACGGCGTCTACGTCCTCACCCAGGCCGCCGACGCCAAGACCCCACGCGTCGTGGCGACCCTCGTGGCCCCCAAGGACCGCATCACCGTCAAAACCCTCACGGTCTCCGACGCGACGGTCGCCGCCGACATGGTCGGCTACTCCTCGGACTCCGTACCCAGTTGCTGCCCCGACGTGACCACGAGCGCCAAGTGGCAGTGGAAGAACGGCGCGTTCGTCCGCTCCACACCCGCGGGCGCCCACAGCGTCTGATACGCACGCAGGGCACCCGACGACTCAGTCCGCCTCGGGCCCGTAGACCTCGACCAGGTCCGACACCCGGCGCACATGGATGCACTCGCCAGGACACTCCTTGGCCGAGTCCACCACGTCCGTCAGCAACGTCAGCGGCACCGGCGTCGTCGCGCCCTTGTCCTGCAGCAGCTCGTCGCCCGTGCCCTTCACATACGCCAGACCGTCGATGTCCAGCTCGAACACCTCGGGCGCGTACTGCGCACAGATGCCGTCGCCGGTACAGAGATCCTGATCGATCCAGACCTCGAGAGCCTCACCGTCGGCCACGGCTTCCTGCTGCACGCTCATGTCTCCTGCCCCATCGGGTGCTGAACACCCACGACCCTACCCCCGGCCACCCGCGCCCGACGGCCCCGCGGAGGGCGCCCCGGACCGTGACACCGCCCGCCCGTCCGTACACGCTCCGTCAACGAACTCAAGACCCGATCGAGCCGGACCGCAGCCCCGGTGGAGCGGGCCGCGGGCGCCCGAGCCCCAGTTCCGCGGGCCCCCGACCGGCGACGCTGTGGGCAACTCGGGCCCACCGTGGAAGATTTCGAGCACTCCGACCTTGGAACAGTCCGCTTCTGAAGCACGTTCACTGGGTATCCACACGGCGTAGAGGGATGGCGCAGGGTGACCGACGACACACCTTGACACTCTTTGTGATCTAGGGGTTTCAATCGACACCCACCCAGGTAGGGTCTGGAAGCGTCCAGCTCCCCTTGGAGGAGGTGAGGACCGTGGCAGCCCACGACGACGACATGAACCGCGGCATCCGCCCGGGACGAGGGTCCGACGACCCGGCCGGGCAGATTGCCTACCTTGAGCAGGAGATCGCCGTCCTGCGACGCAAGCTCGCCGACTCTCCGCGGCACACGAGAATTCTCGAAGAGCGGATCGTCGAACTGCAGACCAATCTGGCCGGCGTGTCCGCCCAGAACGAGCGACTCGCCAACACGCTCCGCGAGGCCCGCGACCAGATCGTGGCCCTCAAGGAGGAAGTCGACCGGCTCGCACAGCCCCCGGCCGGCTTCGGAGTCTTCCTGCAGGCGAATGAGGACGGCACCGCCGACATCTTCACCGGAGGACGCAAACTCCGGGTGAACGTCAGCCCCAGCGTCGAGCTCGAAGAACTCCGGCGCGGCCAGGAACTGATGCTCAACGAAGCACTCAACGTGGTCGAGGCCATGGAGTTCGAGAGCGTCGGCGACATCGTCACCCTCAAGGAGATCCTCGAGGACGGCGAACGCGCACTGGTGCAGGGGCACACCGACGAGGAAAGGGTGGTGCGGCTCGCCGAGCCGCTCCTGGACGTAGTCATCCGTCCCGGCGACGCCCTGCTCCTCGAACCCCGATCCGGATACGTTTACGAGGTCGTTCCCAAGAGCGAGGTCGAGGAACTCGTCCTCGAAGAGGTCCCGGACATCGGCTACGAGCAGATCGGCGGTCTGGGCGGCCAGATCGAGGCGATCCGCGACGCGGTCGAGCTCCCGTACCTCTACCCCGACCTGTTCAAGGAGCACGAACTGCGCCCGCCCAAGGGCGTGCTGCTCTACGGGCCCCCCGGATGCGGAAAGACGCTCATCGCCAAGGCCGTCGCCAACTCGCTGGCCAAGAAGGTCGCCGAGGTCACCGGCCAGGCCACCGGCAAGAGCTTCTTCCTCAACATCAAGGGCCCCGAACTCCTCAACAAGTACGTCGGCGAGACCGAGCGGCAGATCCGCCTCGTCTTCCAGCGTGCACGTGAGAAGGCCTCCGAGGGCACACCCGTCATCGTCTTCTTCGACGAGATGGAATCCCTCTTCCGCACCCGCGGCTCCGGTGTCAGCTCGGACGTGGAGAACACCATCGTCCCGCAGCTGCTCGCCGAGATCGACGGCGTGGAAGGCCTGCAGAACGTGGTCGTGATCGGCGCCTCCAACCGCGAGGACATGATCGACCCCGCCATCCTGCGCCCCGGCCGCCTGGACGTGAAGATCAAGATCGAGCGTCCCGACGCCGAGGCCGCCAAGGACATCTTCGGCAAGTACCTGACCGAGCGCCTCCCGCTGCACTCCGACGACGTCGGCGAGCACGGCGGCAACAGGACCACCACGGTCCAGAGCATGATCCAGACCGCCGTGGAACACATGTACGCCGAGTCCGAGGAAAACCGCTTCCTGGAAGTCACCTACGCCAACGGCGACAAGGAAGTCCTCTACTTCAAGGACTTCAACTCCGGCGCCATGATCGAGAACATCGTGGGCCGCGCCAAGAAGATGGCGATCAAGGACTTCCTCGACCACAACGCCAAGGGCCTTCGCGTCTCCCACCTCCTCCAGGCCTGCGTGGACGAGTTCAAGGAGAACGAGGACCTGCCCAACACCACCAACCCGGACGACTGGGCCCGGATCTCCGGAAAGAAGGGCGAACGGATCGTGTACATCCGTACCCTCATCACCGGAAAGCAGGGTGCCGACACCGGACGCTCCATCGACACGGTGGCCAACACCGGTCAGTACCTGTAAAAGCAGGGCGGCTGCGGGTGCCCTCACCGGGTACCCGCAGCCGACTGTTTTTCAGGCAACTAACCGGAACAAGAGGCGTGCAAGGCAATGACGCAAATGATCTCCCCACCAGCGCAAAGCCGTTCTAGGCTCTTCGGTACCGCCGAGTCGCGCAGTGCGGGGACGGGCACCGCACACGCACCGGAGCGCCAGCGGTACTTGAGCGCCGCCCCCGACCGAGGGCGCCGCCGGGCAAGGAGGGCCGCATGACTGTACGGCGAGTAATGGGCATCGAGACGGAGTACGGGATCTCCGTCCCCGGCCACCCCAACGCCAATGCCATGCTCACCTCGTCCCAGATCGTCAACGCCTACGCGGCGGCGATGCACCGGGCCCGACGGGCCCGCTGGGACTTCGAGGAGGAGAACCCGCTGCGGGACGCGCGGGGCTTCGACCTCGCCCGCGAAACCGCCGACTCCAGCCAGCTCACCGACGAGGACATCGGCCTCGCGAACGTCATCCTCACCAACGGCGCACGCCTGTACGTCGACCACGCACACCCCGAGTACAGCGCCCCCGAGGTCACCAACCCACGCGACGCCGTCCTCTGGGACAAGGCCGGCGAGCGCATCATGGCGGAAGCCGCCGAACGCGCGGCCCAGCTCCCCGGCGCCCAGCCGATCCACCTCTACAAGAACAACACCGACAACAAGGGCGCCTCCTACGGCACGCACGAGAACTACCTGATGAAGCGGGAGACCCCCTTCTCGGACATCGTGCGCCACCTCACGCCCTTCTTCGTCTCCCGCCAGGTCTTCGCCGGAGCGGGCCGCGTCGGCATCGGCCAGGACGGCCACGAACACGGCTTCCAGATCAGCCAGCGCGCCGACTACTTCGAGGTCGAGGTCGGCCTCGAGACCACCCTCAAGCGCCCCATCATCAACACCCGCGACGAGCCGCACGCGGACGCCGAGAAATACCGCCGCCTCCACGTGATCATCGGCGACGCGAACCTCTCGGAGATCTCCACCTACCTCAAGCTCGGCACGACCGCCCTGGTCCTGTCCATGATCGAGGACGGCTTCATCGCCGTCGACCTGGCGGTGGACCAGCCCGTACGCACCCTCCACCAGGTCTCCCACGACCCGACGCTCCAGCGCCTGGTCACCCTCCGCAGCGGCCGCACACTCACCGCGGTCCAACTCCAGATGGAGTACTTCGAGCTGTCCCGCAAGTACGTGGAGGAGCGCTTCGGCGCGGACGCCGACGAACAGACCAAGGACGTCCTGGCCCGCTGGGAGGACACTCTCAACCGGCTCGAGAACGACCCGATGAGCCTCGCCGGCGAGCTGGACTGGGTCGCCAAGCGCGAGCTCATGGAGGGCTACCGGCGCCGCGACGACCTCGACTGGGACGCCGCGAAGCTCCACCTCCTCGACCTCCAGTACGCCGACGTACGGGCCGAGAAGGGCCTCTACAACCGTCTCGCCGCCCGCGGCAGGATCAAGCGCCTCCTGGACGAGCCCGACGTCGAGCGGGCCCGTACGAAGCCGCCGGAGGACACCCGCGCGTACTTCCGGGGCCGTTGCCTCGAGCAGTACGCCGACGACGTCGCCGCGGCCTCCTGGGACTCGGTGATCTTCGACCTGCCGGGGCGGGACTCTCTGCAGCGCGTTCCAACCCTGGAACCGCTTCGCGGAACGCGTAATCACGTCAAGGAGCTCCTGGACCGCTGTCGCACCGCGGAAGACCTGGTCAGGGTCCTCTCCGGCGGCTGAGCGGGTACCCGGAACGAGACCTCCGGACAGGGTGGAAATCCCGACGTCCGGGAATCATCGAGATGGCCCCCGTACGTTGAGGAAACTGCGGGGCCGATGTCAGACCGGGCTTGTAGGGTCTGATCATCACCGATCGGCGGATAGCCGACCTGGCGACCATGTCGGGCGAAACGAGCGGGGTGAGGGTTATGTCAACCAAGGACACCGGCGGCGGCCAGCAGAAGGCCACACGCTCCACCGAGGAAGTCGAGGAGGCGGCGCCGGAGGCGGCAGCCACCGAGGACCTCAAGGAGCGCCAGGAAAAGCTGAGCGACGACGTCGACTCGGTTCTGGACGAAATCGATGATGTGCTCGAGGAGAACGCAGAGGATTTCGTTCGCTCCTTCGTGCAAAAAGGTGGGCAGTAGGTCACTTTTTCCTTGAAATCGAAGGCTGCTGGCTAGCGGGGGATTCGAGTGCAAGGCGAGCAAGATCTGAAGCGCTGTCCGCGGTGCAAGGAAGACAAGCCGCGGGCAGCCTTCGCAAGCAACAAGTTGATGCGCGATGGACTTCAGGTCTATTGCCGGGAGTGCGCGTCCGCATACCACCAGGCGCGGCAGGTGGCCAAGGGGCGTAACGTGCGGCCGCGGGTGGAAGTGCCTCCGGGGCACAAGTACTGCCGAACGTGCGGCGAGATCAAACCGCACAGCGAGTGGACGCGTAATCGCAGTGCATCGGACGGTCTCGCGACGCTCTGCAAGTCATGTAAGGCAATCAAGGGGCGCGCTGGCCATCTGAAGCGGCACTACGGCATCACCGAAGCCGAGCGTGACGAGTTGATCGCCTCTCAAGGGGGCGTCTGCTGCATATGTTTGGCGGCGTTGCCCGAACATGTGGATCACTGCCATGAGACGGGTAGGGTCCGAGGCGTACTGTGCTTCAGCTGCAACGCGGCGCTGGGGCAGTTCAAGGATCGGCCCGACGTCATAAGGCGGGCTGCAACGTATGTGGAAGGAATCGCGTGGAAGCCAACACTCGTAGCACCGGGCGTCTACCAGCTGCCTTCCTGACGCCTGGGTCCGCCTCCTTCATGGACTTCCTGTCCGCGCATCAGCCGGAGATGCTGCCGGGCAACCGCCAACTGCCGCCGACCCAGGGCGTGATCGAGGCGCCGCACGGCACCACGATCGTCGGCGTCACCTTCCCGGGCGGAGTGGTCCTCGCCGGTGACCGGCGGGCCACGATGGGCAATGTCATCGCGCAGCGGGACATCGAGAAGGTGTTCCCGGCGGACGAGTACTCGGCCGTCGGTATCGCCGGCACGGCTGGTCTGGCCGTGGAGATGGTGAAGCTGTTCCAGCTGGAGTTGGAGCACTTCGAGAAGGTCGAGGGGGCGCAGCTCTCGCTGGAGGGCAAGGCGAACCGGCTGTCGACCATGATCCGTTCCAACCTCGGTATGGCCATGCAGGGCCTGGCCGTGGTGCCGCTGTTCGCGGGGTACGACGTGGACCGCGGCAGGGGCCGTATCTTTTCCTATGACGTCACCGGTGGCCGCTCCGAGGAGCACAACTTCGCCGCCACCGGCTCGGGCTCGGTCTTCGCCCGGGGTGCGATGAAGAAGTTCTTCCATGACGGTCTGTCCGAGGCGGAGGCCACCATGCTGGTGGTGCAGGCCTTGTACGACGCGGCTGACGACGACTCGGCGACCGGTGGTCCCGATGTCGCGCGCCGGATCTATCCGATCGTCACCGTGATCACCGAGGACGGCTTCCGCCGGCTCACGGACGAGGAGTCCTCCGAGATCGCCCGCTCGATCCTGGAGCGGCGTCTGGAGCAGCCTGACGGTCCGCGGGCCGCGCTGCTGTAGCGGCGGATCCGGTGCTTGCAAGGTGATCGCAGTGACTTCGACAGAAAGGGACGGATAACCGGTGTCGACGCCGTTCTATGTCTCCCCCCAGCAGGCGATGGCCGACCGGGCGGAGTACGCCCGCAAGGGCATCGCTCGCGGTCGCAGCCTGGTCGTGCTGCAGTATGCCGACGGCATTGTCTTCGTCGGTGAGAACCCGTCCCGTGCGCTGCACAAGTTCAGCGAGATCTATGACCGGATCGGCTTCGCGGCCGCCGGTAAGTACAACGAGTACGAGAATCTGCGGATCGGTGGTGTGCGCTACGCGGATCTGCGGGGCTACACCTATGACCGTGATGACGTGACCGCCCGTGGTCTCGCGAATGTCTATGCCCAGACGTTGGGCACGATCTTCTCCAGTGCGGCCGAGAAGCCGTACGAGGTGGAGCTGGTCGTGGCCGAGGTGGGGGAGACGCCCGAGGGTGATCAGATCTATCGGCTGCCGCATGACGGTTCGATCGTGGACGAGCACGGCTCGGTCGCGGTGGGTGGCAATGCCGAGCAGATCAGTGGTTACCTCGATCAGCGTCATCAGGACGGCATGAGCCTCGCCGAGGCCCTCAAGTTGGCCGTGCAGGCCTTGTCCCGGGACACCAACGGCACGGAGCGGGAGATCCCCGCCGAGCGCCTGGAGGTCGCGGTGCTGGACCGTACGCGTCCGCAGCAGCGCAAGTTCAAGCGCATCGTGGGCCGTCAGCTCGACCGGCTTCTCGAGGCGGGCGGCGCGGCCACCGAGGCGGAGAGCTCCGAGGAGGAGTAGTCCCGCGTCTCGCTTCGCCCTTGTGTGTGCCCCGGCCGTCGATTCGGCCGGGGCACAGGGCGTTCAGGGGGCGGTGGGGGGTGCCGTGGAGCCTCGTACGACGAGTTCGACGGGGATGTCCCCGGCGTCGGGTGTACGGCCCTCCAGGACCGCCAGGAGGGCGCGCATGCCGTGCTCGCCGAAGAGTTCGGCGTCGAGTCGTACGGTGGTCAGTTCCGGGTCGAGGGCGGCGGCGAGGGCGATGTCGTCGACGCCGGTGACGGAGACGTCGTCGGGGATGCGCAGGCCTCGTCGGCGCAGGGCTTTGTAGGCGCCGGCCGCCAGTTTATCGTCGTCGCAGACCACGGCGGTGGGGTGGGGGCCGGGTGTGCTCAGGGCCGTTTCCATGGCCGCCAGGGCGCCTTCGATGGACATGGCGGTGTGTGCTGTGCGCAGCGTGGTCCCGGGGACCGTTCCGACGCGTTCGGCGAGTTCGCGTGCGCGTACTTCGAAGGTCCAGGAGGGGATGTCGGCGGCCAGGTGCAGGAAGCGTCGGTGTCCCAGGTGCAGCAGGTGGTCGGCGACCTGGCGGGTGCCGTCGGCGATGTCCAGGTTCACGGTCGCGGCGCCCAGGCTGCCGTGGGGGTCGCTGTCGAGCATCACGAGGGGGAGTTGGTCGCCGCGGATGGCGGTGAGGGCGTCTGCGGCCATGGAGGAGGCGAGGATGCCGTCCAGGGCGGCCTGGGCGGAGGCGAAGGGGTCTCGGGCGGGGCCGACGCCTTCGGGGGAGGGGTAGAGGAGGACGCCGAAGCCGTGTGCGGCGGCGATGCGTGCGGCGCCGGTGTAGACGCCGGCGAAGAACTCCGTGGTCAGGGCGGGTACGACGAGCAGGACGGTGCGGGTGCGGCCGAGGCGGAGGTTGCGGGCGGCGAGGTTGGGGCGGTAGCCGAGTTCATGGGCGGCCCGGCGTACCCGTTCGGCCGTGGCGTCGGCGACCCGGCCTCGCCATTTGTCGCCGAGTACCAGGGAGACGGTGGCCTGGGAGACGCCGGCGGCTTGGGCGACGTCGCGGCTGGTGGGGCGTGCGCTGCCTCGTGCCACCGGTTGCCTGCTCCTTCGTCTGGACTCGTCAACAGCGCACATGGTACGTATGACGGAGGACGTTATACGTAAAACCTCATGCGTCACCGGAGCACGTCACGGCACGGGAAGGGCGGGACATGGCCGCGGGATACCTGGAGATCCTCAGGGCGAGGCACGCCACGCGGCTGCTGGTCGGCACCCTCGTGGGCCGGCTGCCGAACGCCACCGCGGCCATCGCGATCGTGCTGTTCGTGCGCGCGGAGGGCGGCTCGTACAGCCTCGCCGGAGCGCTCGCGGCGGTCTACGGTGTCGCCAATGCCGTCGGTCAGCCGGTGCTGGGCCGGCTGGTGGACCTGCACGGCCAGCCCCGCGTCCAGCTGCCCGCGGCGGTGGCCTCGGCCCTCGCGATGGCCGCCTTCGCCTTCACCGGCCCCGACAGGCTCGCGGCCGCCTATGTCGCCGTGGCCGTCGCCGGGCTCTTCACACCGCCGCTGGAGGGCGGACTGCGGGCGCTGTGGCCGAGTGTCCTGCGCAAGGAGGGTCAGGTGCACACGGCGTACGCGATGGACGCCGTGGCGCAGGAAGTCATGTTCACCCTCGGGCCGTTGCTGGTGACGGTGTGCACGTCGCTGTGGTCGGCCCGGGCCGCCCTGCTGGTCCTGAACGTCATCGGGGTGCTCGGCGCGCTCTCCGTGGTCGTCTCGCGCCCGTCGCGCGCGTGGCGCTCGGCACCGCGCGAGGCGCACTGGCTCGGCGCGCTGCGCTCACCGGGGCTGCTGGCGCTGCTGGGCGCGTTCCTGTTCGTCGGTATGGCGCTCGGGTCCATCACGGTCGCCTCGGTGCCGTACGCCGACGACCACGGGGGCGATGTGGTGTACGGCTGGCTGATGGCGGCGATCGGTCTGGGCGCTCTCATCGGCGGCACCGTGTACGGCGCGCGGCAGTGGACCGGTGAGCCGGCGCGTCGACTGCGGGTGCTGGTGGCCCTGCTGGCGGTGTGTTATCTGCCGCTGCTGCTGATGCCCGGCGCGGTCGCCATGGTGCTGCTGACCGTGGTCGCGGGGGTGTTCCTGGCGCCTGCCATCGCGTGTGCTTTCGTGCTGGTCGACCATCACGCGCCGCGGGGCACGGTCACGGAGGCTTTCTCGTGGCTCGTGACGACGTTCACCGTGGGTGCCTCGGTCGGAACGGGCGTCGCGGGGCCGGTCGTAGAGGCCGGAGGGGCCGGGTGGGGGTTCGCCGTACCGGGTGTGGCGGGGGGTGTCTCGCTGCTGGTTCTGCTGGCCACCGGACGGGTCCTCGCAGCTCCCGGTGGGCGGGGGGTGGTTGCGGCTTCATCGGAAAATGATCCAAACCGTGCCGTCGAACCCCGTTTCAGCACAGGGGATCGGGCGTAATGTTCAGTCATGGACCGCCGCATTTTCGGGCTGGAGAACGAGTACGGCGTCACGTGTACGTTCAGGGGACAGCGACGCCTGTCTCCCGACGAGGTGGCGCGGTACCTCTTCCGCCGTGTCGTGTCATGGGGCCGCAGCAGCAATGTCTTTCTGCGAAACGGCGCCCGCCTCTATCTCGATGTCGGGTCACATCCGGAATACGCGACTCCCGAATGTGACAACGTGACGGAACTGGTCACGCACGACAAAGCAGGCGAGCGCATTCTCGAAGGACTCCTGGTGGACGCCGAACGACGCCTGCACGAGGAAGGAATCGCGGGCGACGTCTACCTCTTCAAGAACAACACCGACTCGGCGGGCAACTCCTACGGGTGCCACGAGAACTATCTCGTCGCCCGCCACGGGGAGTTCTCCCGGCTCGCGGACATCCTCATTCCCTTCCTTGTCACCCGCCAGCTGCTCTGTGGCGCGGGCAAGGTTCTGCAGACCCCGCGTGGCGCCGTGTACTGCGTCAGTCAGCGGGCCGAGCACATCTGGGAGGGCGTCTCGTCGGCGACGACGCGTTCCCGGCCGATCATCAACACGCGCGACGAACCGCACGCCGACGCCGAGCGCTACCGTCGCCTGCATGTGATCGTGGGCGACTCGAACATGTCCGAGACGACCATGCTCCTCAAGGTCGGCGCGACCGACCTGGTGCTGCGCATGATCGAGGCGGGCACCGTGATGCGCGACCTGACGCTGGAGAACCCGATCCGGGCGATCCGCGAGGTCAGCCACGACATCACCGGCCGGCGCAAGGTGCGTCTGGCCAGTGGCCGGGAGGCCTCCGCGCTGGAGGTGCAGCGCGAGTACTACGAGAAGGCCGTGGACTTCGTGGAGCGCCGCGGCATCCGTACCGGAACGGTCGAGCAGGTCCTGGAGCTGTGGGGCCGGGTGCTCGACTCGATCGAGGCCGAGGACCTCGACCGGATCGGGACCGAGATCGACTGGGTCATGAAGTACAAGCTCATCGAGCGGTACCGGGCCAAGCACAACATGACCATGTCCCACCCGCGGGTCGCGCAGATAGACCTCGCGTATCACGACATTCACCGTCGTCGTGGTCTCTACTACCTTCTGGAGAGGAAGGGCCAAGCCGCCCGTATCTGCAACGACTTGAAGATCTTCGAGGGCAAGTCCGTGCCCCCGCAGACCACTCGGGCCCGTCTTCGCGGTGACTTCATCCGCCGGGCTCAGGAACAGCGCCGGGACTTCACCGTCGACTGGGTCCATCTCAAGCTCAACGACCAGGCCCAGCGCACGGTGTTGTGCAAGGACCCGTTCCGTTCCGTCGACGACCGGGTCGAGAAGCTGATCGCCGGTATGTGAGCAATGCGTTCCGGATCGCCTTCCGGAACGCCACACGGGCGCCGTACGTTATCCGTACGGCGCCCTTCTCACGCCGTAGAGTTGCGCGCACGCCATCCACAAGATCGACCGATTACGAGGCTCTTACCGTGCGCCGACGCTCACTACTGATTGCCGTACCCGCAGGAATGGCCACGCTCGCCGCGTGCAACGACGACGACGGGGCGAGTTCCGCGGAGAGCGGCGACAGCGCGTCGCCGTCCGCCTCGGCCACGTCCGGTGCGCCGGCGCCGAAGATCGTGGACGGTCCGCTGCCGGCGATCACCGCGGGTGCGAAGTTCGGTGAGAAGCCCACCGTCGCCAAGGGCAGTGGTGACCCGTCCAGCCAGCTCGCGGTGAAGACGGTCATCGCGGGCAACGGCCGGACGGCCGCGGAGGGCGACTTCCTCGTGGCGAACTACCTCGGCCAGATCTGGGACACGGCCAAGGTCTTCGACAACTCCTTCGACCGGGGTTCCGCGCTCGCCATCCAGCTCGCCCAGGCCAGTGTCATCGACGGCTGGCGGTACGCCCTCACGGGCAAGAAGGTCGGCAGCCGCGTCGAGTTCGCCGTCCCGCCCACCTGGGGCTATGGCAAGGAGGGCTACGCGGAGGGTGGCATCAAGGGCACCGACACGCTGGTGTTCGTGGTGGACATGAAGGGTGTGTACCCGGTCACGAGCTCCGCCAAGGGCTCGGACGTGGCGCAGGACAACGCGGATCTGCCCAAGGTGGGGACGAACACCGACGGCAAGGCGCCCTCCATCGAGATCCCCAAGAAGGACGCGCCCACCAAGCTTGTGTCGAGCTACGTCATCGAGGGTGACGGCGAGAAGGTCGCCGCCGACAGCGGCCTGCTCGTTCAGTACAAGGGCGTGCTGTGGGACTCCGGAAAGGAGTTCGACTCGACGTATGCCAGGAAGACGCTGACGTCGTTCTCGCTGGACGGTGTCGTCAAGGGCTGGAAGCAGGGTCTGACCGGCAAGAAGGTCGGCAGCCGCGTCCTCATCGTCATCCCGCCGGCCCTGGGATACGGCGACAACCCGCCGAGCGGCAGCGGCATCGAGAAGGACTCGACGCTGGTCTTCACGGTCGACATCCTGGCGAAGCTCTGACCGCTTCGGGGTGTAAGACTGTGTGCGTTGCCTTTCCGCAGACAAGCAGGAGCTAGAGACGTGAGCATCGAGAAGCCCGAGATCGACTTCCCCGGTGGCGAGCCCCCGGCGGACCTCGAGATCAAGGACATCTGGGAGGGCGACGGCGCCGAGGCGCAGGCGGGCCAGACCGTCACCGTCCACTACGTGGGCGTTGCCTTCAGCACCGGCGAGGAGTTCGACGCCAGCTGGAACCGTGGTCAGGCGTTCCGCTTCCCGCTGGGTGGCGGTCGCGTCATCAAGGGCTGGGACCTCGGCGTGCAGGGCATGAAGGTCGGCGGCCGTCGTCAGCTGACCATCCCCGCGCACCTCGCCTACGGCAACCAGAGCCCGACCCCGGCCATCAAGCCGGGCGAGACGCTGATCTTCGTCGTCGACCTGGTCGGCGTCTGATCGTCGTACGATCACTGTCGATCACCTGGGGTCCATGCCTGTCCGGGCATGGGCCCTCGGCTTTTGCCACGCCACCGCGGGGCGGTACGGTCATCGTCCGTAAGCACCATAGGGAGGCGAAGGGCGTCGATGGCCATTGCCAAGGCCGAGCGGCTGATGAACCTGGCGCTGTGTCTGCTGGGGACGCGCAGGCCGCTGAGCAAGCGTGAGCTGCGCCAGTCCATCGAGGCCTACCTGGAAGCGAACTCGGACGACAGCTTCAACCGGATGTTCGAGCGCGACAAGGACGATCTGCGCGAACTCGGGCTTGTCATCGAGACCGTGGAGAACCTCGACGGCGACGTCGGCTATCTCGCCCGCCGCGACAGCAACCGGCTGCCGCCCGTCACCCTCGACGCCGAGGAGGCCGCCGCCCTCGGGCTCGCCGCCAAGGTGTGGCAGCAGGCACGGCTCGCGGGCGCGGCCAGCGGCGCCCTGCAGAAGCTGCGGGCGGCCGGGCTGCCCGAGGACTTCGACCCGTACGAGGCGCATGGCGCCCTCGAGCCGCGGATCCCCGTGCACGAGGCCGCGTTCGAGCCGCTGATGCTGGCCTGCCGCGACCGCCGTCCGGTCGTCTTCGAGTACCGCAAGGCCACCGCCGCGCACCCCGAGACCCGGCATGTCGAGCCGTGGGCGCTGGAGTGCTGGCGCGGCCACTGGTATCTGGCGGGCTGGGACCGCGACCGCGGTGCGGAGCGGGTCTTCAGGCTGTCCCGGATCACCGGCAAGGTCCGTTCGCGCGGCGCCCGTTTCACCGCCGAGGTGCCCGACGTGGTGACCGTCCGCGAGACCGTCGCGAGCTGGGCGGGGGAGAGCGCCGACCGCAGCGCGCTGATCCGGCTGCGCACGGGCGCCGGCTACCCGCTGCGGGCGAAGGCCACCGCGGTGCGGGAACTGGGCGACGGGTGGGATGAGTTGGAGATTCCGTACGGCCATGGGCTGGACGCCTGGCTGGTGGAGTTCGGGCCGGACGTGGTCGTCCTGGAACCCGCCGAACTGCGGGCCGACGTGGTGGACCGGCTGCGTGCCGTGGCCAAGGGCTGAGGGGGAGCGAGCAACACAGTGGCAGGCAAACCGGTCAGGCCCGTCAACGCCATCGACCAGACCCGGCGGATGCTCTCCCTGGTGACGTATCTGAAGGAGCGGCCCGGCGCCCGCGTCGAGGATGTCGCCCGTGCCTTCGGGATCACCGAGGACGAGCTCGTCTCCGACCTCGATGTGCTGCCCATGTGCGGCACCAGCTTCCGCGGCGGGGACCTCCTCGACATCGACACCGACGGCGAGCGCATCTGGTGGCACAACCCCGATGACGTCGCCGAGCCGCTGCGGCTCGCCGCCGACGAGGCCACCGCGCTGCTCGTCGCCGCCCGGGCCGTCTCGACCCTGCCCGGGCTGCGCGAGGGCGACCGGCAGGCGCTGCTGCGGGCCACGGCGAAGGTGGAGACCGCGGCGGGGGAGCAGGCGGGGGCCAGCTCCCGGCTGTCGGTGACCTTCGAGTCCGAGGGCGGGGTCTTCGCGGACGTCGACCGTGCGATCTCCGAGCGGCGCCGGCTGTGGATCCGCTACTACTCACCGGCCCGCGACGAGGTCACCGAGCGCGAGATCGACCCGATCCGCCTGGTCAGCGTCGGTCACACCTACGTCGAGGCCTGGTGCCGCCGCTCCGAGGCGCGCCGCACCTTCCGGCTCGACCGGGTCGCCGAGATCAAGATCCTCGACGAGCCGTCGGCGCCGCCCGAGATAGAACTGCGGGACCTCTCGGAGGCGCTGGTGCAGCCGGCCGCCGAGGACCCGGAGGTCGTCGTCGAGGTGAGCCCGGGCGGGCGCTGGGTCGCCGAGTACTACCCGCACGACAGTGCGGATGAGCTCGCCGACGGCGGACTGCGTATTACTCTGCGCACCCCCGATCCGACGTCCCTGCGGCGCCTGGCGCTGCGGCTCGGCCGCGACGGCCGTATCGTCTCGCCGCCCGAGCTCGCCGACAGCGCCCGGCAGGCGGCCCGGGAGGCGCTGGCGGCGTACGACGGGGTCGAGACGCCGGGTTCACACCGAACTCACACGAACGACGACAGGCAGGAGCAGGAGCTTTGAGCGAGTCGGCGACGTCTGGTGTCAAGGGGATGTCGGTGTCGTCCGCGTTCTCGGGAATGCGGAGCGTGTCCCCGATGGTGTTCCGGGCGGGCTGCCCGGACTGCCGCGGCCGGTTCGAGCTCGCGGCCGGGGCCCTGCGGCTGGTCGTCGGTGCCACCAGCAAGACCACCTTCTACTCCTTCACCTGCCCAGACTGCGCCGCCTCCGTCCGCAAGCCCGCGGGGGAGCGGATCGTGGAGCTGCTGACCGGGGGCGGGGTCAGCACCCTGCGGCTCCACTCCACCCTCTAGGCTCGGCACCATGTTCTGGCCGATGTTCGCGATCGCTGTGGGTTTCCTGGGTCTCGTCGTGCTCGGCGTGCTCGCCGTGCGGGTGTTCCTCGAGGCGCAGCGGCTGGGACGGCAGGTCGCGGAGTCGGCGCAGCGCATCGGCAGGGCCGCGGAGGATCTGGAGCGGGCCGCGGTGAGCACCGCCCGCTCTGTGGACACGTTGTGAGTCCCGCTGTGCGCGGGATGTGAGTCCTGCGCCGGAAGCGTTTTGGGTCACTTCGCCCTGTCATCCCGGGGGGCCGGGCAGGTACGCTGCTGGTCGCGGACCGGAGAACGAGGCCCGGCTCGCGGACCGGGAGTACGCACGGGGATTGCCTCACGTTCACCCCTGAGCGTTACGATCGCTGACAACACGATCGTTCGGACACCTGTCCGACCGGTCGGACAGCACAGCACCCCACCCCAGCCGCCTCGGTGAGAAGGTAAAGACTTATGTTCGGAAGGCTCGGCGCCCCCGAGATCATTCTCATCCTCGTCGTCATCATTCTGCTGTTCGGCGCGAAGAAGCTTCCCGACATGGCGCGCTCGCTCGGCAAGTCCGCCCGCATCCTCAAGAGCGAGGCGAAGGCGATGAAGTCCGAGGGCCAGGACAACGCGACCGCCGCGTCCGCCCCGCCCCAGGACGACCAGCAGCCCCAGGTCCAGCGCACCATCCAGGCCGCCCCCGGCGACGTGACCAGCTCCCGCCCGGTCACCGAGCCGACGGACACGACCAAGCGCTGACGCAGGGCCGGTGACCTCCGGCCCGCTGCATGAGATGGGAACGTGGGTTGCTGAAGTCTGCCCGCAATGAGGAGAAGGATCCCGAGGGGCGGATGCCCCTTGCGGATCACCTTCGTGAGCTCCGCAACCGGCTCGCGAAGGCACTGCTGGCCATCGTCGTCGTGACGATCGTCGCCGCCTTCTTCTACAACGACATCATCAACTTCCTGACGGATCCGATCCTGAAGTCGATCGGCTGCGAGCAGAGCTTCGCGGAACTCGCCAGGTCGTCGACTCCCGACGAGGCCGCCGAGAAGTGCGCCCGGATCACCATCAACGGTCTGCTCGCGCCCTTCAACCTGGCCCTTCAGGTCTCGTTGATGGCCGGTATCGTGATCGCCTCGCCGATCTGGCTGTACCAGCTCTGGGCGTTCGTCGCCCCGGGTCTGCACCGGCACGAGAAGAAGTACGCCTACGCCTTCGTCTTCACGGGTGCCCCGCTGTTCATCGGCGGCGCCTACTTCGCGTACTCGGTGCTCCCCACCACCGCGAAGGTGCTGATCGAGTTCACGCCGAGCGGCAGCATCGACAACCAGCTCCCGCTCGACGATCTGCTCCAGCTCGTCACGCGCATGGTGATCGTCTTCGGCCTCTCCTTCGAGCTGCCCCTGCTGCTGATCTTCCTGAACCTCACCGGGATGATCACCGGCAAGCGCATGCTCGGCTGGTGGCGCGGAATGATCATGGGTATCACCGTGTTCGCCGCCGTCGCGACACCGAGCACCGACCCGCTGAGCATGCTGGCACTGGCCGGCCCCATCTGGGTGCTGTACTTCGGCGCGACGCTGTTCTCCCTGATCAACGACAAGCGTCGGCGCCGCCGCGATGCCGAGGGCCCCGCCGACGACGAGGCCTCCGACCTCGACCTCACCCCCGAGGACATCGGGGAGATCGAGACGGTCTCCGCCAGCCGGGCACTGCCCGAGCAGGCGTCGGCACCGGACCGGGTCAACGGTTATGACGACGTGACCTGAAGATCGGGCGGCCGCTCGTAGGGTCAGTGACGTGACCAGCGAGATCACCCTCTTCGTCAACCCCACCGCGGGTCGCGGCCGGGGCGCCCACGCGGCGCAGCCGGCCGCTTCCGCTTTGCGGGCGGCCGGATTCTCCGTGCGTACGGTCCTCGGGGAGAACGCCGAGGACGCCCTCACACGCGCGCGTGCCGCCGTCGCGGACGGCACCGGCGCCCTGGTCGCCGTCGGGGGCGACGGCATGGCCAACCTGGCCCTCCAGGCCGTCGCCGGCACCCGCACCCCACTCGGCCTGGTCGCCGTCGGCACCGGCAACGACTTCGCCCGCGCCCTGGGCCTGCCCGTGCGGGACCCGGCCGCCGCCGGCCGACGGATCGCCGAGGCGCTCAAGGGCGGCGACCTGCGCGACATCGACCTGGGGCGGGCCGAGGGCCGCTGGTTCGGCACCGTCCTGGCCTCCGGCTTCGACTCCCGGGTCAACGACCGCGGCAACCGGATGCGGTGGCCGACGGGCCGGTTCAAGTACGACCTCGCGATGATCGCCGAACTGGCCGCCTTCAAGCCCTTCCCGTACCGGATCAGGCTGGACGACGGCGAGGTCCGGGAGATCGAGGCGACCCTCGTCGCGGTCGGCAACGGATCGTCGTACGGCGGCGGCATGCGGATCTGTCCCGGCGCCGACCTCACCGACGGACTGTTCGACATCACCGTGGTCGGGGACTGCAGCCGGGCCACGCTGCTCAGGGTGTTCCCGAGCGTGTACCGGGGCACGCACGTCGACCATGCCAAGGTCACCGTGCACCGGGCCGCGAAGGCCGAGATCAGGGCCGCGGGGATCACCGGGTACGCCGACGGGGAGCCGCTCGGGCCGCTGCCGCTGACCGCGCGCTGCATTCCGGGGGCCGTGCGCGTCGCGGGGCTCTGAAGTGCACGGACCCGGTGTTTGACAAGACGGGATCCGGATAATGATCGTCCTGTTGTCAGTGGGGCCCGGTACGCTCGAAAGCACGATGACAGAGGACCTCTCACCGGCCGAGCGGTACGCGGCCGCGCGCGTGCGCGCTGCCGAGCAGGCCACCGCGCTCGCCGACTTCCGCGAGATGTACGACTTCGGCCTCGACCCTTTCCAGATCGAGGCCTGTCAGGCGCTCGAGACGGGCAAGGGCGTGCTGGTGGCCGCCCCCACCGGTTCGGGCAAGACGATCGTGGGCGAGTTCGCCGTCCACCTCGCCCTGCAACAAGGCAAGAAGTGCTTCTACACGACACCCATCAAGGCGCTGTCGAACCAGAAGTACGCCGACCTGTCGCGTCGTTACGGCGCCGACAAGGTCGGTCTGCTCACCGGCGACAACAGCGTCAACTCCGACGCCCCGGTGGTCGTGATGACCACCGAGGTGCTGCGCAACATGCTGTACGCGGGTTCGCAGACCCTGCTCGGGCTCGGGTACGTGGTCATGGACGAGGTGCACTACCTCTCCGACCGCTTCCGCGGTGCCGTCTGGGAGGAGGTGATCATCCACCTTCCGGAGTCGGTCACCCTGGTCTCCCTCTCGGCGACCGTGTCCAACGCCGAGGAGTTCGGCGACTGGCTCGACACCGTCCGGGGCGACACCGAGGTGATCGTCTCCGAGCACCGGCCCGTGCCGCTGTTCCAGCACGTGCTCGCCGGGCGGCGGATGTACGACCTGTTCGAGGAGGGCGAGGGCCAGAAGAAGGCCGTCAACCCCGACCTCACGCGGCTGGCCCGCATGGAGGCGCAGCGCCCGTCCTACCAGGACCGCAGACGCGGCCGTGCGATGCGCGAGGCCGACCGGGAGCGGGAGCGCAGACAGCGCTCGCGGGTGTGGACCCCGGGGCGGCCCGAGGTCATCGAGCGCCTCGACTCCGAAGGGCTGCTGCCGGCGATCACCTTCATCTTCAGCCGGGCCGCCTGTGAGGCCGCCGTGCAGCAGTGTCTGCACGCCGGTCTGCGGCTCAACGACGACGAGGCGCGGGGCAGGGTGCGTGCCCTCGTCGAGGAGCGCACCGCCGCCATTCCGACCGAGGATCTGCACGTCCTGGGCTACTACGAGTGGCTGGAGGGCCTGGAGCGCGGCATCGCGGCCCATCACGCGGGCATGCTGCCGACCTTCAAGGAGGTCGTGGAGGAACTCTTCGTCCGGGGCCTGGTGAAGGCCGTGTTCGCCACCGAGACGCTCGCGCTGGGCATCAACATGCCCGCGCGGTCGGTGGTGCTGGAGAAGCTCGTCAAGTGGAACGGCGAGCAGCACGCGGACATCACGCCGGGCGAGTACACGCAGCTGACCGGGCGGGCCGGGCGGCGCGGTATCGACGTCGAGGGTCATGCCGTCGTGCTGTGGCAGCGCGGGAGCAGCCCTGAGCATCTGGCAGGGCTCGCGGGCACGCGTACGTATCCGCTGCGGTCCAGCTTCAAGCCGTCGTACAACATGGCGGTCAACCTCGTCGAGCAGTTCGGGCGGCACCGCTCGCGTGAGCTCCTCGAGACGTCCTTCGCGCAGTTCCAGGCCGACAAGTCGGTCGTGGGGATCTCGCGGCAGGTGCAGCGCAACGAGGAGGGGCTCGAGGGCTACAAGGAGTCCATGACCTGCCACCTCGGCGACTTCGAGGAGTACGCGCGACTGCGGCGCGAGCTGAAGGACCGCGAGACCGAGCTGGCCCGGCAGGGCGCCAACGAGCGGCGGGCCGAGGCGGCCGTGGCGCTGGAGAAGCTCAAGCCGGGTGACGTCATCCATGTGCCGACGGGCAAGTTCGCCGGGCTGGCCCTGGTACTGGATCCGGGGCTGCCCGCCGGGCGTTCCAACGGGCATCGAGGGTTCGAGCACCACGACGGGCCGCGCCCGCTGGTGCTGACCGCCGAGCGGCAGGTCAAGCGGCTCGCCTCGATGGACTTCCCGGTGCCGGTCGAGGCGTTGGAGCGGATGCGGATCCCGAAGTCCTTCAACCCGCGCTCGCCGCAGTCACGTCGGGACCTCGCCTCCGCGCTGCGTACCAAGGCGGGGCACATTCCGCCGGAGCGGGCTCGCAAGAAGCGGGCGCAGGCCGCGGACGACCGCGAGATCGCGCGGTTGCGGACGGCTATTCGGGCCCATGCGTGCCATGGGTGCGACGAGCGTGAGGATCATGCGCGGTGGGCCGAACGCTACCACCGGCTGCTGCGGGACACCTCGCAGCTGGAGCGGCGTATCGAGGGCCGTACCAACACCATCGCGCGGACCTTCGACCGGATCGTCGCGCTGCTGACCGAGCTGGACTATCTGCGCGGCGACGAGGTCACCGAGCACGGGAAGCGGCTGGCGCGGCTTTACGGCGAGCTCGACCTGCTGGCCAGTGAGTGTCTGCGGGCCGGGGTGTGGGAGGGGCTTTCTCCCGCTGAACTCGCGGCGTGCGTCTCCGCGTTGGTGTACGAGGCGCGGGTCGGTGACGATGCGATGGCGCCCAAGCTGCCGTCGGGCAAGGCGAAGGCCGCGCTCGGGGAGATGGTGCGGATCTGGGGGCGGCTCGACGCGCTGGAGGAGGACTTCCGGATCACCCAGACCGAGGGTGTGGGGCAGCGGGAGCCGGATCTCGGGTTTGCCTGGGCCGCGTACATGTGGGCCTCCGGGAAGGGGCTCGACGAGGTGCTGCGTGAGGCGGACATGCCGGCGGGGGACTTTGTGCGGTGGTGCAAGCAGGTGATCGATGTGCTGGGGCAGATCTCGGCCGCGGCACCGGTTTCCGGTGGGCAGGGGTCCACGGTCGCGAAGAACGCGCGTAAGGCTGTCGACGAGTTGCTGCGGGGGGTTGTCGCCTACTCGTCGGTGGGGTGAGCGGTGCGCCGACGGGCGCGGGGTGGCTGTGGCTGGTCGCGCCCACGCGGCGGAGCCGCACATCGATACAGCCCCGCGCCCCTGAAGGGGCGCTGCCCTACTCGGCGTTCACATATGACCGCCAACTGCCGTATGACGTGATGTCCTCGGCGTCCTTCAGTGCGCTTGGTTCGCACAGGAAGCCGGGGACCGCGGATCCGTCCGCCAGTTTCACGCTGCCCAGGGTCATCGGGCGGGGGAGGGTGGCCAGTAGGCGGCCCAGGCCCTCTGCCGGTAGACGCCACACCTCTGCCTCGACCGCGGCCCCGCCCTCACCGACATGCTCCAGGCCCGGCTTCGGTGGGGTCGTGCGCAGTGCGTGCAGCCGGTAGACGGGGGCTGTCGTGGTCGTGCGGTCCAGGCGGGCGCCCAGGGCCAGGAGCTGGGGGTTCAGTGGCTGGCCGGAGAGGTGGGCGCCGACCACGGCCAGTTGAGTCTGCGGCTGGAGCAGTGCGGCGATCCGTGTCAGTCGCTGGTCCGTGAACGCCGGGCCGATCAGCATCACGCCGAAGGGGAGACCGGTCACCTCGCCCGCGGGGACGGCCACCGCCGCCAGGTCGAAGAGATTGGTGGAGTTGGTGAAGCGGCCGAGGCGGGCGTTGGCGCCCAGCGGGTCGGCGGCGACCTCGGCGAGGGTGGGGTGGCCCGGCGTGGTGGGCAGCAACAGCGCGTCCGCGTAAGCGAGTTCGGCCTCGGCCCGGGTCCGCAGGGCCGCGAGCCGCTCCTGGTCGGCGTAGAGCTGGTGGGCCGGGATGTCGCGGGCGCGGGTGATGATGCCGGCGACGGTGGGGTCCAGGCCGGCGCCGCCTTCCGAGGTCAACTTGTCGACAAAGCTCCCCACCGCGGTGTAGCGCTCGGCGACGAAGGCGCCCTCGTAGAGCATCGCGGCGGCCTCGGTGAAGGGGGAGAGGTCGATGGGGTGGATCGACGCGCCGGCCATGACGAGCTGCTGCACCGCCGCCTCGAACGCCTCCGCCCACCCCTCGTCCAGTTCGCCGAGCTGGTCGCGCGACGGGACCGCGACGCGCCACGGTCCCGGCTCTCGCTGGGGGAGTGGGGGGAGGTCGCGGTCCGGCGGCGAGGTCATGAACGACAGTGCCTGTTCGGCTTCCGGGAGGGTGCGGGCGAAGACCGTCACGCAGTCGATGGAGGCGCAGGCCGGGACGACGCCGGCCGTCGGTACCAGGCCCCGGGTGGGCTTGAGGCCGACGATGCCGTTGAAGGCGGCAGGCACCCGGCCCGAGCCCGCGGTGTCGGTGCCGAGGGCCAGGTCGACGATGCCGAGGGCCACCGCGACGGCCGAGCCGGAGCTGGAACCGCCGCTGATGCGTGCCGGGTCATGGGCGTTGCGTACCGCGCCGTGCGGGGAGCGGGTGCCGACCAGGCCGGTCGCGAACTGGTCCAGGTTCGTGGTGCCCAGGACGATCGCGCCCGCCGCCCTCAGCCGTGCCACCGCCGGTGCGTCGGCCGCGGGACGGTAGGCGTACGCAGGACAGCCCGCGGTCGTGGGCAGCCCCGCGACATCGATGTTGCCCTTGACGGCGAGGAGACGACCGGCCAGCGGGAGGTGGTCACCGGCGGCCACGCGTTCGGCCAGGGCGTGTGCCTCCGCCTCGACCTCGTCCTGTGGGCGCAGGTCGATCCAGATCTCGGGGCGGTCCACCGCCTCGATACGTGCGTAGGCGGCTCGGACTCTGGACAGCATGTGTTCCTCTTTCAGTTCACGGGAGCGAGGACGACCAGCGCCGTTCCCGCCTCCACCTGGTCGCCCGGCCTCGCCAGGATCTCCGCCACCACGCCGTCCATCGGCGCGTGCACCCTGGACTCCATCTTCATCGCCTCCAGCGCGAGCAGCGGCTGGCCGACGGTGACCTCGTCACCCGGCTCGACGTTCAACTGCCAGACGGAAGCCGTGAATTCTGCTTCGACGATCCGGCCGCCCTCGGGGATCTCGACGGACGCCGCGGGAGGGGCCGGAGCGCTCACCGCGTCCGCTCGGGCGAACTCGCCCGCCGCCTCCCAGGCGTTACGCTCGGCCGCGAAGGCCGTCTGCTGGCGGGTCCTGAACTCCGCTATGGAATCGGCGTTCTCGGCGAGGAACGCCTGGTAGGCGGAGAGGGAGAAGGTTCCCTCCTCGATGCGTGGCACGAACCGCCCGGACGTGATGTCGGCCCGCAGTTCCAGGAGTTCGTCGGCGTCGACCGGATACCACTTGATCCGGTCGAAGAATCTGAGCAGCCAGGGCGCCCCCGGTTCGAACGCGCCGCGCTGCTGCCACCCCGACCACACCTGGGTCGTACGGCCCACGAACTGGTAGCCGCCGGGCCCCTCCATGCCGTAGACGCACAGGTAGGCGCCGCCGATGCCGACGGAGTTCTCCGCGGTCCAGGTACGGGCCGGGTTGTACTTGGTGGTCACCAGACGGTGCCGTGGGTCGAGGGGCGTGGCCACGGGCGCGCCCAGGTAGACGTCACCCAGGCCCAGGACGAGGTACTCCGCGTCGAAGACCGTGTCGTAGACGTCGTTCACCGAGTCCAGGCCGTTGACCCTGCGGATGAACTCGATGTTCCACGGGCACCAGGGCGCGTCGTCCCGTACCCCCGCCATGTAGCGGGCGATCGCCTCGCGGGTGGCCGGGTCGTCCCAGGACAGCGGGAGGTGGACGGTCCGGGAGGGCACGACGAGTTCGTCGCTCGGGGGGAGGGACGCGGTGATCTCCCGTACCGCGGCGAGGAGTTCGTGTTGCGGGAGCCGCCGTGGGTCGGTCCGGATCTGGAGGGAGCGGATACCGGGAGTGAGGTCGGTGACCCCGTCCGGACAGGCGTCGGACACCGCCTCCATCAGCGCGTGGACGCGCATCCGCAGCGCCAGGTCGAGCTGCATCGGGCCGAACTCGACGAGCAGGTTGTCGTCGCCGCTGCGACGGAAGGTGACATCGCCGTCGCGGGCGAGGACACCACCGTCGACGATGGGAGGCCGGGGCTCTCCGTCGGCGTCCACCGGAACGAACCGCACGGTGTCGCCGGGCCGCAGCTGGCCCAGCTTCCAGCGCTCGCCGCTGAGCACCGTCGCCGGGCACACGAAACCGCCGAGCGACGGACCGTCCGGGCCCAGCAGCACCGGCATGTCACCCGTGTAGTCGACGGCGCCGACGGAGTAGGGGGTGTCGTGGATGTTGGACGGATGCAGGCCCGCCTCACCGCCGTCGGTGCGCGCCCAGCGGGGCTTGGGACCGATGAGGCGGACTCCGGTGCGGGCCGAGTTGAAGTGGACCTTCCAGTCGGCGGCGTAGAAGTCGTGGATGTCGTCCTCGGTGAAGAACTCCGGTGCCGCATGGGGGCCTTCGGCGGCGCCGATGTGCCAGGTCCGGGTGAACAGGGGCGGGTCGTCGACCGGCCTGCCCTCGACCCGGCCTCCGCCGTGCAGGACGTCCCCCGTCCGCAGGGCGCGCCCGCCGTGCCCGCCGAAGCGGCCCAGTGTGAAGGTGCTCGCGCTGCCCAGGAACGCGGGTACGTCGAGACCGTGGGCGAACAGCACATAGGTCCGCAGACCGTGCTCCACCGGCGCCCCGATGTCCAGGACGGCTCCCGCGGGCACGGTCACCGGCTCCCACTGGGCGACCGCGGAGCCGTCCACGGTCACCGGTGCGGGTGCTCCCGTCACACACACGGTGGTGGCGTGGCTGAACCTCAGTGACGGGCCCTGGAGGGTGCATTCGAGGCCCGCCGCGCCCTCGTGGTTGCCGAGTGCCCGGTTGCCGAGCCGGAAGGACAGGTCGTCCATCGGGCCGCACGGGGGCACCCCGACCTGCCAGTAGCCGGTGCGGCCCGGCCAGTCCTGCACGGTGGTGAGGGTGCCGGCGGAGACGACCTCGATCCGGGGAGTGCGGTCGCGCACCCCGGCGAGGGTGGCCGTCGAGTGGGTCGCGCCGGTGAAACGGGAGTTTGCGAGCGCCGCCCTGAGCAGGCCCAGGTTCGTCTCGATGCCGTCGACGCGGGTGCGGGCCAGCGCCTCGTCGAGCCTCCGCAGCGCATGGGCCCGGTCCGAGCCGTACGCGATCACCTTCGCGAGCATCGGGTCGTACGACGTCGTCACCTCGGTACCGGTCTCCACCCAGCCGTCGACGCGCACGCCCGGCGGGTACTCGACCCGTGTCAGCAGGCCCGCGCTGGGCCGGTGTTCGCGGGACGGGTCCTCGGCGTAGATCCGCGCCTCGACGGCGTGACCGCGCGGGGCGTCCGGCTCGCGCACGACGCCCTCCTCGCCGCGGGCCAGCCGCAGCATCCAGGCGACCAGGTCGACGCCGTAGATCTCCTCGGTGACCGGGTGCTCCACCTGGAGGCGGGTGTTGACCTCCAGGAAGTACGCCTCCTCGCGGGCGGCGTCGTAGACGAACTCGACGGTTCCGGCGGAGCGGTAGCCGACCGAGGCGCACAAGTCGCGCGCTGATCGAGCGAGTTGCCCGCGCACGTGGTCCGGCAGTCCCGGTGCCGGCGCCTCCTCCAGCACCTTCTGGTTGCGGCGCTGGAGGGAGCAGTCACGGTCGCCGAAGGTGACGACCCGGCCCTCTCCGTCGCCGAAGACCTGCACCTCCACATGGCGGGCACGTTCGACCAGGCGCTCCAGGAAGACACCAGCGGAGGAGAAGGAGGCGGCAGCGACGCGCTGCACCCGCTCCCAGGCGTCCGCGAGCTCCTCGCCGGAGCGGCACGCCGACATGCCGATACCGCCGCCACCGCCGGTCGCCTTGAGCATGACGGGATAGCCGATGGCCTCGGCCTGCGCGAGGGCCTCCGTGAGCGAGGCCAGCAGTCCCGTCCCCGGCGCGAGCGGGACCCCCGCCGTCTCGGCCGCCGCGCGTGCCGTGTGCTTGGCGCCGAAGAGCTCCAGCTGCTCCGGCGTCGGGCCCACGAACACGATCCCGGCCTCCTCGCAGCGCCGTGCGAAGGCCGCGTCCTCGGACAGGAAGCCGTATCCGGGGTGGATGGCCCCCGCCCCCGTGTCCTTGGCCGCCTTCAGCACCAGATCCGCGTCCAGGTACGACTCCTTGGCGGGCGCGGGCCCCAGCCGTACGGCCTCGTCCGCGAGCCGCACATGGGGTGCCGAGCGGTCCGGGTCGGAGTACACGGCGACCGTGCGCAGGCCCAGTTCGCGGGCGGTGCGGATGATCCGTACCGCGATCTCGCCCCGGTTGGCGACGAGGAGGGTGTCGAAGGTCATCCGGTGGCCCCGATCGTCATCTCCACCGCGGTCGGCTCGAAGCCGTTGCAGGGGTTGTTGATCTGCGGGCAGTTGGAGACGAGGACGAGGACGTCGCACTCGGCGCGCAGGGTCAGCTTCAGGCCGGGTGCCGAGATGCCGTCGACGATGCCGAGGGTGCCGTCCTTGTCGACCGGCACGTTCATGTACCAGTTGATGTTGGAGACCAGGTCGCGCTTGCCCAGCCCGTGACGGGCGCCCTCCGCGAGGAAGTTGTCCACGCACGCGTGCTGGGACCAGGTGTGGTGGCCGTACCGGAGCGTGTTGGACTCCTTGGAGCAGGCGCCGCCGACCGTGTCGTGGCGGCCCACCTCGTCGTCGACCACGGTCATCAGCGGGGTGTGCTCGTTCGACATCAGCACGGTGCCCGTGGTCAGGAAGACGTTGCCCTGGGCGTGGATCGTGTCGGGCGCGCTGTAGCGGACGGAGGTGTCGTGGGCGTCGTAGACGAGGAAGTCGACGGCCTGGTTGCCGTGCAGATCGGTGACGGTGAGGGTCTGTCCGGCGCGGACGACGGAGGACCAGGCGGCACGGGCGGGAACGACGGTGGTGGTCATACGAGCCCCCTCGCGGCAAGGAATTCGGCGGTGTTGAGGAAGGCGCGGCGGCCCTCGGGGGTGGCGTCCCACAGCGGGTCGCCGGGGGCGGTGGCGGCGGCCCGCCAGGCGAGCACCTCCAGCGGGGTGCTGACGTAGGCAGGGCGCGGGTCGGCGGGGTGCGCCGCGTTGGCGAGGAGCACGGTCACGTCCTGCTCGGCCCGCAGTGTCACGCTCGCGCCCGGGCCCGCCGAGCCGGTGAAGTCGAGGGCGCCGTCCTCGCGGACCTCCACGCCCTGGAAGAAGGAGAGCGACGGCGGCAGATCGCGCGGGGCGAGCCCGTTCTTCGCGGCCGCCAGCTTGAACAGCTCCCGTCCGGCGGGGGAGCCGGACTGCGGGGTGCCGTCGCCGTACCGCTCGGTGTTCCGTACCAGGGTGGAGGTGCCGCACAGGGCGTCGTGGCGGCCGGAGGTGTCGGCCACCAGCGAGGCGAGGACCCGGCCCTGGTCGGACAGGAGCAGTACGCCCTCACCCAGATAGGCGTTCCACTGCACCTTCACCGTGTCGGCCACGTTGAGCCGCTCCCAGGGCCGGTCCGCGGCGTACAGCAGCAGATGCGCGCAGGCGTCGCCGTGCGGGTCGGTCAGGCGCAGCTCGGTGCCGCGGGCGAGTACGCGGTGGGTGTAGTTGCCGCCCGCGACGGTCTCGGCCCAGACCAGGGGCCCCGCCTCACGGGGCGGGCGCGGCCAGTCCGCGGCCGGCACCACGGGCATGGCCTCGGCGTGGGCGCCCTCCTGGGCGCGGGCGTGATCGCGGGCTCCGTAAGTGGTCGATGTCGCCATCGCGGGACCTCCGGCTCCGGTGCTATTTCTGTCGTGCGACAGAAATTAGGAGCGGGGTGGGTCGCGGGGATTGCCCGGGGGTTGCGGGGTGGTTACCGAGCCCTCACCCGTGCCCGCCGTGCGCTGCCGAAGATCACTGGATGGTGCCCTGTGCGAGGATCGGCGTATGGGAACGACGGGTGGACGGCGGGTCGGCAGGCCGCGTGCCGCACAGCGGCCGGACAGCGGGCTCGAGCCGCGTGACGAACTGCTCGCCGCGGCCGCCGAGTTGTTCACCACCCGGGGCTACGCGGCCACCACCACCCGGGCCGTCGCCGAACGCGCGGGCATGCGTCAGGCCTCCATGTACCACTACGTCTCCGGCAAGGAGGAGCTGCTCGCCCGGCTCCTGGAGTCCACGGTCACCCCGTCGCTCGGGTACGCCCGCGAGCTCCTCGCCGACGACGCGACCGCGGCCGAGGACCGGCTGTGGGAGCTGTGCCGTGCGGACGTGGAGCTCCTGTGCGGCGGCCCGTACAACCTGGGCGGTCTCTATCTGCTGCCCGAGGTGCGCGCCGAGCGGTTCGCCGGCTTCCACGCCGTGCGCGCCGAACTCAAGGACGCCTACCGGCAGTTGCTCGCCGCGACCGGCGCCGGTGGCGCGCTCGCCAAGAGCGAGCTCGATCTCCGTACGGACCTGCTGTTCGGGCTGATCGAGGGGGTCATCCTCGTCCACCGCTCGGACCCCGACCGCCCGGTGGCGGTGTTTGCGGAAGCCACCGCGGACGCGGCGCTGAGGATCGCGGGCACCTGACCTTCACCCGTCACAGTGAGTGGTTTTCGCATGCCCGTACGCCGTGACGCAACGTGTGCGAACAGCACCTCTGCGTGTAAATGGAGCCGAGAGTACTCCTTGTTCGCGTCCCGTTTCAGGCGCTTGCTGAATATGACACGGCGATGATCCGGTCGGACTAAGCTCGCCCGCGGCGCACCGAGTTGAGATGTATTCGTGCGCTTGTTCCCTATGTATGCGCATCCAAGCCGATTCGTTTTCGAGGGCCTTACATGGTGAGTGTTCAATCCCCACCCGTACGCCGTGAACTTCCCTACGCGCGCGTGCTGTTGTTCCCCGCGATACTGATGGCCGCGGCCACCGGAGCCGCAGCCGCCGTGGTCCAGGAGCCGGCCCGCACGGCCGTCGCCTGGTGCGGCGCCGTCGCCACGCTCCTGGTGCTCGCGGCGGCTTCCGAAGTGGTGCGTCGCGGCCGGGCCCTGCGTGACCTGCGTGCCGAATACGCCCGTAACAGCGCGTATCTGGAACGACGGGTCGGCGCGCACGAGGAGGAGATGCTCCGCCTCGCGAAGGAGATCACACCCGCCGCCATCTACCGGTTGCGATCCGGAAATTCCCCCGGGGAGGTGATTCGCCAACTCGGCGACATCGACCCCTCCTACCGCGAACTCCCCGAGTCGCAGATCATCCTGATCCACTCGGTGCTCGACATCATCGACCGCGAGGAAGCCCTCCGCGACTCCACGCAGCGCTCCTTCGTCTCCATCGCCCGCCGCGTCCAGGCGATCGTGCACCAGCAGAACAACGAACTCCGCGAGATGGAGGAGGACCACGGCCGCAACCCCGAGGTCTTCGACGACCTCCTGCGCATCGACCACGGCACCGCGCTGATCGGCCGCCTCGCCGACTCCATCTCCGTCCTCGGCGGCGGCCGCCCCGGCCGTCAGTGGCCCGACCCCGTCCCGCTGTACAGCGTGCTGCGCGGAGGCATGTCCCGCATCCTGGAGTACCGCCGCATCAAGCTGGACTCCATCGCCCAGGTCAACATCCGCGGCATCTCCGTCGAGCCGGTCATCCACGCCGTCGCGGAGCTCCTGGACAACGCCACCCGCTACTCGCCGCCGCAGACCAAGGTGCACGTCACCGCCAGCGAGGTGCAGACCGGCGTCGCCGTCGAGATCGAGGACGCCGGAGTCAGCTTCAGCGAGGAGGCCCGGGCCAAGGCCGAGGCCATGCTGGAGCGGGCCAAGGCCGGTGTCGACCTCCAGGACCTGGGTGACTCCCCGCGCCTGGGCCTGGCCGTCGTCGGCCGGCTGTGCACCCAGTTCAACATGCAGGTCTCGCTGCGCTCCTCGGCGTACGGCGGTGTCCGCGCCGTCCTGATCGTGCCGCGCGAGATGATGACCAGCGATCCGGCCCCCGGACTCGCTCACGGCATCGGCGCCGGCGCCGTACCGAAGACCGAAGGTGCGCTCGAAGGTCCCAAGCGCGCACCGAAGCGGCGGCGCCCCACCAGCCCGCGCCTCCCCGTCGGCATGTCCATGGAGGACGACGTCCCCGAGGTCACCGAGTGGACCGCCGGCGGGCTGCCGCAGCGCCGCAGCCGGGTCAAGACGCCGCTGCACCAGCGGTTCGCCGAGCAGGCGGCCATCGAGAAGGCCGAGCGGGAGGGCAAGCCGACCATCTGGTCGACGCCCGCCCCCGCCCCCGAGCCGGACAAGAAGGAGCCCGAACCCGGACTGTGGGTCGAGGCCTTCTGGAACGGACTCAAGGGCGACCCCGACCCGGGCGCACCCACCCAGCAGACCACCGAGCCGGCCCGGACCGAGGCCGACGACGAGAGGGACCACACGTGATCCAGCAGCGCGCCAACTTCGACTGGATGCTCAAGGATCTCGCCGACGGGGTACCAGGTATCGAGATGATCGTGGTGCTCTCCGCCGACGGCCTGCGCATCGCGCGCTACGGCGGCGACCCGGACGCCGCCGACCGAGTCGCCGCGGCCTGTGCGGGGCTCCAGAGCCTCGCCCACGCCGTCGCCCACGAGATTCCGGACAGTGACGGCCGGATGAAGATGGTCATCATCGAGATCAACGGCGGCTACTTCTATCTGATGGCCGCGGGCGCCAACGCGTATCTCGCGGTGCTGTCCGACGTGGTCGCCGAACCCGGCCTGATGAGCAACCGCATGCGCGACCTCGTCGTCAGAATCGGCGCCCATCTCACCAGTCCGCCCCGGCGGAACGGGCAGACCGTATGACTCCTCCGCAACGCCGGCGGCGATACCCCAGTCAAGCGCCCGAGGAACCGCCCCCGAAACCCGAGGGCGAGGGCACCGGAAAGCGCCCCCCGGAACGGCTCTACGTGGTCGCCGGGCCGGACGGGGAGCGGGCCGACCTCGACCTGGTCGCGTTAATCGTGGCGCGCGCCGACCCGCCTCCCTCCGCCACCCCTGAGCAGACGGCGATCCTCCGGCTCAGCACGGCCCCGATCTCGGTCGCCGAGCTCTCGGCCTATCTGAGCCTGCCGTTCAGTGTGATGACCGTCCTGCTCACGGAGATGCTGACGGCCGAACTGGTGACGGCGCGCGCCCCGATCGTCCGTCAGGCGCTCCCCGACCGTTCCCTTCTCGAAGCGGTGATGCATGGACTTCAAAGGCTCTGACACCATCCCCGGACCACGCTCGGAGGATCAACTGCCGCACACGGCCCAGGCCGCGGTGAAGATCGTGATCGTGGGCGGCTTCGGAGTCGGCAAGACGACGATGGTCGGGTCGGTGAGCGAGATCAGGCCGCTGACCACCGAGGAGACCATGACCCAGGCCGGGATCGGGGTCGACGACAACTACGGCTCCGAGACCAAGACCGCCACCACCGTGGCCATGGACTTCGGACGCATCAGCATCACCGACCAACTCGTCCTGTATCTCTTCGGCACCCCCGGCCAGCAACGCTTCTGGTTCCTGTGGAACGGCCTGTTCGAGGGCGCGCTCGGCGCGGTGGTGCTGGTCGACACCCGCCGTCTGGAGGTCAGCTTCGACGTCATAGGCCGGCTCGAGGAGCGTGGCGTGCCCTTCATCGTCGCCGTCAACTCCTTCCCCGACGGGCCCCGTTACCCCATCGCCGACCTGCGCGGCGCGCTCGACCTGGACGAGGGCATCCCCATCGTGGAGTGCGACGCACGCCGCCGGGCCTCCAGCCGCGACACCCTGATGACCCTGATGCGCTTCCTGCACTCGCTCGCGCTGACGGGCCGGCTCACCTGACCGGCCGGAGAGCTCACCCGGCCCCAACTCCCCAGCAACCGGATCCACTTCGGAGCGATCACCGTGACGCCTGAACCCCAGTCCCTGACCGGTGCCGACCCCACGGCCGGCCCGCCCCCCGGCTGCCCCGCCCACGGCCGTGGCCCCGGCGGGCTGCACCGGCTGTACGGCCCCGAGGCGGAGGACCTCGAAGGTCTCTACGAACAACTCCGCGAGGAACACGGCCCGGTGGCGCCCGTGCTGCTCCACGACGACGTGCCGATGTGGATCGTCCTCGGCCACGCCGAGAACCTCCACATGGTGGGCACCCCCTCGCACTTCTGCCGGGACAGCCGCATCTGGACGCCGCAGATCGAGGGCATGGTCAAGCCCGACCACCCGATGATGCCGCACATCGCCTGGGCGCCCATCTGCTCCTACGCCGAGGGCGACGAGCACCTGCGGCTGCGCGGCGCCGTCACCGGCGCGATGTCGACCATCAACTACCGTGCCATCCGGCGCCACATCAACCGCTACACCCAGCGCCTGGTCAACGAGTTCTGCGAGCAGGGCGACGCCGACCTCATCGGCCAGTTCGCCGAACACCTGCCGATGGCCATCATGTGCGAGATCTTCGGCATGCCCGAGGAGTACAACGACCGGCTCGTGCAGGCCACCCGCGACCTCCTCAAGGGCACCGAGACCGCCAACACCAGCCAGGCGTACGTCATGGGCGTCCTCCAGGGGCTCGCCGCACGCCGCCGTGAGCAGCCCGAGGGCGACTTCGCCAGCCACCTCGTGCTGCACCCGGCGAAGCTCACCGACGACGAGGTCACCACCCACCTGTGGCTCGTCCTCCTCGCGGCCTACGAGGCGACGGTGAACCTCATCGGCAACGTCCTGCGCGCCGTGCTCACCAACCCCGGCTTCCGCGCCCAGCTCAACGGCGGTCAGATGACGGTGCCGCAGGCGGTCGAGCAGTCGCTGTGGGACGAGCCGCCGTTCAGCACGGTCTTCGCCTACTACGCCAAGCAGGACACGGAGCTGGGCGGCCAGCGCATCCGCAAGGGCGACGGTCTGCTGTTCGGCATCGCGCCGGGCAACGTCGACCCGCGGGTCCGGCCCGACCTGGAAGCCAACATGCGGGGCAACCGCTCGCACCTCGCCTTCGGCGGCGGCCCGCACGAGTGCCCCGGTCAGGACATCGCCCGTGGCATCGCCGACACCGGTGTCGACGCGCTGCTGATGCGGCTGCCGGACGTCCAGCTCGACTGCGACGAGGACGAGTTGGAGTGGCGGCAGTCGATCTCCTCGCGCCACCTCGTGGAACTGCCCGTGCGGTTCGCGCCCAAGCCGCAGCAGGACATCATGCAGCAGCCGGGCCACGCCCCGGTTCCGCAGCAGCGGCCCGGCTGGCAGGTCGGCACCGAGCGGCCGCAACCCGCGGCCGTCGAACCCCAGCCCCAGCCCGCCGCCCCGCCGCCGCCCGTGCCGACGCCCGAACCGGCCCGTCCGATGGGCGCCTGGCGCCGCCTCCTGCGGTGGTGGCGGGGTTACTGACCGGCCCGGTCGCCGTCACGCGCCCAGGCCTCCAGCACCCGAGTGCTCCGGAACCGGTGTTCCACCCCCGTGACCGGATCGGTGAAGTCCAGCGCCCGCGCCAGCAGTTGGAGCGGATGCCGGAACTCACCGGCCGGCACGGGGGCGGCCACCTCGGGATACAACGGGTCACCGAGGATGGGTACGCCGAGGGCGTTCATGTGGACGCGCAGCTGATGTGTCTGGCCGGTGGTGGGTGTGAGCCGGTACCGGCCCAATCCCGCACGCCGGTCGACGAGTTCGACATGGCTGACGGCATTCGGCTCGCCCTCGACCTCATAGGCGGCCAGCACCCCGCGCTCCTTCACGATCCGGCTCCGCACGGTCCGGGGCAGGGCGAGCGCGGCATCGTAGGGCGCGACGGCCTCGTACTCCTTGCGCACCTGCCTGTCGCGGAACAGCGACTGGTAGGCGCCCCGCTCCTCGGGCCGCACCGTGAACAGCACCAGACCGGCGGTGAGCCGGTCGAGCCGGTGCGCGGCCCCGAGCTCCGGGATGCCGAGCTCCCGGCGCAGCCGCGCGAGCGCGGTCTCGGTGACATGGCTGCCGCGCGGGGTGGTGGCGAGGAAATGCGGCTTGTCGACGACGACGATGTGTTCGTCGCGGTGCACGAGCTCCAGGGGGAAGGGCACGGGCACCTCGTACGGCAGCTCGCGGTGGAACCACACGTACATGCCGGGCACGTACGCGGCATCGGGTGCCACGGGGATGCCGTCGGCCCCGACGACCAGCCCTCGGCCGAACATCCCCTCGACGACTCCGGCGCCCGCACCCCTGAGCCGCTCCACCAGGTGCTCCCGCACGGTGGCCCAGTCGCCTTCCCCCGGCAGCCGCACGCGCACCGGGTCCACCCCGTCGCGCTGGGGCAGCGGGGAGGGTGGGGGAGCGGTGCGGCGTCTCATCGGGATCAAGGGTACGGGGGCCTCCGGCGGTGGGCGGGGGCGACTCAGGGGGTGCCGGGACGTGTCGGTGGTCGGGTGCTGCGCTGTTGTGGCTGGTCGCGCAGTTCCCCGCGCCCCTTCAGGACGCGACCGCCGACGTACGCCTGTGGTGGAGCCGCCAGCCCACTCCTAGTACCAGTGTCACTCCCAGGAACAGCACCGTGAACCACTGGAAGTACCAGTGGCCGCCCGCCGGGTCGTACACCTCCGCCCGCGGCCAGGCCAGGTTGACCGTCATGAACAGGCCGTAGAGCAGGGCGAGGGCGTTGACCGGGACGCCCCAGCGGCCCAGGGAGAAGAGCCGGCCGCCCCTTTCGTCCGTGCCCTCCGAGGTGAAGCGGCCGCGGAGGCGGGCGACCAGGAGGGGGCCGGTGACCATCGCGTACGCCAGGTACAGCATCACGATGCAGGTCGTGCCGATCGCCAGGAACGCCTCGGGGGAGGCGAAGTTGAGGAGCAGCAGGGCCGCGGCGAGAAGACCGACCACCAGGGCGGGAGCGGTGGGCATACCGGTGCGGGGGTGGACGCGGGCCAGGCGTGCCGCGAACGGGAGCTGACCGTCGCGGGCCATGGAGAACAGCATCCGGCAGGCCGCCGTCTGGATCGCGAGGGTCGCCACCGCGATCGCCACCACCACGTCCGCCAGCAGCGCCTTGCCGACGCCGTCGCCCAGGCTGCTCGTGAGGACGTAGCTCAGCCCGTCGACCGCCAGGCGTCCGTCGGTCAGGCTCGGCGCCGCCAGCAGGCCGCCCAGCACGATCAGACCCCCCAGGAGGCCGGCCGCGCCGAGCGCCGTGAGGATCGTGCGGGGTGCGGTGCGCCGTGGATCGCGGGTCTCCTCGCTCATCTCGCCCGCGCTGTCGAAGCCGATCATCACGTACGCCGCCGTGAACGAACCCACCAACAGCGCCCCGAACAGGCCGGACTGGGCCGCGCCCTCGGTGTGGAAGGTGATGCCGGGCGTGCGCTCGGAGTGGGTGAGCAGCAGGACGACGATCAGTACCGCGCCGATGATCTCGGCGGTCACCCCGACCCGGTTGATCACGGACATCACCCGGTTGTCGAGCACGTTCACGAGCGTCGTCAGCGCGAGCAGGAAGACGCCCAGGAGCGCCGCGTTGGCCGCGCCGTCCGCCGACGTCGGCGCCGGATCGGTGCCGATCAGCTGGAAGCCCGACCAGATCGCCGGCAGCACCATCTGCAGTGCCAGCGCGGCCGCCGCGACCACCACGATCTGCCCGATCACCATGATCCAGCCCGCGAACCACCCGAAGGTCAGGTTCGACAGCCGCGACGACCACTGATAGATCGCGCCCGAGATCGGATAGCGCGCCGCCAGTTCCGCGAAGCAGGCGGCCACCAGCAACTGCCCGACCAGCACCGCGGGCCAGGCCCAGAAGAAGACGGGGCCGCCGAACGCGTACCCGAAGGCGAAGAACTGGAAGACCGTCGTCAGGACGGAGATGAAGGAGAACCCGGCCGCGAACGACGCGTACCGGCCCAGGCTGCGGTGGAGTTCCTGGCGGTAGCCGAACTCGGCGAGCGAGCGGTCGGTGGGGGAGTGCGGTGGATCGGGGCGGACTTCGGAGGGGCTGGTTGTCGTCACGGCGGCACCTGCCTTCGGCGGCGGAAGAGCGGGACAGCGGTGCGGGCGCTGAATTCCTGTCGGGCGACAGAAATTAGGGAGCGGCTGTTTCACCCGCATGACGCGGCCATGTCGAAGGTGGGCCCAAGTCCTCACTCCCTTGCGCGGGGCCGCCAAACGCGATACATCGTGTCTATTGACGGCCTGTCGTAGATCGCGATATGTTCGGCTGCGGATATTCGGATCGAAGTAGAGATGCGAGGTGAATCGGCCCATGAGGCGTCGCAAGCTCCGCAATCCCTTGGCGCTCGCCGTGCTGGCGACCCTGTGGCAGAAGCCGATGCATCCCTACGAGATCGCCCAGACCCTGCGCCGCCAGGGCAAGGACTCCAGCACGAAGATCAACTACGGCTCGCTCTACACGGTCGTGCAGAACCTCCAGAAGCATGGCTTCGTCGAGGTCACGGACGTGGAGCGGCAGGGCAACAGGCCCGAGCGGACGGTCTACGGCATCACCGAGGCCGGCCGCCGGGAGACCACCGAGTGGATGTCGGACCTGGTCGCCTTCCCGGCCAAGGAGTACCCGATCTTCGAGACCGCGCTCTCGCTGCTCGGCGTGCTGCACCCCGACGACGTGGTCCCCCTGCTGGAGGAACGGCTCGACGCCCTGGAGGTCCGGATCGCCTCCGGCCGGGGCGCACTGGAGAAGCTGTACGAGACGCTGCCCCGGCTCTTCCTCGTGGAGAACGAGTACGAGCTCCACATGATCGAGGCGGAAGCGGCGTGGGTCCGCGGCTTCCTCGACGAGATCAGGAAGGGCGAGCTGCCCGGCATCGAGGAGTGGAAGGCGTTCCACGAACCGTGACCTGACGAAGAACAGGCCCCGGCAGGGCTGTTGGAGCAGCCCGCCGGGGCCTCGAACCCCGAGCTGAATCCGCCGTGAGGCACATCCAGGCGATCGAGGTGCGGCACACCCAGGATAGCCCGGTGCTCCTCACGCGGATCAGCTGTCATCCGCTCACCCAGGAGAGCACCTGTCATGAACACCCGTGCGCCCGCAGTCGAGGCGCGTCAGCTGATCAAGACCTATCCGGGTGGTGTCACCGCCCTCAACGGCATGGACATCACCGTCGAACCCGGCACCGTCTTCGGCCTTCTCGGCCCCAACGGCGCCGGCAAGTCCACCACCGTCAAGATCCTCACCACCCTGGCCCGCCCCGACTCCGGCACGGCCACCGTCGCCGGCCACGACGTGCTGCGCCACCCGGACCGGGTGCGCCGCGCGATCGGCGTGGTCGCGCAGAACTCCGGCGCCGACCCCGGGGCCACCGGCCGCGAGAACCTCCGACTGCAGGGCAGGCTCTACGGGTTGAGGGGAGTCGGCCTCGACAGGCGTCTCACCGAACTCCTGGACCGCTTCACCCTCACCGACGCCGCGGACCGTCGGGTCAAGGGCTACTCCGGCGGTATGCGGCGCCGCCTCGACGTCGCCCTCGGTCTGGTGCACCGGCCCGAGGTGCTCTTCCTCGACGAGCCCACCACCGGTCTCGACCCCCAGGCCCGCGGCGCGATGTGGGACGAGATCGGCCGGCTCTCCGGTGAGGAGGGGCTGACCATCCTGCTCACCACGCACTATCTCGAAGAGGCCGACCGGCTCGCCGAGCGCGTTGCCATCGTCGACCGCGGCCGGGTCGTGGTCGAGGGCACCCCGGACTCCCTCAAGGGTGAACTCCGCGGTGACGCGGTCCGTTTGGAGCTCCGCTCCGGCGTCGGCGAAGCCGGTCGTACGCTGCTCAGGAGCGCCCTCGGCGGACTGCCGGGCGTGCATGAGGTCCTGGTCGACGGGCGCCGGGTCAGCGTCCGCGCCGACGACGGAGCGGCAGCGGTGCCCGCCCTCCTGGGCGCACTCGAGCGCGCGGGAGTCGGTGTCGCCGCCGCGACCGTGGCCCGCCCCTCGCTCGACGACGTGTACCTGCGTTACACCGGCCGTCGCTATTCCGAGGCCGAGGCGGCCGAGGAAGCGGGGGGAGCCGGGGAGACCGGACGGCCTGACGACCTCGCCCTCGCGGGAGGTGCCCGATGAGCGCCGCCGTCTCCCAGACCTGGTACATGACACAGCGTCAACTCATGGTGTTCGTACGCCAGCCCGCGTACGCGGTCATCACCCTGATCCAGCCGGTGATCTGGCTGTTCCTGTTCGGGAGCCTGTTCCGCGAGGTCGTCGAGCTCGGCGGCTTCGGCACCACCTCGTACCTCGACTACCTCGTCCCCGGCGTGGTCGTGATGAGCGCGCTGAGCTCCAACATGTGGGCCGGGATGACCACGCTCGACGAGATCCAGCGCGGCACCCTGGACCGCTTTCTGACCACCCCGGTCAGCCGGGCCGCGCTGATGAACGGCAACGTCGTCAACAACGGCCTGGTCACCGCCGCGCAGTCGGTGATCATCGTGCTGCTCGGGCTGCTGGGCGGGGCGGACTACCCGGGCGGGATCGTCGGGATCGCGGTCCTGGTGCTCGCCTCGGTGCTGCTGGGCACGGTCTTCGGGGCGCTGTCCAACGCGCTCGGCATGCTGGTGCGGGAGCGGGAGTCGATCATCGGCATCAACACGTTCCTGCTGCTGCCGCTGACGTTCCTGTCCTCCGCCTTCATGGCGCCCGCCCAGATGCCGGGGTGGATGCGGCACGTCGCCGACGTCAACCCGCTCGACTGGGCGATGGTGGCGGGGCGTTCGGCGCTGTCCGAGAACCCCGACTGGGGTGATGTGCTGATCCGGAGCGGGGCGCTGCTGGCGCTGGCGGTGGCGGCGGTGTGGCTGTCGATCCGGACGTTCCGGTCGTACCAGCGGTCCGTGTAGCGGTGTGGGAGGGCGCCGCCGCGCCCTCCCACACTTCGTATCCGTCCCAGGGAACTAGGCGGGCGTGTTCTCCTGCTCCGCCTCGATCCGCGCGTTCCAGTCCCGCTTCGAGGCCTGCCAGCCGTCCTCGTTGTGGCCGAGCCGCCAGTACCCGGAGATCGACAGGTCCTCGCGGGCGATCTCGCGCTCGACGCGCAGCAGGTGCCGCAGCTGCTTCACGAAGTGCGCCTCGCCGTGGACGAAGGCGTGCACGCGGCCCGCCGGGAAGTCCAGTGCCCGCACGGCCTCGGTCAGCGCCTCGCCGACCGGCCGGTCCCCGCGGTGCAGCCAGACGACCTCCACATCGGAGTCGATCTTCTGCTCCTCCTCGGGCCCGGAGACCTCGATGAAGGCGTACGCCGTGGCGCCGTCGGGCAGCACCTCCAGGGAGCGGGCGATCGCGGGCAGCGCGCTCTCGTCCCCGGCGAACAGATGCCAGTCGGCGGTCGGATCAGGGGTGTAGGCGCCGCCCGGGCCGTTGAACCGCACGGTCTCGCCCGGCTGCACGCTCGCCGCCCAGGGACCGGCGAGGCCCTCGTCGCCGTGGACCACGAAGTCCAGGGTCAGCTCACGGTGTTCGGCGTCCCAGTGGCGCACGGTGTACGTCCGCGTCACCGGCCACTGCTCGCGCGGGAACTCCTCGCGAATGCGCTCCATGTCGAAGGGCTCCGGGTAGGTCGCACCCCCGGCCGGGAACAGCAGCTTCACATAGTGGTCGGAGCAGGTGTCCGCCGCGAAATCGGCGAGCCCGTCACCTCCGAGCACCACACGCTGCATATGGGGGGTCAGCCGCTCGGTGCGGACGACCTGGGCGGAATACGGCTTCCGCGGCTTGCGTGCCGGTCGTTCTGCCATGGCGGCCTCCCTGCCTTTTCGCTTAGGCTTACCTAAGTTAGCATCTCCCCCTACTTAACACCCCTTGTATGAGGGCAAGATTAAGCCATTGTGGAGAGCGCGGATCCCTCCTGAAGAGAATCTCATTCACTTGCCAGAGAACATGATTTACGGAGCCAGGGTCGTCAGCAGTCGCTGAAGCGAACCGCCCAGCCCCCAGCGCGCCGCCAGCCGCTCCACCGCCGCCGGATCACGCGGGCCCCGCGGTACCGCCGTGTCGACGTCCGGCAGCGGTACGTCGTCCGCGACCCGCACGACCTTGGGCGCCACCGCGACATAGGGCCGCGATTCGTCCAGCCGCTTGCGCTGCGAGGGCGTGAGCTTGGCCTTCGGGTCGTCGACCGCCGCCATGATCCCGGCGACATCGCCGAACTCGGCCAGCAGCTTGGCGGCCGTCTTCTCCCCGATGCCGGGCACCCCCGGCAGACCGTCGCTCGGGTCGCCGCGCAGCAGCGCCAGATCCGCGTACCCCGGCCCGTCGACCCCATACTTCTCGCGCAGCCACGCCTCGTCCGTGAGCTGGAGGGTGCCCACGCCCTTGAGCGGGTACAGCACCCGCACCCCGCGCGCGTCGTCCACCAGCTGGTACAGATCGCGGTCGCCGGTGACGATGTCCACCGGGCCCTTCGCCCGCGCGGTGAACGTGCCGATCACATCGTCCGCCTCGTACCCCGCGACGCCCACGCGCGCGATGCCGAGCGCGTCCAGGACCTCCTCGATGACCGGGACCTGCGGCGACAGCGTGTCCGGCACCTCCTCCTCGTCCGGCCCCGCCTCGCGCTCCTCGGCGACGCGGTGCGCCTTGTAGGAGGGGATCAGATCGACCCGCCACTGAGGACGCCAGTCGGCGTCCATGCAGGCCACCAGCTCATCGGGACGGTGGTCCCTGACCAGGCGGTCGATGAATTCCAGCAGCCCGCGCACGGCGTTCACCGGCGTGCCGTCCGGGGCCTTCACGGACTCCGGGACGCCGAAGTAGGCGCGGAAGTAGAGGGAGGCGGTGTCGAGGAGCATGAGTCGTCCGGTCACGCCTCGCATCATGCCGTACGCCGCCGACAGTCACCGGTCCTCAGCGTTGTGAAGCCGCTACGGCGATCCCACGGAATGGTTGTGAACTGAACCACTTCGGCGTTTGCCCTGGTCGGTCGAGGGCAGGCGCCGCCACTGACCCCCGCCCCCGAGTCAAGAGGTACGCGTGTCAGCCAGCCTAGAGGCCGAACATCTCTACAAGGTGTTCGGCAGACGACCGAGTGAGGCAGTCGAGAGACTGCGCGATGGAGCCGACCGGGAGGAGCTGCGCGCCGACGGCACCACCGCCGCGGTCGTCGACGCCTCCTTCACCGTGGAACCCGGCCAGATCTTCGTCGTCATGGGCCTGTCGGGATCCGGCAAGTCCACCTTGCTGCGCATGCTCAACGGCCTCCTCGAGCCCACCGCCGGACACGTCCGCTTCGACGGCCAGGACCTGACCGCGCTCGGCGACCGCGAACTGCGCGCGGTCCGGGCGAGGAAGATCAGCATGGTCTTCCAGCACTTCGCGCTCTTCCCGCACCGCAGCGTCCTGGAGAACGCCGCCTACGGCCTCGCCGTACAGGGCGTCCCCCGCGCCGAGCGCGAGAAGCGCGCCACCGAGGCCCTGGCCCTGTGCGGTCTGGCCGGCTGGGAGAAGTCCTGGCCCGACGAGCTGTCCGGCGGTATGCAGCAGCGCGTCGGCCTGGCCCGCGCGCTGGCCACCGACGCCGACCTGCTCCTCATGGACGAGTCGTTCAGCGCGCTCGACCCGCTGATCCGCCGTGACATGCAGGACCAGCTCCTGGAGCTTCAGAAGACCCTGAAGAAGACCATCGTCTTCATCACCCACGACCTCAACGAGGCCATGCGCCTGGGCGACCGCATCGCCGTCATGCGCGACGGCCGTATCGTCCAGATCGGCAGCGCGGAGGACATCCTCGTCCGGCCCGCCGACGACTACGTGGCCTCCTTCACCCAGGACGTCGACCGCTCGCGGGTCCTGACCGCGGGCGCCGTCATGGACCCGGACGTCGTCGGTGACGAGGTCGGCTGCCGCTGCGAGACCGCGACACCGGACACCCCCTTCACCGAACTCTGCGCGATCAGCGCCCGGCTGACGCACCCCGTCGCCGTCCTCGACAAGACCGGGAAACTCGTCGGCCGCGTCCCGAGGCAACGCCTCGTCGCGTTCCTCGGCGACGAACAGTCCGACCCGGTGGCCTGCGACTCGCCCCGGGACAAGGGCGGCGACAAGGCGGTGGCCCGTGCCTAGGATCCCGCTCGGCGACTGGGTCAACGACGCGGTCGACTGGCTGCTCGGCCACATGGCCTGGCTCTTCGACTTCCTCAAGACCGTCTTCACCGGCACCTACGACGGTATCGACGCCGTCCTCCAGGCGCCCCAGCCCCTGCTCCTCGCGGGCATCTTCGCCGTCATCGCCTTCTGGCTGCGCGGCACCACGGCCGGCGTCCTCACCTTCGCGGGCTTCGCCTTCATCGACTCCCTCGAACTGTGGGACGACGCGATGGTGACCCTCTCGCTGGTCCTCGTCGCCACGATCATCGCCCTGGTGATCTCCGTGCCCGTCGGCATCTGGGCGGCCCGCTCCGACCGCGTCAGCGGACTGGTCCGGCCGGTCCTGGACTTCATGCAGACGCTGCCCGCGATGATCTACCTCATCCCGGCGATCCTCTTCTTCGGCACCGGCGCCTCCGCGGGCATCGTCGCCACCCTGATCTTCGCGCTCGCCCCCGGCGTGCGCATGACCGAGCTGGGCATCCGCCAGGTCGACAAGGAACTGGTCGAGGCGGCCGAGGCGTTCGGCACGACTCCCAGGGACACCCTCCTGCGGGTCCAGCTCCCGCTCGCCCTGCCCACCGTCATGGCCGGCGTCAACCAGGTCATCATGCTCGGCCTGTCCATGGCCGCGATCGCCGGCATGGTCGGCACCGGCGGCCTCGGCGGACGCGTCAACGAGGCCATCGGTCAGCTCGACGTGGGCCTCGGGTCCGAGGCGGGCGTCGCCATCGTGATCCTCGCGATCTACCTCGACCGCATGACCGGCGCCCTGGGCACCCAGGTCTCCCCGCTGGGCCGCCGCGCCGCCGCCAAGGCGCGTGCCGCACGGGGGCTGAGGATCTGGTCGTACCGCCCCCGTCCGCAGGTCGCCGTCATCGGCGTGGTGGTCCTCGCCCTCGTCGCGGGCGGCATGGGGATGTTCGGCGGCAAGGGCGACAGCGCCGCCCCGGTCGGCGAGAACGTCGGCCAGGGCAAGAAGGTCAGCATCGGCTACATCCCCTGGGACGAGGGCGTCGCCTCCAGCTTCCTCTGGAAGGAGCTCCTGGAGGAGCGCGGCTTCGAGGTGGAGGCCAAGCAGCTCGACGCCGGCCCGCTCTACACCTCCCTGGCCTCCGGCAACGTCGACTTCCAGACCGACGCCTGGCTGCCGACCACCCACGCCGAGTACTGGAAGAAGTACGGCGACCAGTTGGACGACCTGGGCTCCTGGTACGGCCCGACCTCCCTGGAGCTGAGCGTCCCCTCGTACATGAAGGGCATCGACTCCCTGGAGGATCTCAAGGGCAGGTCCGCCGAGTTCGGCGGGAAGATCACCGGCATCGAGTCCAGCGCCGGAATGATGGGTCTGCTCAAGAGCAAGGTCCTCAAGGACTACGGCCTCGACAAGGAGTACAAGGTCGTCGACAGCTCCACGCCGGCGATGCTGGCCGAGCTGAAGCGGGCGTACAGCAAGCAGGAACCCGTCGTGGTCACGCTCTGGTCGCCGCACTGGGCGTACAGCGACTACAAGCTGAAGAAGCTCAAGGACCCCAAGGGGGCCTGGGGCAAGGGCGACGGTGTGCACACGGTGGCCCGCAAGGGCTTCGCCGACGACAACCCGGTCGTCGCGAAGTGGCTGAAGAACTTCACGATGAGCGAGAAGCAGCTCACGGGTCTGGAAGCCGAGATCAACAAGGCGGGCAAGGGCAAGCAGCAGGACGCCGTACGCGCCTGGCTGAAGGCCAACCCCGGTGTGCTCGACAAGCTCGCACCGGTCGCGGACACCGCCGCCCCGGCCGAGGCGAAGCGGCCCGTCGACGTGGCCTGGTTCCCCTGGGACGAGGACATCGCCGTCACCTACCTCTGGAAGAACGTCCTGGAGCGGCGCGGCTACCAGCTGAACCTCAAGCAGATGGACGTCGGCCCGGTCTACACGGGCCTCGCCTCCGGCGACCTCGATCTCAACTTCGACGCCTGGCTGCCGTACGCACAGGCGAACTACTGGGACAAGAACAAGGACAGACTCGCCGACCTCGGCACCTGGTACGAGCCGACCTCGCTGGAGGTCGCGGTCCCCTCGTACGTCAAGGGCGTGAAGTCGTACGAGGACCTCAAGGGCAAGGCGGACCTCTTCGACGGGAAAATCATCGGTATCGAACCGGGCACCGGCGAGATGAACCTCCTCAAGAAGAAGGTCCTGCCGGGCTACGGCCTGGACAAGGAGTACGACGTCGTCGACGGCTCCACGCCCGCGATGCTGGCCGAGCTCAAGCGCGCCTACGCCAAGAAGCAGCCCGTGGCCGTCGTGCTCTGGTCGCCGCACTGGGCGTACAGCCAGTACGACCTCACCAAGCTGAAGGACGACAAGAAGCTGTTCGGCGAGGGCAACACGATCCGGACCATCGCCAACGAGGAGTTCCCGGCGCAGTACCCGCAGCTCACCAAGTGGATCAAGAACTTCCGGATGAGCGAGGACGAGCTCGGCACCCTGGAGGCCGAGATCAACCAGCGGGGCCAGGGCCACGAGGAAGAGGCCGTCACCGCCTGGCTGAAGGAGCACCCGGACGTGGCGGAGCGGATGACACCGCGGTAGCCGCCCTGGCGAAGCCGCCCGAGGGGCGGGCTCCCCACGTGACCTGACGGCGTGTGGCGAGGCCCGCCCCTCGGGCATGTCCGGGGCCCGCGTATCCGTACGCGGTCCAGGAGAAGGATTCGGACAACCACATAGAGCTATGCCGCCCCCTGAGCCTCATGGGGCGGTCGTGGTCAGCCGGTTCGTCCTGACGGCGCAAACCCCGCACGAGGCGGGTGGAGAGCTGATCTACTGGCCGGAGTTGGCGAGATGGCCCGCACGGGGTTTACGGCAATGTGACCGGCGCGTGAAACGGTTTGCCGAACATGCGTAGGGTGCAGACAACTCCTCAGAGAGTGTGAACGGACCGACGAGCGAAGGAGGGAGCCGGAGCGATGGGCGACCACAAAGAACAACCCTTGCGGGTGGGCGCGGCCGTCAGGCGGCGACGCCGTGCGCTGGAGCTCACCCTCGCCGTCGTGGCCGAACGCAGCGGCCTGTCGGTGCCCTTCCTCAGCCAGATCGAGAACGAGCGGGCGCGGCCCAGCCAGAGCTCCCTGGAGAAGGTGGCCGACGCCCTGCGCACCACCGCCGTGGAACTCCTCGCTGCCGCCGACCCGGCGTGCAGCGTCGACGTCGTCCGCGCCGACGACGCCGAGCCGGAGTGCCGGACCCGGGTGCGTTCCCTGGTGCGTGGCCACCACCAGATGCACGCCCAGGAGTTCACCGGCGACCATGACGCCGGCCGTGAATTCCAGTTCCGCAACGACCAGTTGATGTACGTCGCCGACGGCGCGGTGGAGATCGAGGCGGAGGGCCGGGCGTACCGGCTCGGCCGCGCCGACACGCTCTACCTCACCGGCGGAGTACGGCACCGGTGGCGGGCGACCGTGCCCGAGACCCGGGTCGTGGTGGTCGCGGTGGCCGAGCACATCGAGGCGGTCCGGGACCGGCCACGCACGTGACCATGAGGGTCGTTTCCCTCGTCCCGTCCCTGACGGAGGCGGTGGCCCGTTCCGTCCCCGGGGTTCTGGTCGGTGCCACGGACTGGTGCACCCACCCGGCGGGCCTCGACGTGGTGCGCGTGGGCGGCACCAAGAACCCCGGGACCGACCGCGTGCTCACCCTCGCCCCCGACCTGGTGATCGCCAACGAGGAGGAGAACCGGGAGCCGGACCTCGCCGCTCTGCGCGAGGCGGGCGTCGAGGTCCTGGTGACCGAGGTGAGGAACGTCCCGCAGGCCTTCCGGGAACTGGCCCGGGTCCTTGAGGCGTGCGGCGCGCGGGGACGGCCGCGCTGGCTGGACGAGGCGGAGGCGGCGTGGTCGGCCCTGCCGGAACCGCGGTCCGCCATGACGGCGGTGGTCCCCGTCTGGCGCCGCCCCTGGATGGTGCTGGGCCGCGACACCTTCGCCGGCGATGTGCTGGCTCGCCTGGGCGTGGACCAGGTGTACGCGACGCACCCCGAGCGCTATCCGCGGATCCCGCTCGACGACCTGAACGCGGCCGCACCGGACGTCGTCGTCCTCCCGGACGAGCCCTACCGCTTCACCGCGGACGACGGCCCGGAGGCGTTCCCCGGACTGCCCTGCGCCCTCGTCAGCGGCCGGCACCTCACCTGGTACGGCCCGTCCCTCACCGAAGCGCCGCGGCTGCTGACGCGGGCCCTGCGAGCAGCGCACCGCTGAGCAGTCCGCGCGCGGTGTGCAGGGCGGCGACGGCCCACGCGGCCACGAGAACGACGTACAGCACGACCGCGAGCCACTGGAAGGCGAGCAGCCCGGTGTGCCGGGCCAGCCCCTCCGCCCCGGTGACACAGGTGCCGACCGGGAAGGTGAGGGCCCACCACGTCATCGCGAACCCCATGCCCTCCCGCCGGGCATGCAGGACGTGCGCGGTGGCGAGCGCGAACCACAGCAGCGCGAACCCCATCACGGGCACGCCGTAGAGCAGGGCGAGGACGCCGAAGCCGCCGCTGTAGGGCGTCGGTACGACACCGGGCGCGACGTCCGCGAACTTGGTGACGGCGGTGGTGGACTGCCCGAGGGGGCCCAGCACCAGGAACAGGGTCGGGGTGAGGGCGAGGGGCAGCGGACCGCGGGTGACGAGCCGTCCGAATATCAGCGGCAGCATGAGCAGGGTCGCGAGCAGGCTGATCCCGAACAGGGCCACGCACGCGAGCAGCAGGGTCTCCCGCGCCTGCCCGGCCGGGAGATGGGGCACGAGCAGCGGCCCGAGCGCCGCCGACACCATGGGCGCGACGAGCGGCAGCAGCCACACGGGAGTGGCTTGTGACGGCTCGACGCGATGGCGTACGGCCATGAGGTACGGGACGGCGACGGCGACGGTGAGTCCGATGGCCGTGCCGGCGGTGAAGAGCACGGCGTCGAGAGCGACCGCGGCTCGTGTGCCGATCCAGTCGGTGCCGACGGTGAGGGCGCCGCCGCCGACGGCGAGGAGGGCCATGGAGAGACAGCCGTAGAAGGGCGCCATGGCCGGGTCGAGGAGATGGGCGCGGGCCTGGTCCCGATGGTGGGTCCAGTGCAGGGCGCGGGCGCAGAGCAGGACGGCGAGGAGGGCGAGGGAGAGCGCCCAGACGCCGGTGAGGGCGGTGCGCAGACCGGGAACGGAGACCGGCAGTCCGGCTCCGGCGGTGGCGACGATGGCGGTGCCCATGACGGTGGCGTACCAGTTGGGTCCGAGGTGACGGACGGCGATGGCACGCGGGGGTCGTGCGGTGGCACGGGGGAGAAGGGGCTGGGCTGTGGTGACCATGATTCGACGATCCCGTGATGGTGCGGCTGCCACCAGGGACGACGCCTCTATGAGGACATAAACTGGATTTATGAGCAGTGAGCGGGAGGGCTCTCCCTCGACCCCCGGTGGCATGCTGGCGCACCGCGTCCCCGACCTGGGGGCGCTGGAACTGCTGCTGGCGGTGGCCCGGCTCGGCAGCCTGGGCGCGGCGGCGCGGGAGACCGGCATCACCCAGCCGGCGGCCAGCAGCCGCATTCGCTCGATGGAACGTCAGCTGGGGGTGGCGCTGGTGGACCGCTCACCGCGCGGCTCCCGTCTCACGGACGCGGGCGCGCTGGTGACGGACTGGGCGCGGCGGATCGTGGAGGCGGCGGAGGCGTTCGACGTGGGGGCGCAGGCGTTGCGGGACCGGCGGGACTCGCGGCTGCGGGTCGCGGCGAGCATGACGATCGCGGAGTATCTGCTGCCGGGCTGGCTGTTGGCGTTGCGCGCCCAGCGTCCGGACACGGCGGTGTCGTTGCTGGCCGGCAACTCGGCGGCGGTGGCTGCCCGGCTGCTCTCGGACGAGGCGGACCTGGGGTTCGTGGAGGGTCTGAACGTACCGACGGGTCTCGACTCGGTCGTGATCGCCCACGACCACCTGATCGTGGTGACCGCCCCGGCCCACCCCTGGGCCCGCCGCCGACGACCGCTGGCGGCGGACGAGCTGGCGGTGACGCCGCTGATCCTGCGGGAGAAGGGCTCGGGAACGCGGCAGGTCCTGGACGCGGCACTGGGCGGTCTGGCACGGCCGTTGATCGAGCTGTCGTCCACCACCGCGGTGAAGGCGGCGGCCGTGAGCGGCGCGGGACCGGCGGTACTGAGCGAGCTGGCGGTGGGCGAGGAACTGGCGATGCGCCGACTGGTGCGGGTGCCGGTGGAAGGGGTGTCACTGGCACGGGACCTGAGAGCGGTGTGGCCCACGGGACACCGCCCGGTGGGTCCGGCCAGGGAACTGCTGTCGCTGACGCGGGGGTAGGGGCCGCGGCGGCGAAAAACTCCTGGCCTGCCACCGTGGCCGACCCGCACCATGCCGTACATGCCACCCACCGCCCCGCCCGCCGCAGGCGCCCGCACTCCGTGGGAAGAGCTCCCACCCCAGGTCCGCGACGCCGTGGCCGACATCCTCGGTGAACCCGTCACCCACGCCACCACCCAACCCGGCGGCTTCTCCCCGGGTGCCGCGGCGCGCATCCGCACCGCCCGAGGCCGCCGTGCCTTCGTCAAGGCCGTCAGCGCGGACACCAACGCCACGGGACCCGTGTTCCACCGCCGAGAAGCCCGCTACGCCGCCGCCCTCCCGCCCGCCGTCCCCGCGCCCCGCCTCCTCGGCACCTACGACGACGGCACCTGGGTGGCTCTGGTCTTCGAGGACGTGTCAGGCCGCCAGCCCCATGTCCCCTGGCGGCAGCCGGAGTTGAGGCGTGTCCTCGACGCGGTGACGGACCTCGCCCGGGCCCTCACCCCGTCCCCCGTGCGCGACGCGCCCCCCGCCTCCGAGTCCGCTCTCGGCACGTTCAGCGGCTGGCGACGGCTCCTGGAGGAGGCACACCCGGACCTCGACCCCTGGACCGCCGCCCACCTCCCGTACCTCGCCGACCTGGCCGCCCCCTGGCCCGAGGCCGTCGCCGGCGACACCCTCGCCCACGGCGACCTCCGCGCCGACAACATGCTGCTCACCGACGACACCCGCGTCGTCTTCGTCGACTGGCCGCACGTCGTCCGCGGTGCCCCATGGCTCGACCTGCTGCTCATGCTCCCGTGCGTCAGGGCCCAGGGAGGCCCCGATCCCCAGGAACTCTTCACCGCGCACCCACTGGGCCGCGACGCCGACCCGGACGCCGTCACCGTCGCCCTCGCGGGTCTCGCCGGCTACTTCGTCCACCAGTCGCTGCAGCCCCCGCCGCCGGGCATCCCGACCGTCCGCGCCTTCCAGCGCGCGCAGGGCGAAGCGGCGTCGGAATGGCTGCGAGGCCGGATCCGATAGCCCCGGCTCAGGCTCCCGCCGCCTCCACCAGTCCCCGTACCACTCGCAGATCCTCACCCATCTCCGGATGCCACTGCACCCCCAACACCCAGTCGGAGGAGGGGAGTTCCACGGCTTCCACCGTTCCGTCCGACGCGTGTGCCGATACCAGGAGGCCAGCGCCCAGGCGGTCGACGGCCTGGTGGTGGTAGGTGGGTACGGACGTCTCCTCCGGGACGACACCGGCGTACAACGTCCCCGGCACCGGTTTCACGGTGTGCCACCCGAAGACGCCGACCACCTCCGCGTGCCCCTCGATGTGCTGGACGAGGGTGCCGCCGACGGCGACGTTCAGCAGCTGCATGCCCCGGCAGATCCCGAGCAGGGGGATGCCCGCGGCGAGGGCGGCGTCGATGAGGGCGAGCTCCCAGGCGTCGCGCTCCCGTGCCGGCGGCCCGGTACGGGGCTCGCGCTCGGCGCCGTAGTGCACCGGCTCGACGTCCGGGCCGCCCGCGATCACCAGCCCGTCGAGGCGCGCCACGGCCTCGGTGGCATGACCGGGCGCGTCCGGCGGCAGCATCGCGGCCAGCCCGCCCGCCCGCTGCACGAGCCGCGGGTACCCGACGGGCAGCAGCGCCGCCGCCAGCTCCCAGACGCCCCAGCGTGCCCCGGCCTCCAGGTACGTACTGATGCCGATCAGCGGTCTGCCCGCCATGCGCCCTCCCGGTCCGGCAAAGGATTGTTTCCATACCTTTGTCGAGAGGTGCCCGCGGAGGCAAGACCCCCGGGCCGCACGGAGGCCGCCGTCACGCCAGGAACCCCCTGAGCAGCGCCGCCGTCCCCCCGCAGTGCTCCCGCATCATCTCCCGCGCCCCGTCCGCGTCCCCGTCCAGCACCGCCTCCACCAGCGCGGTGTGCTGGCGTTGGGAGTGCTCGAGGTTGCGGACGAGGAGCGGGATGCAGTCCAGCAGGTCGTTCACCGTGGCCCGGACCGCCGCGTACTGCGCGGTCAGCGATGGTGAGCCGCACAGCTCGGCCAGCGTCAGGTGCAGCATCGTGTCCAGGCGCCGGTAGTCCGTCAGCGGAGCGTCCTGCGTGCGGGCCAGCGCCTCGCGCAGCCGCTCCGCCTGGTCGTCGGCGAGCCCGTGCGCCGCGCACAGACCCGCCGCCCCCACCTCCAGTACCTCGCGGAACCGCAGCACGTCCTCGATGTCGACCGCGGAGATCCGCCGCCGCAGCTCGTCCTCGCCGCCGGCGTCCGACTTCCGCAGCACGAACGTCCCGCCGTACCGCCCGCGCCGCGACTCCACCAGCCCCTGGTCCTGGAGCACCTTCAACACCTCGCGCAGCGTCACCCGGCTGATCCCGAGCCGCTCCGCCAGCTCCCGCTCGGCCGGCAGCCGATCACCCCCCGGCACCAGACCGAGCCGTACGACCTGCAGGATCTGCTCCAATGCCTCCTCGAAGCCGTTGCCCGCCCGTACCGGCCGCAGCACCGGCGTCAACCGGTCCTCCAGGTCGTCCTCCGGATCCAGCGACATCCCGTCGTACCCCCTTCCCAAGCAATGGTTCTCCGCAATACCTTATGGCTTCCGGCCCGGCCGAAAAAAGCGCAGAAGCCCGAAGGAGCCCTCCCGTGGCAGAACGCACACCCCCGCTGAGCGTCGAGGAACTTCACGCCCTCGTCGCGAGCGGCGAGATCGACACTGTCGTCCTGGCCTTCCCCGACATGCAAGGGCGGCTCCAGGGCAAGAGGTTCGCCGCCCGCTTCTTCCTCGACGAGGTGCTCCACCACGGCACCGAGGGCTGCAACTACCTCCTCGCCGTCGACACCGAGATGAACACCGTCGAGGGCTACGCCATGTCCTCCTGGGACCGCGGCTACGGCGACTTCGCCATGCACCCCGACCTGTCCACCCTGCGCCGCGTCCCCTGGAACGCCGGTACGGCCATGCTCATCGCCGACCTCGCCTGGGACAACGGCTCACCCGTGGTCGCCGCCCCGCGCCAGATCCTCCGCCGCCAGCTGGAGCGCCTCGCCGAACTCGGCTACACCGCCATGGTCGGCACCGAGCTGGAGTTCATCGTCTTCAAGGACACCTACGAACAGGCCTGGGACGCGGGCTACCAAGGGCTCACCCCGGCGAACCAGTACAACATCGACTACTCGGTGCTCGGTACCGGTCGCATCGAGCCTCTGCTCCGCCGTATCCGCAACGACATGACCGGCGCCGGCCTCGTCGTCGAGTCCGCCAAGGGCGAGTGCAACCCGGGCCAGCACGAGATCGTGTTCAAGTACGACGAGGCCGTGGTCACCTGCGACCAGCACGCGATCTACAAGACCGGCACCAAGGAGATCGCCGCCCAGGAGGGCGTCTCGATCACCTTCATGGCCAAGTACAACGAGCGCGAGGGCAACTCCTGCCACATCCACCTCTCGCTCACGGACACGGCCGGCAACAACGTGATGGCCGACAACGGCGGCATGTCCGAGGTCATGCGGCACTTCCTCGCCGGACAGCTGGCCGCCCTGCGGGACTTCTCCCTGCTCTACGCCCCCAACATCAACTCGTACAAGCGGTTCCAGCCCGGCTCCTTCGCCCCGACCGCCGTCGCCTGGGGCCACGACAACCGCACCTGCGCCCTGCGGGTCGTCGGCCACGGCCGCTCGATGCGCTTCGAGAACCGGCTGCCCGGCGGCGACGTCAACCCCCACCTGGCGGTCGCCGGACTGGTGGCCGCGGGCCTGTACGGCATCGAACAGAAGCTGGAACTGCCCGAGGCCTGCGCCGGCAACGCCTACACCGCCGACTACGCGCACGTCCCCACCACGCTGCGCGAGGCCGCCGAGCTCTGGGAGAACAGCCCTATCGCCAAGGCCGCCTTCGGTGACGAGGTCGTGGCCCACTACCGCAACATGGCACGCGTCGAGCTGGACGCCTTCGACGCCGCGGTGACCGACTGGGAGCTGCGCCGCTCCTTCGAACGCATGTGAGGCATCTCTTGTCGCAACCGTACGAACTGGACGTCCTCAACCCCGCGACGGAGGAGGTCATCGCCACCGTCCCGGGCGCCGTCGAGCAGGACGTCGACGCCGCCGTCCACCGGGCCGAGCGGGCCCAGCACGCGTGGGCCGCCGTCGCGCCCGCCGACCGGGCCAGGCTGCTGCGCCGCTTCGCCGCCGTCGTCGACGAACACGTGGAGGAACTGGCTCGGTTGGAGGTGCGCGAGGCGGGCCACACCATCGGCAACGCCCGCTGGGAGGCCGGCAACGTCCGTGACCTCCTCGACTACGCCGCCGGTGGAGTGGAGCGGCTCGCCGGCCGGCAGATCCCCGTGCCCGGCGGCCTCGACATCACCCTCCTGGAACCGCTGGGCGTCGTCGCGGTGATCGCGCCCTGGAACTTCCCCATGCCGATCGCGGCCTGGGGCACGGCCCCGGCCCTCGCGGCGGGCAACGCCGTGATCCTCAAGCCCGCCGAGACCACCCCGTTGACCGCGCTGCGCCTCGCCGAACTCGCCCTGGAGGCCGGGCTCCCGCAACACCTCTTCCAGGTCCTGCCGGGCCGCGGCGACATCGCGGGCGACTCCCTCGTACGGCACCCCGGCGTCGCCAAGATCGTCTTCACCGGCTCCACGCGGGTCGGCAAACGCGTCATGGCCCTCTGTGCCGACCAGGTCAAGCCGGTCACCCTCGAACTCGGCGGCAAGAGCCCGAACATCGTCTTCGCCGACACCGACCTCAGGACCGCCGTCGACCCCTTCTCCTTCCTCGACAACTCCGGCCAGGACTGCTGCGCCCGCACGCGCATCCTGGTCCAGGAGTCCGTGTACGACGAGGTCCGCGAGCTGCTCGCCGACGCGCTGGCCGCCGTCGTCGTGGGCGACCCGGCCGACGAGAAGACCCAGATGGGACCGCTGATCTCCCGTCAGCAGCTGGACCGCGTAAGGTCGTTCGTGCCGGACGACGCCCCGGCCCTGCGCGGCAGCGCCCCCGAGGGGCCCGGCTTCTGGTTCGCGCCGACCGTCCTCACGGGGGAGCGGCACGACTCCGAGGCGGCCCGGGAGGAGATCTTCGGACCCGTGGCCGTACTCCTGCCCTTCACCGACGAGCAGGACGCGATCCGGCTCGCCAACGACACCCCCTACGGCCTCTCCGGCTCCATCTGGACCCGGGACGTCGGCCGCGCGCTCCGTGTCTCCCAGGCGGTCCGGGCCGGCAACCTGTCCGTCAACTCCCACTCCAGCGTCCGCTACTGGACGCCCTTCGGCGGCTACAAGCAGTCCGGCGTGGGCCGGGAGCTCGGCCCGGACGCCCTGGCCGCCTTCACCGAAACCAAGAACGTCTTCATCAGTACGGAGGGCCCGACACCGTGACCGAAGAGATTGTCTGCCGACGCCTGGTAGGCCGTACCGCCGTCATCACCGGCGCCGGCAGCGGCATCGGCCTCGCCACCGCCCGACGGCTCGCCTCCGAGGGCGCGCGCGTGGTCTGCGGCGACGTCGACGAGCAGCGCGGCAAGGCGGCCGCCGAGGACGTCGGCGGGATCTTCGTGAAGGTCGACGTCACCGACCCCGAGCAGGTGGAGGCGCTGTTCAGGACGGCGTACGACACATACGGCAGCGTCGACATCGCCTTCAACAACGCGGGGATCTCCCCGCCCGACGACGACTCCATCCTGGAGACCGGCCTCGAGGCCTGGAAGCGGGTCCAGGAGGTCAACCTGACCTCCGTCTACCTGTGCTGCAAGGCCGCGATCCCCTACATGCGGCGGCAGGGCAAGGGCTCCATCATCAACACGGCGTCCTTCGTGGCGAGGATGGGCGCGGCCACGTCCCAGATCTCCTACACCGCGTCCAAGGGCGGTGTCCTGGCCATGTCCCGTGAGCTGGGCGTGCAGTTCGCGCGGGAGGGCATCCGCGTGAACGCCCTCTGCCCCGGCCCGGTCAACACCCCCCTCCTTCAGGAGCTGTTCGCCAAGGACCCCGAGCGCGCCGCCCGCCGCCTCGTCCACATCCCGCTCGGCCGCTTCGCCGAGGCCGAGGAGATCGCCGCCGCCGTCGCCTTCCTGGCCAGCGACGACTCCTCGTTCGTGAACGCCAGCGACTTCCTCGTCGACGGCGGGATCTCGGGGGCTTACGTCACACCGCTCTAGGCCTGCGGCCCAGGCCCTGTCGGCCTAGAGTGCCGGGATGAGCATGACGCCCCCGCCCGGCTGGTACCGCGACCCCAGGCATCCGCATCTGGAGCGCTGGTGGGACGGCACGGCCTGGACCGAGCACCGGCGCGAGCCCGCACATTCGGGCCCGCCGCCGGTGCCTGCGGTGCCGGGGCGGGCGCCGGGCGGCGAGGCCCCGGGGCGCGCGAAGGTCATCGCCCTCATCACGGCCGGGGCGGTCCTGGTCGCGGCGATCGTGACGGGAGCGTTCGTCCTGCGGGACGACGAGGGCACCGAGGACGGCACGACGGTGACCGAGTCCATCACGCCCACCTTCGCACCGACGAGCCGGACCCCCACGCCCACGCCGTCGGAGTCCACCAGCGAGCCCTCCGCCGACGACCCGGCCGTCGTCGAGGACCAGCTCAACGGCATCACCGTGCCGCTGCTCGACGGCTGGGTGCGACCGCAGTTCATCGTCGACGACGACGTCCTCATGTCCACCGACGGCACCTACGACTGCCCCGGCGACCCCGGACTGTGCCGGCACGGTCTCGTCATCTCGCGCACGGTGACCTCGAACGACGAGACATCCCCCGAGGCCCTCGCCAAGGCCGACATCTCCGACGCGGCCGACGACGCCTACGACCGCGACCTCGTCGGCAGGCGGCCCTTCGGCGGCATCGAGTCGCACGAGGTCGTGAAGTCCGGCCCGGTCGCCGTGGCGGGCCGTGCCGGGTATCTCGTCCGCTGGCGCGTCAGGACGGCCAAGGGGCCCGGCGGTTACGTCCAGTCCCTCGCCTTCCAGTCCAGCGTCGGCACCGAGTCCCCGGTCGTCGTGCGCTACGTCTTCGACGCCGGCGAGGACGGGCCGCCGCTCGCCGACATGGACCGGATCACCAAGGGCATCCGGTCCGGCGACGCGAACGGCGGCGGTGTGGGCAGCAGCGTCGGCCCGACGGACTGACCTACAGGAACGTCCGGCCCTCGCCCCGATACGTCGGGACGGTCGAGGTGACGGTGTCGCCCTCGATCAGATGCAGCACGTCGAACCGCTCGCACAGCTCCCCGGCCTTCGCGTGCCGGAACCACACCTTGTCCCCGAGGAGGAGATCGTCGGCGGGGGAGCCGAGGAGCGGCGTCTGCACCTCGCCGGGCCCCTCCTGAGGGTCGTACTTCAGCCCCTCCGGCAGATAGGGCACCGGGAGCCGGTCGGGCCCGGGCGCACCGGAGGCCGGATAGCCGCCCCCGAGCACCGTGACGACACCGACGCCGGGCCGCCGCACGACGGGCTGGGCGAAGAGCGCGGCCGGACGCCCGCTGAACGACGTGTAGTTGTCGAAGAGCCGCGGCACGTACAGCCCCGACCCGGCCCCGATCTCGGTCACGGCGTCCTCGGCGGCGGTGGTCTGGACGCTGCCGGTACCGCCGCCGTTCACGAACTCCAGGTCGGGCACGACCGACCGGACGGCACGCACCACCGCCGCCCTCCGCTCGGCGAGCTCCTTGCGGGCGGTGGCCTGCATCAGCCGCACGGCACGGGACCGGAACGGATGCCCGGCGACGGAGTCGCCCACACCGGCGATATGACCCTCGTACGCCATGATCCCGACGACCTTGAACCCGGGCCGCCGGGCGATCGCGCGGGCGAGGTCGGCGACCTGGGCGGGGGAGTGCAGCGGGGAGCGCCGGGCGCCCACCCGCACCCGGCCGCCGAGGAGCTTGAGGGAGGTGTCCAACTCCAGGCAGACGCGGACGACTTCACTTCCGCCGTCCCGGGAGCGGTCGATGAGGTCGAGCTGTGAGACGTCGTCGACCATGACGGCCACGGCGGCGGCGAGCTTGGGGTCCGAGGTCAGCTCGGCGTACCCGGCGCTGTCGGCGGAGGGGTAGGCGAGCAGGATGTCGTCGAAGCCGGAGCGTGCCAGCCACAGGGATTCGGCCAGGGTGAAGGACATGAGGCCCGCGAAACCGTCCTTGGCGAGAACGCGTTCGAGCAGCGCCCGGCACCGCACGGACTTGCTGGCCACACGGATCGGCTTGCCGCCGGCCCGGCGGACGAGATCGTCCGCGTTCGCGTCGAAGGCGTCCAGATCCACGATCGCCAAAGGGGCGTCGAGGTGAGCGGTGGCCCGGTCGTACCGGGCCCGGTCGGCGGCGCGCGCAGTCATGAACGAAGCCTGCCAGACAGGATTACCGCAGGGTAGGGGGACGTTCCGGGCTAAAGCCCCGGGCTCGTGGACTGGTTCCCGTCCGGCCGGGGACAACCCGTAGAGTGACGCGCACGCATGTGAGGACGGCAGGGGCCCGAGTCAGGGGATGCCGGTCCGTCCGTGCGGGTATGCGTGCCCGGGCGGGCCTGTTCGCACCGGGGACGACGACGGACCCGGGCACAAGGGAAACGGGGGGCGCATGAGTACGGAAGCGCGGCACGCCTCCATCCCTCCGCGCCCCACGACACCTCCACGCCCCACGGACCCCCCGAAAACGGACCCCCAGGCCACGGACCACGAGGAGCCCGGGCGCACCCCGGGCCCCACCGAGGAACGGCCACCGGCCCAAGGATCGGCCACGCGGCCGACGACGGCCCTGCCCCCGTTGCCGGGTACGCGACCGGGAGAGCGGCAGGGGGCCCGTACGGTGCCCGCGGGTGGCGTGGGTTCGCCCCGGCGCGGCGATACCGCGGAACCGGCCCGTGACACCCCCCTGGACACGCCTCCCCGCTTCCCCCGCCTGCGCGCCCCGTCCTCCGACGGCTCCGCCCCCTCGACCCCGCCCCCGCCGAAGGCCTCCGCCCGCTTCCCGGACACACCACCGGCCCCCGGCCAGGACATCCCGGGAACCCCCGCGACACCCCCGCGCCGCAATGGCACACCCCCGGAAACGTCCTTCGAGACCACCTTCCGCCTCCGCCCGGTACCGGTCGATCCGGACGCCTCCTCCCCGGGTCGCCCCGCGCCCCCCGCCGCACCACCGCGCCCGTCCTCCGGGCCCCACCCGACGACGCCCGCTGGTGCACCGCCCAGGCCAGGCATACGCCCGTCTTCGGAGCCCGGTCCGACGGCGCCCTCGGGCGTACCGCCCAGGCCGGGCACCCGTCCGTCCTCTGCCCTTGGCCCGACGGCGCCCGCCGGCGCTTCGCCCGGGTCAGGTACCCGCCAGTCCTCTGCGCCCGGTCCGACGGCGCCTTCCGGCGTACCGCCCAGGCCGGGCACCCGTCCGTCCTCTGCCCTTGGCCCGACGGCGCCCGCCGGTGCTTCGCCCGGGTCGGGTACCCGTCAGTTCTCTGCGCCCGACCCGACGGCGCCCTCCGGCGCCCCGCCCAGGCCAGACACCCGTCCGTCCTCTGCGCTCGGCCCGACGGCGCCTGCTGGCGCTCCCCCCGGGTCGGGTACCCGCCAGTTCTCTGCGCCCGGCTCGACGGCGCCCTCCGGCGCCCCGGCCGGTGTGCCGCCGCGGCCCGGCTCTCGGCCGGTGTCGGCGTCGGACGGTGTGTCCGGGACCGGGCATCGGTCGGAATCGGTGGCTGCCGATGCCTTCGGCCACACCGCACCCTCCGGAGGGGGCACGTCCCCCCGGCAGCCCGATCCCTCTCTCTCCTGGAGCGCCCCCCTGGCACCCGGTGACACCCCTGGATCCGGGCGGCCCGTCGTGTCGTTCGGGCAGCCCGAGGGGTACGACGAGCGGGCGCGGCCGCGAGTGCTCCGTGGGCGAGGACGGCTGCGGGCCGTCGGTGTGGCCGTCTGTCTCGTGCTCGGCCTTGGCCTCATCGGCGGTGCCGTGACCGGGAGTTGGCTCGTCGGGGACTCGGCCGCTGCCGGGTCCGGGGACGCCTTCGCGGCGGCCGCCGAGATGTGGCACGGCGTTCCGGTCGACCAGCTCTTCCCGCGCACCGTCGAGGGACAGGGCGCGGGCCCCGGCGGCGCCGACCGGACCTGGACGCGGATCGCCGTCGCCCCGGACAGCGGCTGCAAGGACGCCTTCGACCCCCTGCTGCGCAAGGCACTCGCCCCCGTCGGCTGCCAGCGGCTGCTCCGCGCCACCTACACCGACGCCACCCAGAGCTATGTCACCACCGTCGGCCTTCTCTTCACCAAGGCAGACGCCGCCGGAATGACCGCCCTCGACACCCGGTTCGGCAAGGAGAAGCTGGGCGACCGCAGCGACCTCATGCCCCGGACCTACGCCGCCAAGAACACCGTCGCCGCCGCCTTCGGCAGGAAGCAGCGGGCCTCCTGGGCCGTCTCCGTCCTCACCGACGCCCCCGTCGTCGCCTTCGCCGTCTCCGGCTGGGCCGACGGCCGCAGCGTCGACGAGCCGGAACCCGCCGAGAAGGCCATGGCGTCCGACGCCACCACGGACATCGCCCAGGCCGGTCTCGGCCACGAGGCCCAGGGCCTCGCCGACCGCATCGAACGCGGCTTCCGCAAGACCGTCAGCTCGGCCACGGAGAAACCGTCGTGAACGCCATGACCCGCCGCGCCGGCCTCCTCAGCGCCCTTCTCGCCGCCTCCCTCGCCCTCGTACCGCCCACCGCGGCGCACGCCGACGGCATACGCGCCCAGCAGTGGGCCCTCGAGGCCATGCACACCCAGGAGGCCTGGCAGACCACCAAGGGCAAGGGCATCACCGTCGCCGTCCTCGACACCGGCGTCGAGGACGACCACCCCGACCTCGTCGGCAACGTCCTCGACGGCAAGGACATGGTCGGCTTCGGAGCGAGCCGCGGCGACCGCGCCTGGGCCCGCCACGGCACCGCGATGGCCGGCATCATCGCCGGCCACGGACACGGGATCGGCGACGCCGACGGCGTGATGGGCATCGCCCCCGAGGCCAAGATCCTCCCCGTCCGCGTCATCCTGGAGGACGGTGACTCGGCCCGCGGCAAGGCCCGCAACACCCGCGGCAACGCCCTCGCCGAAGGCATCCGCTGGGCCGCCGACCACGGCGCCGACGTCATCAACCTCTCCCTGGGCGACGACTCCAAGTCCGCCCACCCCGAACCCGCCGAGGACGAGGCCGTCCAGTACGCCCTCAAGAAGGGCTCCGTCGTCGTGGCCTCGGCCGGCAACGGCGGCGAGAAGGGCGACCACATCTCCTACCCGGCCGCCTACCCGGGAGTCATCGCCGCGACCGCCGTCGACCGGTACGGCACCCGCGCCGCCTTCTCCACCCGCCGCTGGTACTCCACGGTCAGCGCCCCCGGCGACAAGGTCGTCATCGCCGACCCCGACCACAAGTACTACGAGGGCTGGGGCACCAGTGCCGCCGCGGCCTTCGTCTCCGGCGCCGTCGCCCTGGTCAAGGCGGCCCACCCCGGCCTGACTCCGGCCCAGATCAAGAAGCTCCTGGAGGACACGGCCCGCGACGCCCCCGTCGGCGGCCGCGACGACTCCCGCGGCTACGGCCTGGTCGACCCGGCCGCCGCGATCAAGGCAGCCGCAGAGCTGAAGCCGGAAGGCCTGCAGGCAGCGTCCTACGGCGAGAAGTACTTCGGCTCGGGCCCGGACGCGGCCGAGCAGGAGGACGACGGGGCAGGCTGGGCGGCCCCGCTCGCGGGCGGCGCCGGCGGTGTCCTGCTGATCGCGGCGGTGGTGCTGTGGCGGGGCCGTCGGGAGAACCACGACGAACTCTGAGCCGCCGGCCCGGGTTCGGACAACGCCGGTAGGGGCGCGGGGCTGTGTCAAGGTGCGGCTACCGCCGCGTGGGCGCGACCGGCCACCACGCTGCCCCACCCCGCCCGACGGCCTGTCGCGGCACTCTCAACCCGTGAACACCGACACCGCGGCCCGAGAAGCCGACTCCACGAGCGACACCCCCTTCTCCTTCGTCGCGTTGCCGTTCGACAGCGCGACCACCAGATACGCGCGACCGTCCGACGCGGTGACCCGCCCGATGCTGTTGATGTCCCACAGCCCGGTGGTCGACCGCGGCAGCCAGCCGTTCTTCAAGGCCCACGCGGACCCGTCCGCCGCGGCCGACACTCCCCAGTCCTGGCCGACGGCTATCCGGCCCATCAGCCCCCGCACATACTCGCGCGACGCCGAGCTCAACTCCGAGTCGTCCCCGAACACCTGCCGAAGCAACGTGAGCTGATCCGCCGCCGTGGTCCGGGTCAGCCCCCACAGCATCCCGTCACCGCCCTCGGTGCCCGTGAGCCCGAGCCGCTCGTTCGCCGCGTCGAGCCCCTCGGCCTGCCCGATGATCCGCCACAGCGCCGACGCGGAGGCGTTGTCACTGTTCTCGATCATCGCGGTGGCGTACGACCTCTCGGCCGCCGTGAGATGCCGGTCCTCGTCCTGCGCCCGGAGCAGCAGCGCCGCCAGGATGTCGACCTTGACGATGCTCGCCGTGTCGAAGGCGGCATCCCCGTACGTGGCGCTCTCCCCGGAGTCCAGGTCGAGCACGGCGACCGAGACGTCCGCGTCGCCCGGCACGGTCACCGACTCCATGGCCGTGGCGAGCAGCTTGTCGTGGTCCACCGTCGGCTGCGTCACGGGCTCCACCGATGCCTCCTCGCTCGTCGCCGCCGCGGCCGGCGACGGGGCCGACGACGGGGCCGACGATACGGAGGGAGCGCCGGAGTGCGCCTGCGCCTTCACGTACACGGTCCCCCCGGCCGTGGCACCGACGATCGCGACGGAGGCGAGGGCGGTGTACATCAGCGGGCGCCGCCGGGACGGGCGCGGGCGGCGGCTTCGGCGGGCTCTGGAGGACTCCATGACCGTGATGGTCGGGCCTCCGGCTGTGCCTGCCGTTAGACGAAAGTTAGATGTGTGTCAGGGAAATCTGAGATTCCGGTGAAGAGGGTCACGGTGAGGTTTCCGGGGCCGCACAAGCCCAGCAGCATCCCCCCTATAGGGTCGGTGACCGTGGCGAACAAGAACATTCCCGACTCCGGCTTCTCCGACGACGACGGCTCCGCCGACCCCGGGCTGAGCGCGGCGCTCGCCGCCTGGGCCGAGGACCGCACCGCCGTGGGACCCGTCCTGGAGGCCCTGAAGGGCGCCCGACTGCTCGTCCCCGTCGTGGCCGTGCTCGGCGAGGTCGAGGAGGACGAGAACGGACTGCGCCGCGAGAAGACCAGCGACATGGCCGTCCCGACCCTGAAGGCCGGCGGCCGCACCGCCCTGCCAGCCTTCACGTCCACCGACTCGCTGGCGCGCTGGGACCCGGCGGCGCGCCCCGTCGCCGTACCCCTGCACCAGGCGCTCCAGGCCGCCGCGCACGAGAAGGCGGACACGGTCGTCCTGGACCTGGCCGGCCCCGTGGCCTTCGAGCTGACCGGCCCCGCGCTGCTCGCCCTCGCCGAGGGGCGTACGTCGACGGACCCGCTGGCCGACCCCGCGGTCGTGGCGGCGGTGCGGGCCGCCGTCGCCGACGTGCGTGCGGTGGAGCGGGCCTATCTCGGTCCCGGCCAGGGGGACGGCACCCTCGCCCTGGTCCTCGACCCCGTCGTCCCGCACGACGCCGGTGTCCACGCGGTCGCCCGGCGGCTGGCCGCCGACGAAACGCTGAGGGCCCGCCTGGTGCGCGGCCTCGACCTGGCACTGCTGCCGGCCGGGGCGACGCCTCCGGGCGAGCCCTTGTACGTGCGGTAGGGATTCAGCCGTAGACCGGGCCCGTGTACTTCTCGCCCGGGCCCTGGCCCGGCTCGTCCGGGACGATCGACGCCTCGCGGAACGCCAGCTGGAGGGACTTCAGACCGTCGCGCAGCGGGGCCGCGTGGAAGGAGCTGATCTCGGTCGCGCTGCCGTCCAGCAGACCGGCGAGGGCGTGGATCAGCTTGCGGGCCTCGTCCAGGTCCTTGTACTTGTCGCCCTCCTCGGTCAGACCGAGCTTCACTGCGGCGGCGCTCATCAGGTTCACGGCGACCGTCACGATCACCTCGACGGCGGGGACCTCGGCGATGTCGCGGGTCATTTCGTCGAAGTCGGCGGGGGACTCAGGAGGGGTGTCACTCATGGCCCACACGATAGGCGGTCCGTGCCGTCGTTCCCCCAATTGGTCCTTGTCAAGCGATCCTGCTAATCTGTTTGACGACCGGCTGGACACTCGCGTGCCCGGCCCACAAGTGGAGGCTCCGATCTCCCACCTGACCGTCCCCCGGGACGGCGGGTCACCCCGGTCAGGCGGCCACCATCGTTCCGTACGGACGATGGAGTCGCCCGAATGCGCGCCCCGCGATCATCGCGGCGGTGCTCCGGCAGTGTTTTGGAGCCCCGTCTTGTGATCGTCCGGGGCATTTTTTGTGCTTCGGCGCGGTTAGGTCTGTCGAAAAGAGACAAACGCGGCTGTCCGCCAGACTGCCGTGTGGTGCTAACCGAGGAGGATCCATCAGCGCCGAGCCCCGCATCAACGACCGGATTCGCGTTCCAGAGGTGCGACTTGTCGGTCCCAGTGGCGAGCAGGTGGGCATCGTCCCCCTGGCCAAGGCACTGGAGCTTGCGCAGGAGTACGACCTGGACCTGGTCGAGGTGGCGGCAACCGCCCGTCCGCCTGTGTGCAAGCTCATGGACTACGGGAAGTTCAAGTACGAGTCGGCCATGAAGGCCCGTGAGGCGCGCAAGAACCAGGCGCACACGGTCATCAAGGAGATGAAGCTCCGGCCGAAGATCGACCCGCACGACTATGACACCAAGAAGGGTCACGTCGTCCGGTTCCTCAAGCAGGGCGACAAGGTCAAGATCACGATCATGTTCCGTGGTCGCGAGCAGTCCCGGCCGGAACTCGGCTACCGACTGCTGCAGCGTCTCGCGTCGGACGTCGAGGACCTCGGTTTCGTTGAGTCGAACCCGAAGCAGGACGGCCGAAACATGATCATGGTTCTCGGTCCGCACAAGAAGAAGACCGAGGCGATGGCCGAGGCGCGGCAGGCGCAGGAAGCCCGCAAGGCTGAAGCGAAGGCCAACCCCGGCAAGTCGCAGAACGCCGCGGACCCCGACGCCGTGAACGCGGACGGCGAGGACGCCGAGGTCGCCGAGGCTGCTGCCGAGGCCCCTGCCGAGGCTCCCGCCGAGGCGTGATCCCAGGGGACGCGAGTCCCCCAGGACGTAACCGATACAAGAGCGACGCTCCACCGTGTGCCCGGTTTCACGACCGGGCACCGGAGCGCCACCCAGAGGAGAGAACGGCGCTATGCCGAAGAACAAGTCGCACAGCGGTGCCAGCAAGCGCTTCAAGATCACCGGCTCCGGCAAGGTGCTCCGCGAGCGTGCCGGCAAGCGCCACCTGCTCGAGCACAAGTCGTCCCGCGTGACGCGCCGCCTCACCGGCAACGCCGAGATGGCCCCGGGCGACGCCGCGAAGATCAAGAAGCTTCTCGGCAAGTGACGTACGCGGCGCCCTGACTGAGCGCCGTACGTCTGGACCGGGACCCCATCGATTCCGGGCCGTGTGAGTCCAACCACGGCCCCGCTACAAGGAGTTAACAAGTGGCACGCGTCAAGCGGGCAGTCAACGCCCACAAGAAGCGCCGGGCGATCCTCGAGGCGGCCTCCGGCTACCGCGGTCAGCGTTCGCGCCTGTACCGCAAGGCCAAGGAGCAGGTCACCCACTCGCTGGTCTACAACTACAACGACCGCAAGAAGCGCAAGGGTGACTTCCGTCGGCTGTGGATCCAGCGCATCAACGCTGCTGCCCGCGCCAACGGCATCACGTACAACCGCTTCATCCAGGGTCTGAACGCGGCGAACATCGAGGTCGACCGCAAGATCCTGGCCGAGCTGGCCGTCAACGACGCCACCGCGTTCGCCGCGCTGGTCGAGGTTGCGCAGAAGGCCCTGCCGGCGGACGTCAACGCCCCCAAGGCGGCCTGACGCCTGGCTTTGAGCCGACGTGACATGAGGGACCCGCAGGCTTTTGGGCTTGCGGGTCCTGTTGTGTAGTTCTGAAAGTGAGCCTCATGCACTCCGCAACCCCCGAGCTGATCTCCCCCCGTTCCCCCCGCGTCTCCGCCGCCCGGCGGCTCGCCAGGCGGAACTTCCGGGGCAAGGAGCGACTGTTCCTGGCCGAGGGACCGCAGGCCGTGCGGGAGGCTGCCGGGCACGGGCTCGTGGAGTTGTTCGCCACCGTCGAGGCCGCCGAGCGCTACGCGGAGATCATCGGGGAGGCCCGTGCCGTCGGGGCGCGTGTGCATCTCGCCTCCGAGGACGTCATCGCCGACATCTCCACCACCGTCACCCCGCAGGGGCTCGTCGGTGTGTGCCGGTTCCTCGACACCCCCTTCGAGGAGATCCTCGCCGCCCGCCCCCGGCTCGTCGCCGTGCTCGCGAACGTTCGCGACCCCGGGAACGCCGGGACCGTCCTGCGGTGCGCGGACGCCGCCGGGGCCGAGGCCGTCGTACTGACCGACGCGTCCGTGGATCTCTACAACCCCAAGGCCGTACGTGCCTCCGTGGGCTCCCTCTTCCATCTCCCCGTCGCCGTCGGAGTCCCCGTGGAGCAGGCGGTCCAGGGGCTCAAGGACGCCGGTGTGCGGATCCTCGCCGCCGACGGGGCCGGGACCGACGACCTCGACGACGAGCTCGACAAGGGGACCATGGGCGGACCGACCGCCTGGATCTTCGGGAACGAGGCGTGGGGGCTTCCGGAGGAGACCCGCGCGCTCGCGGACGCCGTCGTGCGCGTCCCGATCCACGGGAAGGCCGAGAGTCTGAACCTGGCGACCGCCGCCGCCGTATGTCTCTACGCGTCGGCCCGTGCACAGCGCGCCTCCGGAGGGTGCCGCTCCGTCACCGAGAGCTAGTAGGGTGACCAGCTCGGGGGCCCTCCGTCGAAGAGGTGGGGTACGGGGATATGAGCGTCGGCACGAGCAGCGCACCGGGAGCACGGGACGTGCGGCACGGGTCCGCGTCCGGCCCCGGTGAGCCGGCCGGGCTCGGCATCGACCCCGACCTCCTGCCCGACGGACTGGTCGTCGCCGACGAGCACGGCCGGGTCGTCTGCTTCAACGCCGCCGCCGAGCGCATCACCGCCGTACCGGCCGCCGAGGCCCTCGGACAGCGGCTCGACAAGGCGCTGCCGTTAGAGGACCTGGAAGGCCGACGCTGGTGGCAGGTGACGGACCCCTACGGGGGACTCGCCATCCGGCGCCGCCAGCCCGAGCGGAATCTGCTCCTTCCCGGCGGACATGAGGTCCTCGTCTCCGCGCAGTACGTACGCACCGAGCCCACCGGGCCCGTCCACCGCGTCGTCGTCTGCCTCCGCGACACCGAGGCCCGGCGCCGCACCGAACGCAGCCACGCCGAGCTGATCGCCACCGTCGCCCATGAACTGCGGTCACCGCTCACCTCCGTCAAGGGCTTCACCGCCACGCTGCTCGCCAAGTGGGAACGGTTCACCGACGACCAGAAGCGGCTGATGCTGGAGACCGTCGACGCCGACGCCGACCGGGTCACCCGGCTCATCGCCGAGCTGCTCGACATCTCGCGCATCGACTCCGGACGCCTGGAGGTGCGGCGCCAGCCCGTCGACATCGGGGCCGCGGTGGGGCGGCACATCCAGGCCTACGTCGCCGCCGGGCAGACCGCCGACCGGTTCCTGCTGCGCATCGAGCAGCCGCTGCCCATGCTGTGGGCCGACCCGGACAAGGTCGACCAGGTGCTCAGCAACCTGCTCGAAAATGCCGTGCGCCACGGCGAGGGAACGGTCACGATTGACGTCACGCCCTCGGCGTCGCCCCGGGAAGGGGAGGACGTCGGTACGTCGGTCACGGTGAGCGACGAGGGGTCCGGCATCCCGGAGGAGTCCATGAACCGCGTCTTCACCCGCTTCTGGCGGGGCAGCAAGCGCGGCGGCACGGGCCTCGGGCTGTACATCGTCAAGGGCATCGTCGAAGCCCACGGCGGCACCATCACCGTCGGCCGCGCCCCCGAGGGCGGCGCGGAGTTCCGATTTACGTTGCCCGTGGCGGCGCCGGCGTATCTCGCCTAGCGGCCCACGGGCGCATTCGTACACCCCCACCCCGTTAGACTCGGCCTTTGGCACCTTTGTGTCCCATGGACGGCCCTCTGACCTCTGTGTGAGTCGGTGACGGGGACCTTCAGCCAGCCAATCGGAAGCACGGGAAGAGATGTCGGCACCGAACAAGTCGTACGACCCTGTAGAGGTCGAGGCGTTGAAGCCAGAAGAGATCGAGCGCATGCGGGACGAGGCGCTCGCCGCCTTCGCCGCCGCGGACTCCCTCGACGCGCTCCAGGAGGCCAAGGTCGCCCACACCGGCGGCACCTCGCCGCTGGCCCTCGCCAACCGCGAGATCGGCGCCCTGCCCCCGCAGGCCAAGGCCGCCGCCGGAAAGCTCGTCGGACAGGCCCGCGGCGCCGTGAACAAGGCGCTCGCCGCTCGTCAGACCGAGCTCGAGGCCGAGCGCGACGCGCGTGTCCTGGTCGAGGAGTCGGTGGACGTCACACTGCCGTACGACCGTGTACCGGCCGGCGCCCGCCACCCGCTCACCACCCTGTCGGAGCGCATCGAGGACGTCTTCGTGGCCATGGGCTACGAGGTCGCCGAGGGCCCGCAGGTCGAGGCCGAGTGGTTCAACTTCGACGCCCTCAACATCGGCCCGGACCACCCGGCCCGCGGCGAGGCCGACACCTTCTTCGTGCAGGGCCCCGAGGGCGGCACCGAGTCCGGTGTCGTGCTGCGCACCCACACCTCGCCCGTGCAGATCCGCTCGCTGCTCGACCGTGAGCTGCCGGTCTACGTGATCTGCCCCGGTGTCGTCTACCGCACCGACGAGCTGGACGCCACGCACACCCCGGTCTTCCGCCAGGTCGAGCTGCTGGCCGTCGACGAGGGCCTCACCATGGCCGACCTCAAGGGCACGATGGACCACATGGTCCAGTCCCTGTTCGGCGAGGGCATGAAGACCCGGCTGCGGCCGAACTTCTTCCCCTTCACCGAGCCGTCCGCCGAGATGGACATGGTCTGCTACGTCTGCCGCGGCGAGTCCGTCGGCAACCCCGACCGCCCCTGCCGTACCTGCTCCAGCGAGGGCTGGATCGAGCTCGGCGGCTGCGGCATGGTCAACCCCAAGGTGCTGACCGCCTGTGGCGTCGACCCGGAGAAGTACAGCGGGTTCGCCTTCGGGTTCGGGATCGAGCGGATGCTGATGTTCCGCCACAACGTCGAAGACATGCGAGACATGGTCGAGGGTGACGTCCGGTTCACTCGGCCGTTCGGGATGGAGATCTGATGCGGGTCCCGCTTTCCTGGCTGCGGGAGTACGTCGACCTGCCGGCGACCGAAACCGGCCGAGACGTCCAGGCCAAGCTCATTTCGGCCGGCCTCGAGGTCGAGACCGTCGAGCACCTCGGTGCCGACCTCAAGGGCCCCCTCGTCGTCGGCCAGGTGCTGACCATCGAGGAGCTGACCGAGTTCAAGAAGCCCATCCGCTTCTGCACCGTGAACGTCGGCCAGGCCAACGGCACCGGCGAGCCGCAGGAGATCGTCTGCGGCGCCCGCAACTTCGCCGTCGGCGACAAGGTCGTCGTGGTCCTCCCCGGCGCCACCCTGCCGGGCGGCTTCTCGATCTCCGCGCGCAAGACGTACGGCAAGACGTCCCACGGCATGATCTGCTCCGGCGACGAGCTGGGCATGGGCGACGACGGCAGCCACGGCATCATCGTGCTGCCGCCGGAGACCGAGGTCGGCAAGGACGCCATCGAGCTCCTGGAACTGGTCGACGAGGTCCTGGACATCGCCGTGACCGCCAACCGCGGCGACTGTCTGTCCATCCGCGGCGTCGCCCGCGAGACCGCCATCGCCTACGGCCTGCCGCTGCGCGACCCGGCGCTCCTGGACGTCCCGGGTCCCAACGCGTACGGCTACCCGGTGCAGGTCTCCGAGCCGCTCGGCTGCGACCGCTTCACGGCCCGTACGGTCAGCGGTCTCAGCCCCGAGGCCCGCTCCCCGCTCTGGCTCCAGCGCCGGCTCCAGAAGGTCGGCATGCGTCCGATCTCGCTCGCCGTCGACATCACCAACTACGTGATGATGGAGCTCGGCCAGCCGCTGCACGCCTACGACCGCAAGCTGGTCCAGGGCACCATCGGCGTCCGCCGGGCCGGCGAGGGCGAGGAGATCGTCACCCTCGACGGCGCCAAGCGGAAGCTGCACGCCGAGGACCTGGTCATCACCGACGAGCGCGGCCCGATCGGCCTCGCGGGTGTCATGGGCGGCGCGAACACCGAGATCGCCGACCACGAGGAAGGCGAAGGCACGACCGACGTGGTCATCGAGGCCGCGCACTTCGACGCGGTCTCCATCGCCCGGACGGCCCGGCGCCACAAGCTCTCCTCCGAGGCGTCCCGGCGCTTCGAGCGCGGTGTCGACCCGGCGGCCGCCGCGGCCGCCGCCCAGCGCACCGTCGACCTCCTCGTGCTGCTCGCGGGCGGCACCGCCGACGCCGGTGTCACCGAGGTCGCCGCACCGTCCGCGCCGCACACCATCGCCGTCGCGGCCGACCACCCGGACAAGGTCGCGGGTGTGGAGTACGGCCGCGAGACCGTCGTACGCCGTCTCCAGCAGGTCGGCTGCGACGTGTACGGGCAGGACGAGCTGATCGTCACCGTGCCGTCCTGGCGTCCCGACCTCACCGAGGTCAACGACCTGGCGGAAGAGGTCATCCGCCTGGAGGGCTACGAGAACCTGCCCTCCACGCTGCCCAAGCCCCCCTCGGGCCGCGGCCTCACCCACCGGCAGCGGCTGCACCGCCGCGTCGGCCGGGCGCTGGCCGGTGCCGGATTCGTCGAGGCGCCGAACTACCCCTTCCTCGGTGAGCAGGTCTTCGACCAGCTTCTGCTGGAGGCCGACGACCCGGCCCGCCGCGTCGTCAAGCTGACCAACCCGCTCAACGACGAGGAGCCCGCGCTCCGTACGTCGCTGCTGCCGGGACTCCTCGGTGCGCTGCGGCGCAACGACGGGCGGGGCTCGCACGACCTGGCCCTCTTCGAGACGGGCCTGGTCTTCAACCCGCGCGAGGAGCAGCGCGTCGCCGTCCCGCTGCCCGTCGACCGGCGTCCCACGGACGAGGAGCTCGCCTCGCTGAACGCCGCGCTGCCCGCGCAGCCGCGGCATGTGGCGGCCGTTCTCGCGGGCGCCCGTGAGCAGGCCGGCTGGTGGGGCAAGGGCCGTCCGGCGGACTGGGCCGACGCGATCGAGGCGGCACGGGCCGTCGCCCGTGAGGCCGGTGCCGAACTGGTCGTCCGCGGTGGGCAGTACGGGCCGTGGCACCCGGGGCGGTGCGCCGAGCTCGTGGTCGTCGCCGAGGGCGTCGAGAAGGTCGTCGGGCACGCCGGTGAGCTGCACCCGCGGGTCGTGAAGGCGTTCGGGCTGCCCGCGCGTACCTCCGCGATGGAGCTGGACCTGGATGCGCTGGAGGCCGTCGGCGACGACACGCCTCGGGCGCCGGGCATCTCCACGTTCCCTGTCGCCACGCAGGATGTGGCGCTGGTCGTGGACCAGTTCGTGCCGCACGCCGATGTCGAGGACGCGCTGCGCGAGGGTGCGGGGCCGCTTCTCGAGGCGATCCGGTTGTTCGACGTGTACGAGAACGCGGAGCAGCTGGGGGACGGCAGGAAGTCGCTCGCGTATGCGTTGCGGTTCCGGGCGGCGGATCGGACGCTGACGGTCGATGAGGCGTCGGCTGCCAGGGACGCTGCGGTCGCCCTGGCGGGCGAGCGTACGGGAGCGGTCCTGCGCGGCTGATGTCGTGTGCCGGGTGCGGGTGGGCTGTGGCTGGTCGCGCAGTTCCCCGCGCCCCTTGGGGGCACCTGCGGTCATGTCACTCAATTGAGTGACATTTCCTGGTGATCTGGTCCTACCGGGTCATGCTGTCGACAGAATCGGACCGGCCTCTCGGGGTCGGTCCTTCTGTGCTGTCTGGGCCTATTGGGGGGCCATCGGCATGATCCGTATCAGGGGTCGGGTTCCCCGTAGGGTGGTCTCGCTGGGGTTACCCACCGCGTGGGGGGCCGTGGCGGTCACGTACAAGCTGACCTGCCCGCTCGCCCAGCAGACCGGCTTCGAGGCACGCCTCGCGACCAGCGCCGTGTTCTTCGCCGTCGGCACCGGGCTGATACTTCACGTCCGGCATGCGCTGCTGCGCGAACTCCGGCAGATCCGGCAGGTCGCCGGTGCCGCGCAGAGTGCCCTGCTGCGACCGCTGCCGCCGCGCGTCGAGGGGCTGGACATCGCCGCCGCCCAGCTCTCCGCGGACCGCGGCGCCTCTGTCGGCGGTGACCTGTACGAGGTGATCGCCACCGAGCACGGCGTACGCGTCGTCATGGGTGACGTCCGTGGGCATGGCCTCGCCGCTCTCGGTACCGTCGCCGCCGTCCTCGGCAGCTTCCGTGAGGCCGTCCATGACGAGCCCGAACTCGGCGGTGTGCTGCGCCGGTTGGAGCGCGCGCTGGGCAGACATCTGCGCGAACGGGCCCGGGACGACGAGCCGGTCGCCGAGGATTTCGTCACCGTGCTGCTCCTGGAGATCGGCCGGGACGGCGACGTGTGCGCACTGAACTGCGGGCACCCGTGGCCGTACCTGCTGAGCGGCGCACGGGTCGACCCCCTGACCCGAGCGGACCCCCTCCCTCCGCTCGGGCCGTTCCCGCTCCCGCCCGAACTGCCGCCCATGCACTGCGGATACCTCCTCCCCGGCGAGACCCTGGTCCTCCACACGGACGGGGCGGAGGACACGAGAGACGCTCATGGCCGGTTCTTCTCCCTGCCGGGGGCTTTGGCGAAAGCCGCCGACGACGCTCCTCAGGCTGTACTCGGTTCGGTCTTCGCAGGCCTGTTGCGCCATGCGGCGGGAGCCCCCACGGACGACATCGCCCTCCTGGTACTGCGAAACGAGCGTTGCCAGGGGCATGCCTCAGGGGCGCGGGGAACTGCGCGACCAGCCACATCACAGCCGCAGCCGACAACACACCTTTAGACACCCGGCGATGAGTCGTGCGGCCAAGCCGGCGGCAGCCGTCCGCCCCGCCACGGAGTGTCGGGCAGGCAGCTGGGCGGACGGCGCGGAGACGGGCCGCCGCACTGTACGAGGGGGAGCCGGCGGCCCGGCCGGCCTCTTGCGAGGCATTTCAGTCAACCGGCTGGAAACTCTCCGCGACAGTGCGCGCACGCTACGGATTCGAGCACTCCGTTCACACCCCGTGTGAAGCCACACCCACTACTCTGACGGCACCGAGCCACCCGGGGGGCATATATGCAGCCCAATACTCTGCTCGACGCGATCCTGGACGAAGCGGGAATATCGCACGCGGGGTTGGCCGCACACGTGAACCAGGCCGGACGTGCGCGCGGGCTCGCGCTCCGGTACGAACACACCGCCGTAGCGCGATGGCTGAAGGGCCAGCGCCCCCGCGGCCAGGTGCCCGACCTGATCTGCGAGGTGCTCGCCGCCCGGCTGCACCGCACCGTCAACCTCGACGACATCGGCCTCGGTGTCCCCGGTGAGCCCAACGCCCCGCATGTCACCTCGCTGTCCGGGTTCGTGGAGCGGGCCACCGCCCTGTGGCGCTCCGACGAGCAGCAGCGGCCGCACATACTGGGCGCCCCCGCGGTCACCGGCACGCCCGCCGTCATGCCGGTGTGGGAGTGGGAGAACCCGCCCGAGGACGTCGATGTGTCGCGCGGAGGACGGCACCGGGTCACCGCCGGCGACCTGGAGATGCTGCGCGCCGCCCGTACGCACTACGAGCAGATGTACCGCAAGGCCGGCGGCATCGCGACCCGCACCCGGATCGTCGGTTTCCTCAACGCCGAGGCCGCCCCGCTGCTGCGCGGCAGCTACACCGACGAGACCGGCCGTCAACTGCACCGGGCCACCGGCGGGTTGGTGGCCGTCGCCGGGATCTGCGCCTACGACTCCGACGCGCACGGTCTTGCCCAGCGGTACTTCCATCAGGCGCTGCGCCTGGCGAAGGCCAGTGGGGACAGGGGGCTCGGCGCCTATGTGATCGCGCTCCTCGTCAACCAGTCGCTGTTCATGCGGGAGAACCGGCAGGCCGTCGCCTTCGCGGAGGCCGCGCTGCGTGCCGCGGGCCGGCACATCACCCCCGCGCTCGCCTCCGACCTGTACGCGATGCAGGCGAAGGCGTACGCGCACCTCGGCGACGGCACGAGCGCGCTGTCCTGCATCCGGCGTGCCGAGCAGGCCGCCGAACGCATCCGGCGGGGATACGAACCCGACGAAACCGGCTATGTCCAGCCGGGGTTGGTCAATGTCCAGGTGGCGGAGGCGCTGCTCAGCCTCGGCGAGCTGGTGGCGGCGCGGGAGCATGCCTCCCTGGCCGTCGACAATCCGGCCCATGACCGGGGCCGGGTGCACCGGCTCGCGATGCTCAGCACGATCGAGCTGCGTCAGGGCAACGCCGACAAGGCGGTGGCCACCGCGGTGCAGATGGCCGAACAGGCCCGCGGGATGGAGTCCCAGCGTCTGCGCGACAGACTCCGCGCGGTACGCGAACACCTGGTCCGCAGCGGCTGTGCGGGCACCTCAGAGGCGGCCGAACTCATCGACGGAGCTCTGCGCGTACCGCTGTAAATCCCTGTCAAGACACTGCGCCGCGGCGGTGAGAGGTCGTTCTGCGTCTGCTGTCGAACTGCTCCTGCTGCGATATTGCCACTTACTCAGCGGAAGGTGGCAGAACCGTGCAGTGGACGAAACAGAACGAACAAACTGTGTATGAAAACCGCTGGTTCAGCGTCAACCTCGCGGATGTCGAGCTGCCGGACGGTCGGCACCTCGATCACTTTTTGATACGGCTGCGGCCCGTCGCCGTGGCCACGGTGGTGAACGAGGCCAATGAGGTCCTGCTCCTGTGGCGCCACCGCTTCATCACCGACAGTTGGGGGTGGGAACTGGCCGCGGGCGTCGTCGAGGACGGCGAGGACATCGTGCGCGCGGCCGCCAGGGAACTCGAGGAAGAGACCGGCTGGCGACCGGGACCTCTGCACCACCTCATGAGCGTGGAACCGTCCAACGGACTCACCGACGCCCGGCACCACATCTACTGGGCCGAGGAGGGCGAGTACATCGGACACCCCGTGGACGACTTCGAGTCGGACCGCCGGGAATGGGTCCCCCTCAAGCTCGTCCCCGACATGGTCGCCCGAGGGGAGGTCCCGGCCGCCAACATGGCGGCCGCGTTACTCCTGCTGCACCATCTCAGGCTCGGGCAGGACGCTGTGCCCTGAATCCCCCCACCGCGCCCCATGCCCGGCCTGATCCGCCGGGCAGGCCCTAGTGTCCGATGGCCTGCCAGACCGTCGCGATCAGCGCGCCCACGGCCGTGACGGCCGCGACGGCGGGCAGGGGCCAACGGGCGTGCTCCAGTACGACGATGCGTGCGCTGAGGTCGTCCAGTTCCTTGTCCGTCTCCTCCGTGCGATGGCTGAGCAGAGCGAGCCCTCCCTCGACGCGCGCGTACGCGACATCGAGTCGGCGGCGTAACTCTGCGAGTTCTCCCTTGACCACGGGATGCTCCGGGTCGGCGGTCACGAGTCCGCTCCTTTCCGTAGTCGTCACATCCCTTGCATGCGCATGAAGAGTCAACTCGCCTGGTGGGCGCGTGGGGAGCGTGTGCGACGGGCATATGCGGGCCCGGCGCGCACACGGTGTGTGAATACGGCGGGCCCGGCGCTCCGAAGAGTGCCGGGCCCGTGTTCGTCGCACTGTGTCATCAACACCCTGTAACGGGCACTGTGCACGCGGCCGCGAGATGTCAGGCGACGCGGTCAGCCGTAGGTGTAGAAACCGGAACCGGTCTTGCGGCCCAGGCGGCCGGCGTCGACCATGCGCTGGAGCAGCGGGGGAGCGGCGTAGAGCGGCTCCTTGTACTCGTCGTACATCGAATTGGCGATGGAGACGATCGTGTCCAGACCGATCAGGTCCGACAGCTTCAGCGGGCCCATCGGGTGGGCGCAGCCCATCTCCATGCCGTTGTCGATGTCCTCGCGGCCCGCGATGCCCGACTCGAACATCCGGATGGCGGAGAGCAGATACGGCACGAGCAGCGCGTTGACCACGAACCCGGAGCGGTCCTGGGCGCGGATCGCGTGCTTGCCGAGCAGCTTCTCGGCGAAGGCCTGGGCCCGGCTGATCGTGCCCTCGGACGTGGTGAGCGCCGGGATCAGCTCGACGAGCTTCTGCACCGGGGCCGGGTTGAAGAAGTGGATGCCGATGACGTGGTCGGGGCGCGAGGTGGCGACCGCCAGCTTCACCAGGGGGATGGAGGAGGTGTTGGAGGCGAGGATCGCGTCCGGGCGCGTCATGACCTGGTCGAGCACCTGGAAGATCTCGGTCTTCACCTGCTCGTTCTCGACGACGGCCTCGATCACCAGGTCGCGCTCGGAGAACTCGCCGAGGTCGGTGGTGAAGGACAGGCGCGCCAGGGTCGCGTCGCGCTCCTCCTCGCTGATCTTGCCGCGTTCGGCGGCCTTCGTCAGCGAGTTGAACAGCCGGGTCCGGCCGATCTCCAGGGCTTCACCGGTGGTCTCGGCGACCTTCACGTCCAGTCCGGAACGGGCGCAGACCTCGGCGATGCCGGCCCCCATCTGGCCGCAGCCCACTACTCCGACGTGCTGGATGTCGGTCACATCGTCCCCTTCGCTGGTCTACGGACTGTCCAGGGGTCTCTTTGTGGAGATGCCCTGCTCCGTTCGTGCACGTTACTGGAAAGTATCGATGATCGATCGACGGGGTCGTGCATCCTGGGCGCGAACGGTCCGCGGTCGGGCGGATCCGCCGTGTTTCGGGGTGTACAGATGGGGCGTTTGTCACGTCGGGCGTTCGGGCTCGCCGTGCTTTCCACGGTCACGACGGCGTCGGGCACCGCGTCGGCAGCACCGGCCAGCCGGTCGCGCGAGGTCCGGGAGATGCGGGGCGTGTGGATCGCCAGTGTGGCCAACCGCGACTGGCCCTCCAGGACCGGGCTGACCGCCGCCCAGCAGCGCGCCGAGCTGATCGCGCACCTCGACAAGGCGGTGGCGGACCGTCTCAACACGGTGATCCTCCAGGTACGGCCCACCGCGGACGCGCTCTGGCCCTCGCCGTACGAGCCCTGGTCGCAGTACCTCACCGGCACCCAGGGCACGTCCCCCGGCTGGGACCCGCTCGGCACGGCCGTGCGGGAGGCGCACGAGCGGGGCCTGGAGCTGCACGCCTGGTTCAACCCGTACCGCGTCTCCACCCAGGCGGACCCGACGAAACTGGTCGCCTCCCACCCCGCCCGCCGGAACCCGGAGTGGGTGGTGACGTACGGCGGGAAGCTCTACTACAACCCCGGGCTGCCCGAGGTCCGCTCCTTCGTGCAGGACGCGATCCTGGACGCGGTGGAGAAGTACCCGGTGGACGCCGTCCACTTCGACGACTACTTCTATCCGTACCCGGTGGCGGGCCAGACCTTCGACGACGACGCGGCCTACGACGAGCACGGCGGCGGCTTCGCCACCCGGGCCGACTGGCGCCGGGACAACATCGACCGGCTGGTGCGCGAGACCGCGGCCCGCATCCGGGAAATCCGGCCCGCCACCCGGTTCGGCATCAGCCCCTTCGGGGTGTGGCGCAACGTCGCCACCGATCCGCTCGGCTCCAGCACACAGGCGGGCGTGCAGTCGTACGACGACAACTACGCGGACACCCGCAAGTGGGTCCGCGAGGGCTGGATCGACTACCTCGTGCCGCAGCTCTACTGGAACATCGGCTTCGCCGCCGCCGACTACGCGAAGCTGGCGCCCTGGTGGGCCGATGTGGCGCGGGGGAGCAGGACGAAGCTGTACCTGGGCGAGGCCCTTTACAAAGCGGGGGATCCGGCCCAGCCGGCCGCCTGGCAGGACCCCGCCGAACTGTCCCGGCACCTCACCCTCGCCAAGGACCACCCGGAGCTGTGCGGGCATGTCTTCTTCGCGGCCAAGGAGGTGTCGGCGGATCCCGTCGGCGCGATGGCGCGCGTGGTCGCCGACCACTACCAGCAGCCGGCGAGGCCTTCACGCTGACCTAGTGCGCGGTGTCCTTGTGACGGATCTCGGTGTCGGGGCCGGGCGAGCACACGCCCATGTGCCCGTCCTCGAAGCGGACGCGGTACGGGGGGTTGCCCCCTTGCCCCATCACTTCGACGATCTCGCCGATCTTGTCGTGCTGTCCGACCACCCTGCCGTGCTGCACAAGCTGGTCGCCCACGGTTGCACGCATCTGTGGGTCCTCCTCACGAGGTGCGGGAGCAGCGGTCCGTGGCCTTGAGTTTACGGCGCGGCGGCCCGGTTGGGACCGTCCCGTGCGCGCCGCTCAGCCTCGCGCCCGTTGGGTGACGGCGATGCAGACGAGCACCGCCGCGGCCGTCAGCGGGGCGGCCACCGTCAGGTGCTCACCCAGCAGCAGCACCGACCACACCAGTGTGAGCAGGGGCTGGGCCAACTGCAACTGGCTGGCCTTGGGGATGCCGATCATCGCCATGCCCCGGTACCAGACGACCAGACCGAGGAACTGCGAGCCCGCCGCGACCCACAGCAGTCCGGTCACGCTGTGCGCGGTGAGGTGCACGGGTTCGTACGACAGGGCCACCACGGTCGCGGGCACCGAGAACGGCAGGCACAGCACCAGCGCCCAGCCGACGACCTGCCAGCCCGGTATGACCTTGGCCAGCCGGCCGCCCTCGGTGTAGCCGGCCGCGCACACCAGCAGGGAGCCGAAGAGATACAGGTCGGCGGAGGAGAGGCTGCCGCCGCTCTGCTGCACGGTGAAGGCGAGGACCGCGGCCGCGCCCGCGAGGGCGGCCGTCCAGAAGGTGCGGGACGGGCGGGTGCCCATGCGCAGGGCGGAGAACAGCGCGGTGGTGAGCGGGAGCAGACCGACCACCACGGCGGCGTGGGAGGTGGTCGAGGTCCGCAGCGCGAGAGTGGTGAGCATCGGGAAACCGACGACGACACCGCCGGCGACCACCGCGAGCCCCGCCCAGTGGCGGCGGGCGGGAACGGGAACGCGCAGCGCCAGCAGACAGGATCCGGCGATCAGCGCGGCGAGCACGCTCCGCACCCCGACCAGCGACCAGGGCCCGAAGCCCTCCAGGCCCCATGCCGTCGCGGGGAAGGTGAGGGAGAAGGCGACGACGCCGAGGGCGGCCACCAGGGTGCCGGCAGTGGTGTTCGGCTTCCTGCCGACCGCTATCGTGATCGGCTCAGTAGCGCTACTCTGTACTCTCATGCAAGAGCGTAGCAGCGTCGATGAGCTGGCGGAACGGCTGAGAAGCGAACTCAACCGCTACTCTGCTGGTGGAAAGCTCCCGTCCAGTCGGGCCCTGGTCGAGCAGTACCGGGTGAGCCCGGTGACGGTCTCCCGGGCGCTGGCGCAGCTGGCCGCCGAGGGGCTTGTCGTCACCCGGCCCGGTGCCGGGGTGTTCCGGGCGGTGCCGCGGACGACGGCCGCGCCGGTGGGGGACACCTCCTGGCAGGAGGTGGCGCTGAGCGCGGACGCGTCCACCGACCTCGTGCCGCGCTCGGTGGACGCGAGCGGTGTCCTGGTCTCCCTCACCGAGCCGCCGCCCGAGGTGATCGAGTTCACCGGCGGCTATCTGCACCCCTCGCTCCAGCCCGAGCAGGCACTCGCCGCCGCGCTCTCCCGCGCCGCACGCCGTCCCGGCGCGTGGGGCAGGCCGCCCATGGAAGGGCTGACGGAGCTGCGCTCGTGGTTCGCGCGGAGCATCGGCGGCTCCGTCACGGCGGCGGAGGTGCTGATCGCCGCCGGCGGGCAGTCGGCGCTGACCATCGCGCTGCGTGCGCTGGCCTCTCCCGGGGCGCCGGTGCTCGTCGAGTCGCCCACCTATCCCGGCATGCTGGCGATCGCCCGAGCGGCCGGGCTGAGGCCCGTGCCCGTCCCGGTCGACCCGGACGGGGTCAAGCCGGAGCTGCTGGCCGACGCCTTCCGGGCCACCGGCGCCCGGGTGTTCGTCTGCCAGCCGCTGTTCCAGAACCCGACCGGTGCCGTGCTCGCCCCCGAACGCCGGGGCGAGGTGCTGCGCATCGCGCGCGAGGCCGGCGCGTTCGTCGTCGAGGACGATTTCGTACGACGGCTCGTGCACGCGGACGCGGGCGAACTGCCGCGTCCGCTGGCCGCCGAGGACGCCGACGGGGTCGTCGTCCACGTGTGCTCGCTGACCAAGGCGACCTCGCCCAGCTTCCGGGTGTGCGCGCTCGCCGCGCGGGGTCCGGTGCTGGAACGGCTGCGCGCGATCCAGGTCGTCGACACCTTCTTCGTGCCCCGCCCCTTGCAGGAGGCGGCGCTGGAACTCGTGGGGTCGGCCGCCTGGCCCCGCCATCTGCGGGCGATCTCCACGGACCTGAAGACACGCCGGGACGCCATGACCACCGCGCTCGGCCTCCACCTCCCCGAGCTCGCCCTCCCGCACATCCCCTCGGGCGGCTACCACCTCTGGCTGCGCCTTCCGGACGGTTCCGGGAGGGAGGCCGCGCTGACGGCGGCCGCCCTGCGCGCGGGGGTCGCGATCACCCCGGGCCGCCCGTACTTCAGCGCGGAGCCACCGGCGGGGCATGTGCGGCTGAGCTTCGCGGCGGTGGCGGGGTCGGGGGAGATCGCGGAGGGGGTACGGCGGTTGCGGCGGGCGGCGGACGAGGTGCTCTAGCCGATCGGGGCGATACCGCACCTGAACTCGGCGGAGGCGAACAGCCCGGGCGTCAGGCGTACGCCGGTGAGGCGGTGCGCCAGCGCGAAGGACGCCTCGGTGTGCAGGCCGAACTCCCGGTCGTCGGCGTCGCGCAGGTCGAAGCCCGACTCCCGCATCTCCGCGAGGAGTTCGTCGGGGCGGCTGCCGTCGCGGGCGTAGGGGAAGAGCGGCTGGAAGTGCAGGCGTATGTCGCCGTCCTCGAACCAGTAGAAGTGGTCCACCGCGTTGACGTTGCGGAAGTGGGAGACCGCTCGACGCCCGCGCGAGACGGGGAGCATGGCCTCGGGAGTGACGCCCAGGTAGCCGTTGAACTCGACCATCAGCGCCCAGCCGTCCAGGGTCGCCGCGCCCACGAACAGCCGGTCGTGGTCGGACAGGTCGTAGCACGGGTCGTACAGCAGGTCGACCCCGGTCAGCCATCCCGCCGGCTCGGCCTTGAGCTCCTCCAGCAGTTCGTCGGCCGTGAGCCCCCGGACCAGGGTGACGCAGTACGCCTGCATCAGGAGCTCGTACCGCTCCTTCAGCCATGTGTAGTCGGCGGGTCCCGTGATCTCGGTCATGGGCTCAGCGTCGCATCCGGCACTGACAACGCCTCTGGAAACCGTTCGACCCCGCCCTTCGTCCCTGCGAAGATCCCGGCATGAACGACCTCGCCGCCGGCTACGAGATCTCCACCGACCCCGACCGCATCGACGCCGCCCGCGTCCATCACTGGCTCTCCACCGACGCGTACTGGGCGCTCGGCCGCTCCCGGGAGAAGCAGGACCGGGCGATCGGGGGATCGCTCAACTTCGGTGTCTATGAGACGGCTTCGGGGGAGCAGGTGGCGTATGCCCGGATCATCACCGACCGGGCCACTTTCGCGTGGCTGTGCGATGTGTACGTCGATCCGTCCGTGCGGGGCAAGGGGATCGGGAGCGCGCTCGTGGAGGCCGTACGCGAGGAGCTGCGGCCGTACGGGCTGCGCCGCATCCTGCTCGCCACGCATGACGCGCACGGGGTGTACGAGAAGGCGGGCTTCGCGCCGCTCGCGAACCCGGACCAGTGGATGGCGCACCTCTACTAAGGCCCCTCGTTTCAGGTGAGTTGTCCGGCAGGTCCTGACCTTGCGGTAAGTTCTTGCCAACCCTGCGTAACTCCCGGATAACACCTCTTGACCTGCGCACTTTCACCGCTCACCATCGCCGCATGTCACTTCGGGTCACATTCGTCGCCGCCGCCCGCAGCTCCCCGCTGCTCGCGGAGCGCTTCGAGGACGACCGGCCGCTCGACCAGGCCGGCTGGGACGAGGTGCAGCGCGCCGCGGGACAGTTGCTGCCGCTGGCCGCGGCCGAACTGCGCTACTGCTCACCGACTCCGCGCAGTCGCGCGACCGGGGACGCGCTCGGCTATGCCCCGCTCGTGCAACTCGCCCTGCGGGACTGCGACATGGGCCGCTGGCGCGGGCTGACGCTGGGCGAGGCGATGGCGCGCGAACCGGAGGCGGTGGACGCCTGGCTCGCCGACCCCCGCAGCATTCCGCACGGCGGTGAGTCACTGCTGGCGTTCATCTCCCGCGTGGGCGGCTGGCTCGACACCCGGCCCGTGGACGACGGCGGCCGTATCGTCGCCGTCGCCGAGCCCTCGGTGGTCCGCGCCGCCCTGGTGTACGCCCTGAAGGCACCGCCGTCGACGTACTGGAACATCGACGTCCGCCCCCTCTCCACGACCACCGTCACCGGCCACGCGGGCCGCTGGAACCTGCGCTTCGACGGGGCCCAGGCCCAGCCGTCACGGACGTGAGCCGGCGAGTGTGCTGCGCCCCCAGATGCCGTGTCCTGAGCCGTCGCGGGCGTTGGCTCGGAGCCTCGGGAATGCGGTCCTGGTTCCGTCCGGCGGCTTGTGTGCGCTGGCCTGGTGGGCGTGAGGCCGGGCCTTGTGGGCGTGGTTCGGGCCCTTGGGGATGCGGTCCTGGTTCCGCCTGACGGCTTGTGCGCCCTGGCTTCGCGGGCGTGAAGCGAGGCCTTGTGGGCGTGGCTCGGGTCGTCGCGGGTGGGGTCCGGGGCCCCGTTCGGGGCGGTGTCGGTCCGGCCCTCGCGGGTGTGAAGCCGGGCTGGTGAGTGCGGCCTCGGCCCTTTGGGACGTGACCCGGGCCGCGTGGTTGAGGCCCGGGCCTGATTAGGAGGCGCCCCGGGCCGCGAAGCGTGCCCGTGAGTCCGGCGCTCAGTCTCCGCGTGATCCGTCCGGTGTCTCGCGTGCGTACTCGGTCGTGAGGACGAGGTCCTTGGCGGGGCCGCCCACCCGCCACACCGTCCGCCAGCGGTGCTCGTCGAGGACGGTGAACTCGCCGCGGTAGAGGTCCGCCGCGCAGGGGTGGTCGGTGACGTGGTGGCCGGAGGTCAGGTCCAGGTCGTGGAAGAAGCGGCCGTCGGCGAAGCGCACCTCGGCCTCGGCTGCCGAAGTCCCGGGCAGGAAGCGCAAGGTGCGCTCGGCGGGTCGGGCGACGTCCTGCCAGGTGAAGGTGCCGGATTCCTGGTGCAGCAGCCCTTCGCCGTCCCAGGGGCCGAAAACCGTCGTGCCCGAGAAGCGCCCGGCCTCCCCACTCGCCAGGTCCCGCACGGCACGTTCGACCCGCCAACTCCCGGCCAGGTACGTCAGTACCTCCGGCACTGGCCAGAATCCGCCCACTCGTTCCTCCCTTCCGACACTTTCGGTACCGCGCGACCCGTTGACCTCGCGAATCCCCCTCCCTATCTTGCCGTTCGAAGTGTTGATCAGCGTCTGATATCTCGAACAACACCCCCGATCGAGCCGCGGAGCATCCATGTCACGCACCCGCTGGAGATTCGGCCTCGCCGCCACCGCGTTCCTGGTGACGGCCGGTCTCATGCCGGCCCCCGCCCATGCCGAGGACACCGCCGACTACGCCATCACCGTCGACCCCACCGCCAAGGGCGCGAAGATCGACGACACGATGTACGGCGTCTTCTTCGAGGACATCAACCGGGCCGCCGACGGAGGCCTGTACGCCGAGCTCGTCCAGAACCGGTCCTTCGAGTACTCCACGGACGACAACCGCTCGTACACCCCCCTCACCTCCTGGACCGTCGACGGCACCGGACAGGTCGTGAACGACGACGGCCGGCTCAACGCGCGCAACCGCAACTACCTCTCCCTCGCCGCCGGTTCGGCCGTGACCAACGCCGGATACAACACCGGCGTCCACGTCGAGGAGGGCAAGAAGTACGACTTCTCCGTGTGGGCCCGCGCCGAGAGCGGCACGACCCTCACGGTCTCGCTCCAGGACGCCGACGGCAGCCTCGCCACCGCCCGCCAGGTCGCCGCGAAGGGCGGCTGGGCCAAGTACAAGGCGACCTTCACCGCCACCCGCACCAGCAGCGACGGCCGTCTGACCGTGGCCTCCTCGGCCGCGGCCGCCCTCGACATGGTCTCCCTCTTCCCGCGCGACACCTACAAGCACCAGGCGAACGGCCTGCGCAAGGACCTCGCCGAGAAGATCGCCGCCCTGCACCCGGGCTTCGTGCGCTTCCCCGGCGGCTGCCTGGTCAACACCGGCTCGATGGAGGACTACAGCGAGGCCTCCGACTGGCAGCGCAAGCGCTCCTACCAGTGGAAGGACACCGTCGGGCCGGTCGAGGAACGCGCGACCAACTCCAACTTCTGGGGCTACAACCAGAGTTACGGCCTCGGCTACTACGAGTACTTCCGCCTCTCCGAGGACATCGGCGCCATGCCGCTGCCCGTCGTCCCCGCCCTGGTGACCGGCTGCGGCCAGAACCAGGCCGTCGACGACGAGGCACTGCTCAAGCGGCACATCCAGGACACCCTCGACCTCATCGAGTTCGCCAACGGCCCGGTCACCTCGACCTGGGGCAAGAAGCGTGCCCGGATGGGCCACCCCAAGCCCTTCCACCTCACCCACATCGAGGTCGGCAACGAGGAGAACCTCCCGGTCGAGTTCTTCGCCCGGTTCAAGGAGTTCCGCGCCGCCATCGCGGCCAAGTACCCGGACATCACCGTCATCTCCAACTCCGGCCCCGACGACGCCGGTTCGACCTTCGACACGGCCTGGCAGCTGAACAAGGACGCCAAGGTCGACATGGTCGACGAGCACTACTACAACAGCCCGCAGTGGTTCCTGCAGAACAACGACCGTTACGACTCCTACGACCGCAGCGGCCCGAAGGTCTTCCTCGGCGAGTACGCGTCCTGGGGCAACGCCTTCAAGAACGGTCTCGCCGAAGCGGCCTTCATGACCGGCCTGGAACGCAACGCGGACGTCGTCAAACTCGCCTCGTACGCCCCGCTGTTCGCCAACGAGGACTACGTCCAGTGGCAGCCGGACCTCGTCTGGTTCAACAACCACGCCTCCTGGAACTCCGCCAACTACGAGGTCCAGAAACTCTTCATGACCAACGTCGGCGACCGCGTGGTGCCCTCCACGGCGACCGGGACACCGTCGCTGACGGGCCCCATCGCGGGCGCGGTCGGACTGTCGACCTGGGCGACCACGGCGGCGTACGACGACGTGAAGGTGACGGACGCCGACGGCAACTCCCTGCTGAGCGACGACTTCTCCGGTGATGCCTCGCAGTGGACCCACACCGGCGGCGGCAGCTGGAGCGTCCAGGACGGGCAGTACGTCCAGACCGACGTGGCCGCCGAGAACACCATGGTCTCGGCCGGCGACACCGATTGGCACGACTACGACCTTCATGTGAAGGCGACCAAGAAGTCCGGCAAGGAGGGCTTCCTCGTCGCCTTCGGCGTCAAGGACACCGGCAACTACTACTGGTGGAACCTCGGCGGCTGGAACAACACCCAGTCCGCCGTCGAGCAGGCCGTGGACGGCGGCAAGTCGACGCTGATCTCCAAGGCCGGGTCGGTCGAGACGGGCCGCGCCTACGACATCGACATCAAGGTCAGAGGCCGCCAGGTCACTCTGTACCTCGACGGACAGGAGTGGGGCAGCTTCACCGACGACAAGCCGGCCGAGCCGTTCCGCCAGGTCGTGACCAAGGACAAGAAGACCGGCGACCTGATCGTCAAGGTCGTCAACGCCCAGTCCACGGCGGCCCGCACGGCGATCGACCTGGGCGGCGCCAAGGTCGCGTCCAAGGCCCGCGTCACCATGCTGACGGCCGACCCGGACGCGGTGAACTCGGAGACCGAGACACCGGTCACCCCGGTCACGTCCACGTTCGAGGGGGTGGCGGACCGGTTCGCGTACACCTTCCCGGCGAACTCCGTCACCTTCCTGCGGATCAGGCAGCGGTAGCGGATCCCGGCGGGTGCGGGCGACACCGGCCCGCACCCGCCGGGCCTCCCGTGTCCCTCAGGCGTCCTTGCGGCGCCGGAACCAGCCGCGCCCGGGCGGCGGCGGGTGGGGGAGTGACTGCGGGGCGCCCGGCCCGTCGAACGGCGGCAGGGCCTTGAAGCGGTCGTCGAAAGTGATCGTGGGCGTGATCCGGTACAGGGCGGCGCGCACGAGGGTGAGCGGATGGTCGGGAAACTGGGCGTCCCACTGCTCGTGGTCGCCGACGTGGTACGGCAGACCGCCCGTCTGTCCCCCTGTATAGGGGTGGGGCCGGAAGTACTCGGCCGGGCCCACCTGCGCCATGATCATGGCCTCCCGCATCCCGGTCGTGGCCCCCTCGGCGGCCTGCACCTTCACGACCGTGCCGGCCCCTGCCCTCGGCACGGTCCAGGAGCCGAGGAACGCCTGCCCGGGCCGGCTGCCCAGCGGCATCTTGACCAACTGGCGCACCGCCGGGATGCCGTCCACGGAGCCGGGCACCGCCTCGATCAGCCCGCCACCGGCCCCGGCCACGAGCTGGGCGAGTCCCGCCCCGAGCCGTTGCGGCTCGTCCAGCGCGGCGGGCAGGTCCGGGACCAGCGGGAAGAAGTGGACCGACAGAACGAGCCCCGCCGCGTCGGTCCACACCCCCGGCTCACGCTCGGTGAAGCCGGTCAGGTCCAGGCCGGTTATCGGTGTCATGGCGATCACCGGGCCGAGGTTACGCGGCCCCTCGGCCAGGGCAAAGATCGCTCCGGACCATGCATGGATTGCATAAACGTGCATCGAAACGTATAGTCATGCCATCCAAGAGGAGGATTCCATGGCGGTACGTGCGGCAGTGGCCGGAGCGAGTGGGTACGCGGGCGGCGAAGTCCTGCGGCTGCTCCTGGCGCACCCCGAGGTCGAGATCGGCGCCCTGACCGGCAACTCGAATGCCGGGCAGAAGCTGGGCGCGCTCCAGCCGCATCTGCTGCCGCTGGCCGACCGCGTACTCCAGGAGACCACGGCCGACGTTCTCGCCGGTCATGACGTCGTCTTCCTCGCCCTGCCTCACGGCCAGTCCGCCGCCGTCGCCGAGCAGCTCGGTCCGGACGTCCTGGTCGTCGACATGGGCGCCGACTTCCGGCTGAAGGAAGCCGCCGACTGGGAGAAGTTCTACGGCTCCCCGCACGCCGGCACCTGGCCGTACGGCCTCCCCGAACTGCCGGGTGCCCGCGCCGCGCTGGAGGGGTCCAAGCGCATCGCGGTGCCCGGTTGCTACCCGACCGCCGTCTCGCTCGCGCTCTTCCCGGCGTACGTCGCCGGACTCGCCGAGAACGAGGCCGTGATCGTCGCCGCCTCCGGGACGTCCGGCGCGGGCAAGGCGCCCAAGGCCCATCTGCTGGGCTCCGAGGTCATGGGCTCCATGTCGCCGTACGGCGTCGGCGGCGGCCACCGGCACACGCCCGAGATGATCCAGAACCTCAGCGGGGCGGCGGGGGAGCCGGTCTCCGTCTCCTTCACGCCGACCCTCGCGCCGATGTCCCGCGGCATCCTCGCCACGTGCACCGCCAAGGCGAAGCCCGGCGTCACCGCCGAGTCCGTCCGCGCCGCCTACGAGAAGGCCTTCGCCGACGAGCCCTTCGTCCATCTGCTCCCCGAGGGGCAGTGGCCGGCCACGGCGTCCGTCCACGGTTCCAACGCCGTTCAGGTGCAGGTCGCGTACGACGAGGCCGCCGGCCGCATCATCGCCATCAGCGCCATCGACAACCTGACCAAGGGCACCGCGGGCGGTGCCCTGCAGAGCATGAACATCGCCCTCGGACTCGACGAGTCCACCGGGCTTTCCACGATCGGAGTCGCACCGTGAGCGTCACGGCAGCCAAGGGATTCCAGGCGGCGGGCATCGCCGCCGGGATCAAGGAGAACGGCAACCCGGACCTGGCCCTCGTGGTCAACACCGGGCCGCGCCGCGCCGCCGCCGGCGTCTTCACCTCCAACCGTGTGAAGGCCGCCCCGGTCCTGTGGTCCGAGCAGGTGCTGAAAGCCGGCCAGTTGACGGCCGTCGTCCTCAACTCCGGCGGCGCCAACGCCTGTACGGGTCCCAAGGGCTTCCAGGACACCCACGCCACCGCCGAGAAGGTCGCCGACGTCCTCGGCATCGGCGCGGGCGAGGTGGCCGTCGCCTCCACCGGCCTGATCGGGGTGCTGCTCCCCATGGACAAGCTGCTGCCGGGCGTCGCCACGGCCGCCGAGGCCCTGAGCGAGCACGGCGGTGAGAAGGCCGCCATCGCCATCAAGACCACCGACAGCGTCCACAAGACGTCCGTCGTCACCAAGGACGGCTGGACGGTCGGCGGCATGGCCAAGGGCGCGGGCATGCTCGCCCCCGGCCTCGCCACCATGCTCGTCGTCCTCACCACCGACGCGGACGTCGAGAGCGACGTGCTGGACAAGGCGCTGCGCGCCGCCACGCACACGACCTTCGACCGCGTCGACTCCGACGGCTGCATGTCCACCAACGACACCGTGCTGCTGCTCGCCTCCGGCGCCGCCGAAGTCACCCCGGGGTACGACGAGTTCGCCGAGGCCGTACGGGCCGTCTGCGACGACCTCGGACAGCAGCTCATCCGGGACGCCGAGGGTGCCAGCAAGGACATCAAGGTCGAGGTGATCAACGCCGCGACCGAGGCCGACGCCGTCGAGGTGGGCCGCTCCATCGCCCGCAACAACCTCCTCAAGTGCGCCATCCACGGCGAGGACCCCAACTGGGGCCGGGTGCTCTCCGCGATCGGCACCACGCAGGCCGCCTTCGAGCCGGACCGGCTCAACGTCGCCATCAACGGCGTCTGGGTCTGCAAGAACGGCGGGGTCGGCGAGGACCGCGACAAGGTCGACATGCGCTACCGCGAGGTGCACATCGTCGCCGACCTGGCCGCGGGCTCCGAGACCGCCACCATCTGGACCAACGACCTCACCGCCGACTACGTCCACGAGAACAGCGCGTACTCGTCATGAGCACCACTCGTAAGCACACGGCACTGCCGAAGGCCCAGATCCTCATCGAGGCGCTGCCCTGGCTGGTCCGGCACAACGGCAAGACGGTCGTCATCAAGTTCGGCGGGAACGCCATGATCGACGAGGACCTGAAGGCCGCCTTCGCCCAGGACGTCGTGTTCCTGCACCACGCCGGCCTCAAGCCGGTCGTCGTGCACGGCGGCGGCCCGCAGATCAGCGCCGCCCTCGACCAGGCCGGCATCGTCAGCGAGTTCAAGGCCGGCCTGCGGGTCACCACCGAGGACGCGATGGACGTCGTACGCATGGTGCTGGCCGGGCACGTGCAGCGCGAGCTCGTCGGGCTCCTCAACCAGCACGGGCCGCTCGCCGTGGGACTCACCGGCGAGGACGCGCACACCATCACCGCCACCAAGCACCAGCCCGAGATCGACGGCGAGTTGGTCGACATCGGGCGGGTGGGCGAGATCACCGCGATCGACACAGGTGCCATCGAGGCGCTGCTCGCCGACGGCCGGATCCCGGTCGTCTCGTCGATCGCCCGTAGCCAGGACGACGGACATGTCTACAACGTCAATGCTGATACGGCGGCTGCGGCACTCGCTGCTGCTCTGGGCGCCGAAACCCTCATGGTCCTCACGGACGTCGAGGGTCTCTACGAGGACTGGCCCAACAGCGACGAGGTGATCAGCCGCCTCACGGCTTCCCAACTGGAGAAGCTGCTGCCGGAGTTGAGCTCCGGCATGGTCCCGAAGATGGAGGGCTGTCTGCACGCCGTACGAGGCGGCGTCACCACGGCCCGGGTCATCGACGGGCGGGTCCAGCACTCGATCCTGCTGGAGATCTTCACCGACGAAGGCATCGGCACGATGGTCGTGCCGGACGCCGAAGAGGGGGATGGGGAATGACCGGCACCGCGACCAACACAGAGCTCACCCAGCGGTGGCAGGGCTCGCTGATGAACAACTACGGCACCCCCCGGCTGCCTCTCGTCCGCGGTGAAGGCCTCAAGGTCTGGGACACCGAGGGCAAGCAGTACTACGACTTCGTCGGCGGCATCGCCACCAACGCGCTCGGCCACGCCCACCCGGCGATCGTCGAGGCCGTCAGCAAGCAGATCGCCTCCCTCGGCCACATCTCCAACTTCTTCATGGCCGAGCCCACCGTCGCCCTCGCCGAACGGCTCATCCAGCACTTCGGGCGGGACGGCAAGGTCTTCTTCTGCAACTCCGGCGCCGAGGCCAACGAGGCCGCCTTCAAGATCGGCCGGCTGACCGGGCGGACCCACATGGTCGCCACCAGCGGAGGCTTCCACGGCCGGACGATGGGCGCCCTCGCCCTCACCGGCCAGCCCGCCAAGCAGGAGCCCTTCCTGCCACTGCCCGGCGACGTCACGCACGTGCCGTTCGGCGACGCGCAGGCGCTGGCCGCCGCGGTCACCGAGGAGACCGCCCTCGTCGTCATCGAGCCGATCCAGGGCGAGAACGGCGTGATCGTCCCGCCCGCCGGGTATCTGAAGGCGGCCCGGGCGATCACCGCCGCCACCGGCACGCTCCTCGTCCTCGACGAGGTGCAGACCGGCATCGGCCGGACCGGCCACTGGTTCGAGTACCAGGCCCACGAGGGCGTCCTGCCGGACATCGTCACCCTCGCCAAGCAGCTCGGCGGCGGCCTGCCGCTCGGCGCGACCGTGGCCTTCGGCCGGGCCGCCGAGCTGCTCCAGCCCGGCCACCACGGCACGACCTTCGGCGGCAACCCGGTCGCCTGCGCCGCCGGGCTCGCCGTGCTCGACACCATCGCGAACGAGGGCCTGCTCGAGAACGTCAAGCGCCAGAGCGCCGCGCTGTCCGACGGAATCGAGGCACTGGGGCACCCACTGATCTCCCACGTCCGGGGCTCCGGCCTCCTCCTGGGTATCGTGCTCACCGAGCCGCTCGCGCCCCAGGCGCAGCAGGCGGCTCAGGACGCCGGTTTCCTGGTGAACGCGCCCGCCCCCGATGTCGTACGGCTGATGCCGCCGCTGAACCTCGGCGACGACGAGGTGGAGGCGCTGCTCCGGGCGCTGCCGGGCGTGCTGGACGTGGCCAACGGGGATGGATGAGCCGGAGAGATGAGACGTCGATGAGCCAGGCGCAGGATCACGAGCAGACCCACGGGCCTGCCGTACCGCAGACCCGCACCGCACGGCACCGCCGGATCGTGGACATCCTCAACCGGCAACCGGTCCGTTCGCAGAGCCAGTTGGCCAAGCTGCTGTCCGACGACGGGCTGAGCGTCACCCAGGCGACGCTCTCCCGGGACCTGGACGAGCTGAACGCGGTGAAGATCCGTAACAACGACGGCGACCTGATCTACGCGGTGCCGAGCGAGGGCGGGTTCCGTACTCCTCGGGCGCCGCTGGGGGAGTCCGCCAAGGAGGAGCGGATGCGGCGGCTCTCCCAGGAGCTGCTGATCTCCGCGGAGGCGTCCGCGAACCTCGTCGTGCTGCGGACGCCGCCGGGTGCCGCGCAGTTCCTGGCGTCGGCGATCGACCAGGCCGAGCTGCAGGACATTCTCGGGACGATCGCGGGTGACGACACGTTGATGTTGATCAGCCGGGATCCCAGCGGGGGGCAGGCGTTGGCCGAGCATTTGTTGCGGTTGGCTCAGAACGGCCACTGAGTGGGGTGGCGTCCGAGGTGTGCCGGGCGCGGGTGCTCCGTGGCTTGTCGCGCCCGCGCGGCGGAGCCGTAAATCGATACGGCCCCGCGCCCCTGGGCGGGTGCACTCAGCCCAGTCTTGAAGCCAGGCCGCCGGTGCACCGGACCTCGTCGCCCGCCGTGATCAGCAGCGCCTCCACGTCGGGCAGCGACTCCAGCCACCGCAAGCCCTCCCGCGACCCCATCGCGAACGCCGCCGTCGCCCAGCAGTCCGCCCAGGTCACGCTGGGGGTCACCACGGTCACCGCCACCAGGTCCGTGACCGCCGAGCGGCCGGTGCGGGGGTCGACGATGTGGGCGCCGCGCTCGGCCGTACCGGATGTCGCCACGGCCAGTTCGGTCGTCCCCGCCGCCGACACCACCGCCGCCAGGCCTCCCGGCCGCAGCGGATCCGCCACTCCCACCCGCCACGGCCGCTGCGGACCCGGCGTCCCCAACAGCTGTACGTCGCCGCCGCCGTTGAGGCTCACCCCGGTCGCCCCGGCCTCGGAGAGGGCGCGTGCCGCGCGTTCGACGGCCCAGCCCTTGACGATGCCCGTCGGGTCCAGGCGGCCCTCGTAGCGCAGGCTGAACCAGCCGTCGCTCGCTTCTTCCGCCTCGGCGCCCAGGGCCAGGACCGCGGCGACCTCGGGGTCGCAGTCGTCGACCGTCAGCTCGCCCCGGGCCAGCCGGGAGATCTGGCTGTCGTCGCGGTACGTGCTGAAGACGGCGTCGGCGCGGTGCAGACCCGCGACCGCCCTCGCCAGGGCCGCCTCGACGGCGGCCGGGTCCCCGCCGCGGACGTCGAAGGAGAAGACGGTCCCCATGACCTCCTCCGTATGACGTACCGCGGCGGGAGCTTCTGCCGGTTCGGCCACCGTGTCAGCCACCGGCCTGGTCCAGCGCCGACTGCAGGGACTGCTTGTAGCCGGCGCTCGTGTAGGTCGCGCCCGAGACCGCGTCGATGTCGGCGTCGCCCGCCGCCACCGCCGCCTTGTTGAGCTTCGGGATGGCGTTGCCGTTGACCTGGTCGCTCTGGCCGCCCTTGGGCTGCTGGACCGCCTCGGCCTTGGTGATCTTGCCGTTGGTGACGGTGACGCGGACCTGCACGGGCCCGTACTGGGTCTGGGAGACGGCGCCGGTGACGACCTTGGGGGCCGCGGCCTGGGCATTGCCCGCGCTCTCCGAGGGGGCCGGCGAGGACGCTCCCGACGAGGCCGCCGCGTTGCCCTTGTCGATGGCGGACTGGAGCGACTTCTTGTAGCCCTCGCTGGTGTAGGTCGCCCCGGACACCGTGTCGATCTGCGCACTCTGCTTGGCGAGCGTCGCCGCGTTGAGCTTCGGCACCGCGTTGCCGGTGATCTGGTCGCTCTGGCCGCCCTTGGGCTGCTGGACCGTCTCCGCCTTGGTGATCTTGTTGTTGACGAAGGTGATACGGACCTGGATGGCCCCGTACTGGGTGTCCACGGCGTCACCGGTTGCCGTACCGGTGGCCGCCTGGGCGCCGCCCTGAGCGGACTCCTGGGCCGCCGCGGACTGCTGTGGAGCCGCGTCGCCGGCCGCGGACGCGTCGGTTGCGGCGGTCCCCGGCTTCAGGGACAGCAGCACCACGATCCCGGAGACGGTGGCGACGCCGGCCAGGACGACACGCCGAAGGGGGTGACTCTTCCTCATCGCTTCAACAGCTCCCGAAGTCCTTGAAGTTCCCGTCGCTCACATCTCGAACGACTCGTGATGGATGCGGCGGGCGGGTACGCCCGCGCCGCGCAGTGCCTCGTACACGCCTTGTGCGAAGCCGGGCGGCCCGCACATGAAGACGTCGTGCTCGTCGATGTCCGGCAGCTTCTGCTGCAGCCGCTCCGCCGAGATGTCGGGCCGCTCGCCGTCCGGACTGTTGACCGCGTACATCAGCCGGGCGCCCCGCTCGTCGGCGATGGCGGCCAGCTCGTCCCAGAGCGCCAGGTCCTGGGTGCTGTTGGCCCGGTAGAGCAGGGTGATGTCACCGGACGCCCCGGGCAGCGTCTCGAACAGCGCCCGCATCGGCGTGATGCCGACCCCGCCCGCGACCAGCAGCACCTTGCCGCGGCTGCGGCGCTGGGCGGTGAGCGCGCCGTACGGGCCCTCGGCCCACACCTTGGTACCGGGCGTCAGCTCGCGCAGCCGTTCGGTGTGGTCGCCGATCGCCTTGACCGTGATCCGCAGCATGTCCGGGCGGGGCGCCGCCGACAGCGAGTACGGGTGTGAGCTGAACCGCATGCCCGGCGCCTTGAACCGCCAACGGAAGAACTGTCCCGCTTCCGCGCCCATCCGGTGCAGCTTCTTGCCGCCGATGAGCACCGACACGATGCCCGGCGTCTCTTCGATGACCGCCTCGACATACATCCGGTGCCGCAGGTTGAGACGGATCGGGGTGAGGATCCGGTACCAGACCACCAGCGCCGTGACCACGCCGTACAGCCCGTACCAGAAGGTCTTCGCGGCCGGCTCCACGGCGAACTCGTTGCCGGTGCTGATCTGGTGCCAGAACGTCAGGTACACGACCGCGTAGGTCAGCAGGTGGATGTGGTACCAGGTGTCATACCCGATGATCCGGCGGATCCCGCCGATCGAGAGGAACGCGATGACGAACAGCAGCAGGGTGCCGATGCCCGCCTTGCCCATGTCGGGCAGGGTGTTGACCGAGTCGATCGTCTGTTGGACCACGTCGCCGAGCGACTTGCCGGCCTGAAGCGCGTACGCCCACATGGTGAGGAAGACGTGCGCGACGACCAGGAAGATCGTGTAACGGCCGCTCATCGCGTGCCAGCGGGCGACCCGGTCCGAGCCCACCCGCCGTTCCAGGGCGGGCACCCGGGCCATCTGGAGCACCACGAGCGCCATGAGATATCCGGCGAGCAGACCGGTGATCCGGCCCGCGGCGAGGATCTTGGCGGTGTTGTCCGCGAGGGACGGTGTGTTGTCCCACCACAGCCACAGCACCGCGGCCGCGCCCGCCCATAGGGCGATCACCAGCGGGACGGCCGGGGAGCGGCGCGGGCGGATGCGGCGCATCGTCTGGCGGCGGGCGGCGCGGCCGCCTGCGAGCGTGGTGGTCACGGTTCCTCCGGGAGCGGGGCAAGGGGGGTGGCGTGGTCCCTTGGCCCAGAGGTACGTGCCGCGACGCCCGTGTGTTCAGAGCCCGGCAGAGTTCGAGGCGGACTCGAGTGACTCGTGGTAACCGCTCAGTACCGGGTGATCGCCGTACGTCCGCTCGTCGTGCCGATCGCGATGTGCGGAGCGTCGTCCGGACCGGCCCACCGGAGGATCCGCCGCATGGCGTCCGCGGACACCGACACACACCCCGCCGTCGCCCCGCTGCCGTTGACATGGAGGAAGATCCCGGCGCCCCGGCCGCGCACGGGCTCGGTGTAGTTGAAGCCGATGACCATGGCGTGGGCGTACTGCTTCTCGTACGAGATCAGATGCTCGGACTCGGCGGCCCGGCAGTCCTTGGCGCGGGGCTCGCTCCAACGGTTGTAGGAGCGGGAGTCGTTGTCCTGGCACCACCAGGATGTCTCGCGCACGGGACGGTACTTGTACGTCGTCCCGCGCGGCGCTGCTTTGATGCCGAAGGCGTACGGCAGGTGGTAGAGCCCTGTCGGTGTCGTGCTGGTGCCCTGCTCGCGCGAGGCTCCCTCGACGAGTCCGTTCGCCCCGAACCGGGCCTTGGCGGAACCGGCCCGCACCCACTGTCCGTCGCGCAGATCCCACCAGGTGAGCGTGCCGGTGGTCGAGCCGGCCTTCGCGGCGACCGCGGTGATCAGCTGCGTGCCGCCCCCGGTGTCGGCCATCCGGGCGGGCAGGGGCCGCCCGCCGCCGGGCACGGCACCGAGTACGAGAAGGGACGCGGACACGAGGGCCGTGGCGACGGCGGGGGAGCGCATGGCTCAGACCGTAGAGGGCGGCAGCGGCAGCGGCAGCCCGGGTAGGCCATCCAGGCTCGTGGCGATCTGCCGCTTGGCGAAGTAGGCGCTCAGCGATGCGTCGTCCTCGCGCGCGAAGCGCCTGGCGTGCAGATCGCGGTCCTCGTCGTACGTCATGAAGGGCACCGCGTAGCCGCAGGAGTCCCGGATCGTCTCGGCCGTCACGACGATGATCGCCCGCAGTCCGTGCAGGCCCGGGTCGATGTCCGGGAAGTGGCCGAGGAGTTCCCCGAAGCGCGGGTCGTCCCGCAGGACCGCCTCGCCGCGGCCGTGCACCCGGACGATGTTGGGCGGGCCCTCGAACGCGCACCACATCAGGGTGATCCGGCCGTTCTCCCGCAGATGCGCGACCGTCTCGGCGTTGGATCCCGCGAAGTCCAGGTAGGCGAAGGTGAGTTCGTCCAGAACCGCGAAAGAGCCCTTGAGGCCCTTGGGGGAGAGGTTGACCGTGCCGTCGCCGGAGAGAGGGGCGGTCGCGGTGAAGAAAATGGGCTGCGCCTCGATGAAGGAGCGCAGCCTGCCGTCTATGCGTTCATAGGTCTTTCCCATGTCTAACGATTATGGGTGCAACTCTTTCGCCTGTCTAATGAATTGCGGTATCCATCCGGCAGGCGTCCGCGCACGCATCGCCGTGGCCGCCCCGGCCGGCGCTGGAGTCGGGGCGGCCACAGCACCTGTCACGTCACTTCGTGAGCGTGCAGGCGGCGAGGGATTCCAGACCCTGCGGCTTCTCGGCGGTACGGCCGATGGAGATGGCGATGCGCTCGATGGCGGCGGTGCGCTTGCTGGCCAGCGGACCGACGATGGCGTTCTGGACGAAGTTCGGTCCGCCCTGGCCGACCGTGTTGACCAGACGCTGGTTGGCCTCGTCGATCTGCGTCTGCAGAAGGGCGAGGTTGCGGTCGACCTCGGCCTGCGCGGTCGCCGGGATCGCGGGGAGCTGGGAGGCGACGTCCGGGCAGGTGATGGTCCCGACGCCGGCGTTGCCCGCGTCCTCGCCCGCCTCGTTGCCCGCTTCCTCGGCGGCGTCCGACGCCGTGGCGCTCGGAGCGGCCTCGGCCTCCTCGCCGGCGCCGGCCTCCTCGCCCGCTCCCGCCTCTTCCTCGGCGACACCGCCCGCGTTGAGCGCGCAGGGCGCGAGCGCCTCCAGGCCCGCCGGGCGGTCGGCGGTGCGGCCGATGGCGGTGGCGATGCGGTTGACCACGGCGATCCGCTTGTCCTCCAGCGGGCCGAGGATGGCGTTCTGGACGAAGTTGGCCCCGCCCTGGCCCACGGTGTCGATCAGGCGCTGGTTGGCCTCGTCGATCTGCGTCTGCAGGAGGGTGAGATTGCGGTCGACCTCGGCCTGCGCGGTCGCCGGGATCGCGGGGAGCTGGGAGGCGACGTCCGGGCAGCTGATGGTGCCGGGGTCGGCGAGGGTCTGCGCGTTGGTCGTGCCGTTGCTCTTGGAGCTCTCTCCGGCGAGGGCGGAACCGGCGATGACCGCACCGGTCAGCACGAGGGCGGTGGCACCGCCGATGAACGCGACGCGGCGCTTGTTGTACTTCGGAAGAGCCCTGGACATGCTGATGCCTCACAAGGGTCGAGGGGTGTCGTCGTTGCTGTGTTGTACAAACGCGGCGCCTGCGTTCGGCGGGAAGTACGGGTAAGCGGTTTCCCGTGTTCAAAGGACTCTTGAATTCGTGGCCGAACCCGCCGCGATTGACGAATCATGCATTGCACTGCATACTCATGCATGACAGTGCAGGCGCCACACCCTCTCTAGGAGCAACGCAAGTGAGCAGCAACAGCGGTGATGTCCGGCTCTGGGGCGCCCGTTTCGCCGACGGTCCCGCCGAGGCCCTGGCGAAGCTGTCCGCGTCCGTCCACTTCGACTGGCGGCTGGCGCCCTACGACATCGCCGGTTCGCGCGCCCACGCGCGCGTGCTCCACAAGGCTGGGCTGCTCACGGACGACGAGCTGACGCGGATGACCGCGGGACTGGACCAGCTCGCGGCGGATGTCGCCGACGGTTCCTTCGTGGGCACGATCGCCGACGAGGACGTCCACACGGCCCTGGAGCGTGGCCTCCTGGAGCGCCTCGGTCCCGACCTCGGCGGCAAGCTCCGCGCGGGCCGCTCCCGCAACGACCAGGTCGCGACCCTCTTCCGCATGTACCTGCGGGACCACGCCCGGATCATCGGCGGCCTCGTCGCCGAGCTCCAGGACGCGCTGATCGGTCTGGCCGAGGCCCACCCGGATGTGGCGATGCCCGGCCGCACCCACCTCCAGCACGCCCAGCCGGTGCTCTTCGCCCACCATGTCCTGGCGCACGCGCAGTCCCTGTCCCGGGACGCGGAGCGGCTGCGGCAGTGGGACGAGCGGACGGCGGTCTCCCCCTACGGCTCGGGTGCCCTGGCCGGCTCCTCCCTGGGCCTGGACCCGGAGGCGGTCGCCGCGGACCTCGGCTTCGAGCACGGCAGCGTCGGCAACTCGATCGACGGCACGGCGTCGCGTGACTTCGTCGCCGAGTTCGCCTTCATCACCGCGATGATCGGCGTGAACCTCTCCCGGATCGCCGAGGAGATCATCATCTGGAACACGAAGGAGTTCTCCTTCGTGACCCTGCACGACGCGTTCTCGACCGGCTCGTCGATCATGCCGCAGAAGAAGAACCCGGACATCGCGGAGCTGGCGCGCGGCAAGAGCGGCCGCCTGATCGGCAACCTGACGGGCCTCATGGCCACCCTCAAGGCGCTCCCGCTGGCGTACAACCGCGACCTCCAGGAGGACAAGGAGCCGGTCTTCGACTCCTGCGACCAGCTCGAGGTCCTGCTCCCCGCCTTCACCGGCATGATGGCCACCCTGACGGTCCACCGCGAGCGCATGGAGGAGCTGGCCCCGGCGGGCTTCTCCCTCGCCACCGACATCGCCGAGTGGCTGGTCAAGCAGGGCGTGCCCTTCCGTGTCGCCCACGAGGTCGCCGGCGAGTGCGTCAAGGCCGCGGAGGCCGAGGGCAAGGAACTGGGCGACCTGACGGACGAACAGTTCGCGAAGATCAGCGCCCATCTGACGCCGGAGGTGCGGACGGTACTGAACGTGCCGGGCGCGCTGGCTTCCCGGAACGGCCGCGGCGGCACGGCGCCGAGCGCGGTGGCGGTCCAGCTTGCGGAGGTCAAGGCGGACGTGGCGGCACAGCACGAGTGGGCAACTGCCAAGAAGGCCTGAGGGAAGCGCCCCGAAAGGGGCGCGGGGAACCGCGCGACAAGCCACGAGCATCCGTACCCGTGATCGAGCCGCACGCCCCGAGCTCGTGGGCGCCCTGCTTCACCGAAGGTCATCGCGGGATACGTTGGTCGGAACGCCGTACCGGAGCCGACCGATCGGAGCCCGCGATGCCCTTCGCCCGCCTGGCGACAGCGACAACCCCCACCTGCCACATCGGCTTCGGCCTCGCCGCGGTCGGCCGCCCCGGCTACATCAACCTCGGCCGCGACCAGGACCTCCCGGAGAGCCGCAGCGTCGACGCCCTGCGCGCCCGGACCCATGAACTCCTCGACGCCGCCTACTTCCAGGGCGTCCGCTACTTCGACGCCGCCCGCTCCTACGGCCGCTCCGAGGAGTTCCTCGCCGACTGGCTGAACGCGCGCCCCGACATCGACGACGTCGTCGTGGGCAGCAAATGGGGCTACACCTACACCGCCGCGTGGACCACCGACGCCGAGAAGCACGAGGTCAAGGACCACAGCGTCCAGACCTACGTCCGCCAACGCGGCGAAACCGCCGAGCTCCTCGGCGACCGTCTGGACCTCTACCAGATCCACTCGGTGACCCCGGACAGCCCGGCCCTGACCGACAAGGAGCTCCACGCGAAGCTGGCCGAAGCGGCCGCCGCGGGCGTGAGCATCGGCTTCTCCACCAGTGGCCCCGCCCAGGCCGACGCCATCCGCGCCGCGCTCGCCGTGACGGTCGACGGCGAACCCCTCTTCCGCACGGTCCAGTCCACCTACAACGCCCTGGAGACCTCGGCTGCCCCCGCCCTCGCCGAGGCCCATGACGCCGGGCTGACAGTGATCGTCAAGGAGGGCATGGCCAACGGCAGGCTCGCGGCCCCGTACGCACCGGACGCCCTGAAGGCGGTGGCCGCGGAGACGGACCTCGGCTGCGACGCGGTCGCCCTCGCGCTCATCCTGCGGCAGCCCTGGGCCGGCGTCGTCCTCTCCGGCGCCGCCACCGCCGGCCAGCTCGCCTCCAACCTGCACGCCGCGGTCGTGGACCTGGACGAGGACCAGCTGGCCCGCCTCGCCGAGCTCACGGAGGAGCCGCAGGCGTACTGGGCGCGGCGCGGGCAGTTGCCCTGGCACTGACAGAAACACGGTTCGACGGCCACTCATGAGACACCCATGCCCATGATGAGACATCAATGTCTCACATGGGCTATGGTTGTCTCATGGCTGTCGATCGTGACCACGTGCTGCGCAGCGCCGCGGCCCTGCTGACCCACAAATCCACCGCGACCATGGACGAGGTCGCGAAGGCCGCCGGGATCAGCCGCGCCACCCTGCACCGCCAGTTCGCCGGGCGCGACGCGCTCGTACGGGCACTGGAGGCGCTCGGCATCGCCGAATGCGAGGCCGCCCTGGACGCGGCCCGCCCGGACGAGGGCCCCGCGAGCGACGCCGTACGGCGACTGGTGCGCGAGATCGAACCGGCCGCCGCCCTCCTCGCTTTCCTCTACAGCGAGAACCAGCTGTTCGAGGGCGAGCAGAACGCGGGCTGGACCCGCATCGACGAGCGCATCGCGGCCTTGTTCAAGCGCGGCCAGGCGGGCGGCGAGTTCCGCATCGACCTCACACCGACCTGGCTCACCGAAGCGCTGTACGGCCTGCTGGCCTCCGGCGCCTGGGCGGTGTCGGAGGGCCGGGTGGCCGCCAACGACTTCCATCACATGATCGTCGAGCTGTTGCTCGGCGGAGCACTACGGAGAGAGGAATCATGACCAGCACCCTGCAGCCGGCGTCGACGACCGAGGCGGTGACCAAGCGCCCGGGACGTTGGCTTGCGCTGTCCGTCCTCGTGCTCGCCGTGCTGCTGGTGGCCGTCGACGCGACCGTCCTCGGTCTCGCGACCCCCTACATCAGTGAGGACCTGAAGCCGTCCGGCACCCAGCTCCTGTGGATCGGCGACGTCTACTCCTTCGTCATCGCCGGTCTGCTCGTCTCGATGGGCAGCCTCGGCGACCGCATAGGCCGCAAGAAGATACTCCTCGTCGGCGCCACGGCGTTCGGTGCGATATCGGTCCTCAACGCCTACGCCACGACACCGGAGTTGATGATCCTCGCCCGCGCCCTGCTGGGCGTGGCGGGCGCGACACTGATGCCGGCGACCCTCGCCCTGATCCGCAACCTCTTCCACGACCCGCGCGAACGCAGCCTCGCCGTGGGCATCTGGGGCGCGACCGCCTCCGCCGGTACGGCCATCGGCCCGATCGCCGGCGGCTTCCTGCTCGAGCACTTCTGGTGGGGCTCGGTCTTCCTGATCAACCTGCCCGTGATGGCCGTCCTGGTCGTCGTCGGCATCAAGCTGCTGCCCGAGTCGAAGAACCCGGACCCGGGCCCGTGGGACATGCTCAGCGTGGCCCTCTCCCTGGTCGGCATGATCGCCCTGGTCTACGCCGTCAAGGAGGCAGCCACCCACGGCTTGAGCGGCGAGGCCGCCGCCGTCGCCCTGCTGGGCGCGGGCGCGCTGATCTGGTTCGTCCGCCGCCAGCTGACCCTGCCGACCCCGCTGCTGGACATGCGCCTGTTCCGCAACCGAGGCTTCAGCGCGGCCGTCCTGGCCGACCTGCTGACCATCCTCGGCTTGTCGGGTCTGGTGTTCTTCCTTTCGCAGTACCTGCAACTCGTTCAGGGCAGGGGCCCGTTGGAGGCGGGACTGGCCGAACTGCCCGCGGCGATCGGCGCGGTGACGGCGGGCCTGCTCGCCGGCCGCGCGGCCCGCCGCTTCTCGGTCCGCTCGGTGGTCGCGGGCGGCCTGGCGGCGGTCGGCCTCGCACTGGCCTCACTGACGGTGATCGACCAGTCGACGGGCTACCCGCTGCTGGGCTCGGCCCTGCTGGTCGTCGGCATCGGTGCGGGCTTCTCGTTCACGGTGACGGCGGACGTGATCCTGTCGAGCGTCCCGAAGGAACAGGCGGGCTCGGCGTCGGCGGTCTCGGAGACGGCCTACGAACTGGGCGCGGCCCTGGGCATCGCCGTACTGGGCTCCATCGTGACGGGCGTGTACCGCGACTTCACGGGCCCGACGGGCACACCGGACGGGGCGCACGAGTCGCTGGGCGGCGCGGTGGAGGCGGCGGCGGGGATGCCGGCGCAGCAGTCGGCGGCACTCCTGGACTCGGCACGGCAGGCGTTCGTGGACGGCCTGTCACTGGCGGCGGGTCTGGGAGCGGCGGTCCTGCTGGCAGCGGCGGTGGCGGCATGGTTCATGCTCCGCGACCAGCGGCTGGGCAATTAGGGGCGCGGGGAACTGCGCGATCAGCCACGGACAACCCGCACCCGCCGTCGCGCGGCTCCCTGAACGGCGATCAGGCAGCCTTCGCCTTCGTGGCGTACATGTCCACGTACTCCTGCCCCGACAACTGCATGACCTCCGTCATCACGGAGTCCGTCACCGCCCGCAGCACATACCGGTCCCGGTCCATCCCCTCGTACCGGGAGAACTCCATCGCCTCACCGAAACGCACGGTCACGCGGCCGGGCCGCGGAATCCCCGCACCCCCCGGCTGCACCTTGTCCGTACCGATGATGGCGAACGGAACAACCGGCGCACCGGTCATCATGGCCAGCCGCGCGATCCCGGTGCGACCGCGGTAGAGCCGGCCGTCGGGGGAGCGCGTGCCCTCCGGGTAGATGCTGAAGACCTTGCCCTCCTCCAGCACCCGGCGCCCGGTCATCAGCGCCGCGACACCCCCGCGCCCGCCGTCCCGGTCGACCGGGATCATGCCGCAGCCCGTGAAGAACCAGGCCATCAGCCGCCCCTTGAGGCCCTTGCCGGTGACGTACTCGTCCTTGCCGATGAAGAAGACCTGACGGTCGCAGAAGAGCGGCATGATCATCGAGTCGATGAACGTGAGGTGATTGCCGGCGAGGATCACCGGACCGTCTCCGGGGATGTGCTCCGCGCCCTCCACCCGTGGGCGGAACATCAGGCGCATGATCGGTCCGAGCACTGCCTTGATGAGCGCGAAGCGGGACAACGGATCCTCCGGTGTCAAGTGAATCGGTATATGTCTGTGCAGGTGAGGACGATACTCGCGGTTCCGGGGGTCGTGCACATCGGGTTCACCGGGTTCACCGAGGTCTTACGCACTGTTGACCCTGGTTTACCTGCGGTGGCGCACGGAGTACCGCCCGTAACTCATTGGCCATGATGTGACGGACATCGCGTACCCCTTCTGATGAGTCGTCAACTCAAACCTTCGGTACGACATCCAGCGTCACCCGCGTGTTCTGCCGGAGGTCTCCCGTCCGTCATGTACACGCACCTACGATCGGCCCGCACTGAAGAGCCGACGCAGGGAGGGCCCTCATGGGAACGCAGAAATCGGACGAGCAGCCGGGCGCGACCGGACGGCGGGCCCTTCTCGGCGCGGCGGTGCTCGGAGCGGGCGGAGCGGTCCTCGGACTGCCGGGTACCGCGAGAGCGGGCGAGGACCGGCATGGTGGAGGGGTGAAGAGCCTGCCCGTGCCGACGATCATCGGCCACCGGGGCGCCAGCGGCTACCGGCCGGAGCACACCCTCGGCTCGTACCAGCTCGCCCTCGACCTGGGCGCCCACATCGTGGAGGCCGGCGACCTGGTGCCCACCAAGGACGGTCACATCGTCTGCCGTCACGAGCCGGAGATCGGCGGCACGACGGACGTCGCGGACCACCCCGAGTTCGCCGACCGCAAGACCACCAAGCTCCTCGACGGTGTCTCCGTCACCGGCTGGTTCACCGAGGACTTCACCCTCGCCGAGCTGAAGACCCTGCGCGCGATCGAGCGCATCCCGGCCAACCGTCCGCACAACACCCTCTACAACGGCCGCTGGGAGATCCCCACCTTCGAAGAGGTCCTGAAGTGGCAGGACGAGCAGACCCGCAAGCGGGGCAGGCAGGTCTGGATCTACCCCGAGACCAAGCACCCCACGTACTTCCGCAAACTGGGCCTGGGCCTGGAGGAGCGGGTCGCGAAGCTGCTGCGCAAGTACGGCAAGGACGGCAAAAACGCGCCGGTCATCCTGCAATCCTTCGAGCCGACCAGCATCCAGCGCCTGAACAAGCTGGTCGGCAACCCGCTGGTCGTCCTGCTCTCCTCCGCGACCAGCCGCCCCTGGGACTTCGTCGAGACGGGTGACCCGCGCACGGTCGCCGACCTGATCACGCCCAAGGGCCTCAAGGAGATCGCCGGCTACGCCCAGGGCATCGGCCCGACCCTCGACCTGGTCATCCCGAAGGACGCGAACGGCAACCTCACCACGCCGACCACCCTCGTCGCGGACGCGCACAAGGCGGGCCTGATCCTGCACCCGTACACCATGCGCAACGAGAACCCCTTCCTGCCGGCCGAGTACCGCAAGGGCACCGACGCCGACGCGTACGGCGATGTCTTCGGGGCCTACCGGACGTACTTCGCCACGGGCATCGACGGTGTCTTCACCGACAACCCGGACACCGGGCTGCTGGCCCGCCAGGATTTCGTCAACGGCTGAGCCTGCGCCCCCGGTTGGGGTGACAACCGGCCGTCCGGGCAACCCGCCGCCCGGACGGCCGCGTCGTCAGGCATATGACGCACGACCTCGTGGCCACGCTGCGCCCCCTGCTCACCGCCGAGGCATCCGCCGAGGCACATGCCACCGGTACGGAACCGGGCGACCTGGAACAGGCGGTCTGGCTCCGCCTTCTCGAACGCCTCGACACCGACGGCCCGCCGACCGACCCGCAGGGCTGGCTGCGCAGAGCGGTCCGCTCGGAGTCCCGCCGTACCCGTCGTACGACCCGGCTCGAACGACCGTATGAGACCGAGCCCGCGGACGACGTGGACCGCACCCCCGAACACCTGGCCCTCGCGGCGGCCCGCGGCCGGGCGCTGCGTGATGCCGTGCGCCGTTTGCCGGGCCGCTGCCCGCGTCTGATGGAGGCGCTGCTCTCCCCGATGGACCTCACCTATCGGGAAATCGCGGGAGAGTTGGGTATCTCACAGGGCAGTCTCGGTCCGGAACGTTCCAGATGCCTGGGTTGTCTTCGCCGATTGCTCACACCGGAGGTTGCGGCCCGCGGAGCGCGGGGATAGGAGTGAAGGACGAAATGGCGATCAGGTGAGCGGGAGGCGTGCGCACATGGGCATGAGCGTGACCATCTCGGTGGCGACCGAACAGGACGCGGAGCAGATCTTCAGGCTTCAGTACCTGTGCTTCCAGAGCGAGGCGGCGTTGTACGGCAACTACCGCATCGATCCGCTCGTCCAGACCCTGGACTCGGTCCGGGAGGAGGTCGCCGCGGACTGCGTCTTCGTGGCCCGGCTCGGCGAGGAAGTGGTCGGCTCGGTGCGCGGCCGCATCACCGAGGACGGCTCGGCCGCCATCGGCAAGCTCTGCGTCCACCCCCGCCTCCAGGGCCACGGCATCGGCGCGCGACTTCTCCGCGCGGCCGAATCGGCTCTGGCCGAGGAGCGCGGCGCCACCCGGTTCCGCCTGTTCACGGGCCACCGCAGCGAGGGCAACCTCCGCCTCTACCGCAAGGTGGGCTACGAGGCGGTCGGCACGTCCAAGGGCGCGGACGGCGTACCGATGATCGTCCTGGAGAAGCCGGCCGGGGCCTACGTGGCGACGGCCTGAGGGCTTCTCAGACGGTCCGCGCCTTACGGAGCCAGTAGATGGCCGACAGCGGCAGCAGTACGGGGATGAAGACATACCCCATGCCGTAGTCCGACCAGACGGTCGCGTCGGGGAACGCCGACGGGTCCAGCAGGGTCCAGGTGCCCACCGTCAGCACGCCCACCAGCTCGGCGGCGCAGCACACCAGCGCCGCCTTGCGGGCGGTTTCCCCGCCGCGCACCAGCGTGTAGGTGATGAAGCCGTACACGAGACCCGCGAGGGCGGACAGGGAGTAGGCGAGCGGCGCCCGGTCGAACTCGGTCGCGATCTGGTAGATCGAACGCGACACCGCACCGACGACCATCACGCCGTACAGCCACACCAGCAGCGTGCCAGGACCGCTGACCAATCGGTTCTTCGCCGACTCGCCCTCCGTCACGGTCACCTCAGCCTCCCCAGATGTCATAGAGCCGCACCTCGAGAACGGCCAGCACCACGGCGCCGGCGGCAGCCGTCACCGAGCCCCACTTCGACCGCTCCGACAGCGACATGAACCCCGCGGCCGGGACGCAGGCGAACGCGCCCAGCAGATACGCCACGAAGATCGTCGTCCCCTGCTCCGGCTTCTCGCCCCGCGCCAGCTGCACGATCCCGACCACCAGCTGCACGAGCGCCAGCAGCGAGACCACACCCATCCCGATGAAGTGCCAGTCCTTGGTCGGCTCATCGCGATAGGCCGCCCAGCCGCACCACGCGGCGAGCAACAGCGCGGCGACGCCGGTCACAAGCGTCAGGGCATCAAGCATGCGCCGACCTTATTACGCTCCGAAAGCCCTGACGCGGCCGACCCCGGCCCTCACCTGGCGGGCTCGTCGGCGACCAGGCCGCCGTTCACGCACCGCTGCCACAGTCTGTGCTGCCACTCGCCGGCGTCCGGTCCGGGCCGGACGCCGAACACGGGGTTCGGCCCTGTCTCGATCAGGTGCAGCAGTGTCCAGGCCACGCCGTAGCAGTCGTCGGGCCCGAAGCAGTCGGCCAGTGCGCGGGCCTCCTCGCCGGTCACCGGCCGGGTGATCTCGTCCAGCTGTGCCACTCGGCGGTCGATTTCCTCGCCTTCGGCATCCTCGTCCGGCAGCGGTCCGTCGGCCAGGAATGCCTGTATCCCAGGTCTCATGGCCCGCATGATCGGCGTCCGGGGCCCCGGTCGGCAAGGTCCCGCGGCCCCGTAGGGTCTAGACCATGACGATCCACGCACAAGCCCTCCTCTTCGACAACGACGGCACCCTCGTCTCCTCCCTCGCCTCGGTGGACCGCTGCTGGCGGCAGTGGGCCGGGGAGTACGGGATCACGGCCGAGGAGTTCGGGCGGGTCGAGCTGCACGGTCGTACGGCCGCCGAGATAGCCGCCGACCTGCTGCCCGCCGAGGTCGTGCCGGAGGCGGTCGCGCGGATCGAGAAGCTGGAGGTGGAGGACGTGCCGAACGGCGGCGTGCGGCTGCTGCCGGGGACGAAGGCGTTCCTCGACTCCCTGCCCGCCGACCGCTGGGCCGTCGTCACCTCCGCCACCCGGCGCCTCGCCGAGGCCCGGCTGGACGCCGTCGGCATCCTGCCCAAGACCCTCGTCGCCGCCGAGGACGTCACCCGCGGCAAGCCCGACCCCGAGCCCTACCTCCTCGCCGCCCACGCACTCGGCGTCGACCCGGCGCACTGCGTGGTCTTCGAGGACGCCCCCGCGGGCTTGAGGGCCGGTCGCGCCGCCGGGATGATCACCGTGGCATTGGCCACAACCCACCAGGCCCACGAGCTCGACGCGGACCTCGTCGTCGACAACCTGTCGGCCTTGTCGGCCCTGGTCACCGACGGGGGAGTGGAGATCTCCGGCCGCCCCTGACCCCCTGTCCGCCGCTGTCCGGCATGCGGACAGCGGCGTTTTGTCAGCACCGTAGATCTGCTTTACTCATTCCATGACCACGACGAGCAGCCGCACCCTTGCGACCGAGGCGACCATGACGCCCGGTGCTCGCTGTATGTGTCGAATGTGCGCCTTCTAGAGGGCCCCCGCACCACCCCGAGCTCGCGCCCCGAAGCGAGACGCCGTGGCATGTCCGTGCGCTGAATGCCGTACGTGACCGACGCCGCCCCGCGCACATGTTCTCCCCCGGCTCCTGTGCCACCGCACGAGAACCGTGCCGCGTTCCCGACCGAATGCACCCGCCAGGGCACACCCACGCCCTGCACCTGACAGTGACGGAAACCCACGTGATCACCACCTCGGGCCTGACCAAGGTCTACCGCTCCCGCGGCCGTGAGGTCACCGCCTTGGACGGCGTCGATCTCCACGTCCGCGAAGGCGAGGTCTACGGCGTCATCGGCCAGTCCGGCGCCGGCAAGTCCTCGCTCATCCGCTGCGTCAACCTGCTGGAGAAGCCCACCGCCGGCACGGTCACCGTCGCCGGCCAGGACCTCACCGCCCTCGCGGGCCGCGGTCCGCGGGCCGGCCGGGAACTGCGCCGGGCCCGCAGCCGTATCGGCATGGTCTTCCAGCACTTCAACCTGCTGTCCTCCCGGACCGTCCAGGACAACGTCGAGCTGCCGCTGGAGATCCTCGGCACGTCCGGCAAGGACCGCTCCCGCAAGGCCCTCGAACTCCTCGACCTCGTCGGTCTCTCCGACAAGGCCAAGGCCTACCCCGCCCAGCTCTCCGGCGGCCAGAAGCAGCGCGTCGGCATCGCCCGCGCCCTGGCCGGCGACCCCAAGGTCCTCCTCTCCGACGAGGCCACCAGCGCGCTCGACCCGGAGACCACGCGCTCGATCCTCCAGCTGCTGCGCGACCTGAACCGGCAGCTGGGCCTGACCGTCCTGCTCATCACCCACGAGATGGACGTGGTCAAGAGCATCTGCGACTCGGCCGCCCTCATGGAGAACGGCCGCATCGTCGAGTCCGGCACCGTCAGCGAACTCCTCGCCACCCCCGGCTCCGAGCTCGCCACCGCGCTCTTCCCGGTCGGCGGCGAGGCCACCGGCGCCGACCGCACCGTCATCGACGTCACCTTCCACGGCGAGGCCGCGACCCAGCCGGTCATCTCCCAGCTGTCGCGCACGTACAACATCGACATCTCGATCCTCGGTGCCGCCATCGACACCGTCGGCGGCCTCCAGGTCGGCCGGATGCGCATCGAACTGCCCGGCCGCTACGAGGACAACGTCGTGCCGATCGGCTTCCTGCGCGAACAGGGCCTTCAGATCGACGTCGTGGGCCAGGAGCCCGTCTCCGTGCTGGTGAAGGAAGGTGCCAAGTGACCTGGTCCGAGATGCAGCCCCTGCTGGAGCAGGCATGTTGGGACACCCTCTACATGGTCGGCTGGTCCACCGTCATCGCCGTCGTCGGCGGCCTCCCGCTCGGCATCCTGCTCGTCCTCACCGACCGCGGCGGACTGCTCCAGAACGTCGTCGCGCAAAAGGTCATCGGGCAGGTCGTGAACGTCGCCCGCTCGATGCCGTTCATCATCCTGATGGTCGCGCTGATGGGCTTCACCCGCTCCATCACCGGCACGACCATCGGCCGCGAGGCCGCGATCGTCCCGCTCGCCATCGGCGCCATCCCGTTCTTCGCGCGCCTGGTCGAGACGGCGGTCCGCGAAGTGGACGGCGGACTCGTGGAAGCCGTGCAGTCGATGGGCGGCAGCACCTGGACCATCGTCCGCAAGGTCCTCGTACCGGAGTCGCTGCCCTCGCTGATCGCCAGCACCACCACCACGATCGTCGCCCTCATCGGCTACTCCGCGATGGCCGGCACCGTCGGCGCCGGCGGCCTCGGCGACATCGCCATCCGCTACGGCTACCAGCGCTTCGAGACCGAACTCATGTGGATCACGGTCGCGATCCTCGCGGTCGTCATCTCACTCATCCAGTTCGCCGGCGACTACGCCGCCCGCTCGCTGCACAGCCGCGGCGGACGTGGCGGCGCCGCGCCGAAGCTGCGGCTGCTGAAGGCCTCGACGGCCGAGACCAACACCGCCTGAGCCTCCCGTAGACCACCCTCCAGATCTCCCGTGCACCCCTTCACGGGACAGCTCCACCCAAAAGGAAAGGCACTTTTCGTGCGTAACACCGCAAAGCTCACCACCGCTGTTCTCGCCGCCGGAGCCCTCACCTTCGGGCTCACCGCCTGCGGCTCGGAGGACTCCTCCTCTGCCGCCTCCTCCGACACCAGCGGCCCGCTGGTCGTCGCCGCGAGCCCGGTCCCGCACGCCGAGATCCTGAACTACGTGAAGGACAACCTGGCGAAGAAGGCGGGCCTCGACCTGGAGGTCAAGGAGTTCACGGACTACGTCACGCCGAACACGGCGACCGAAGACGGTTCGGTGGGCGCCAACTACTTCCAGAACCAGCCGTACCTCGACGACTTCAACAAGAAGAACGGCACCCACATCGTGCCCGTCGTGACGGTCCACCTGGAGCCGCTCGGCCTCTACTCGAACAAGGTGAAGAGCGCCGACGCCCTCAAGAGCGGTGCGACGATCGCCGTCCCGAACGACAGTGTCAACGAGGCCCGTGCCCTCAAGCTGCTCGACGCCAACGGGATCATCACCCTCAAGGACGGCGTGGGCAACGACGCGACCCCGGCCGACATCGCCAAGAACCCCAAGAACCTCGAGTTCAAGGAGCTGGAGGCGGCCCAGACCCCGCGCTCCCTGGACGACGTCGACGCCGCGGTCGTCAACGGCAACTACGCCATCGAGGCCGACCTCTCGCCCGCGAAGGACGCCCTCGTCCTGGAGTCCGCCAAGGACAACCCGTACGGCAACTTCCTCGCGGTGAAGGAGGGCGACGAGGACGACCCGCGCGTGAAGAAGCTCGCCGAGCTCCTCACCTCCGCCGAGGTCAAGAAGTTCATCGAGGACAAGTACGAGGGCTCCGTCATCGCGTCGTTCTGAGCCCGCTGATCAACTGACCACGCGTATACCGCGTATCGCCACGCACAGGGTCCACTCGCTCACCCCGAGTGGACCCTGCAGTGCGGTTCGGTGCCTCCATGCTGCATGCTGGGCAGTTCAGCAGGAGCGCAACAGCACTTGAAGGTTTTCCGAAGGTTACGGAGCGGCGATGACTAGCACCTTCCCCAACATCTCCATCAGCACGGAGCGGTTGGTGCTGCGTCCCCTCGACGAGGACGATGTGTCCGCGCTGGCCGAGATGATGAACGACGAGCAGGTCGCCGCCTGGACCCACGTCCCCCAGCCCTTCACCGAGGACGGCGCCCGCACCTGGATCACCGATCACGCGCCCACCGAACGCGAGGCGGGCCGTGGACTCGACCTCGCCGTAACGGAGTTCCTCACACAGCGCCTGGTCGGCGTCGTCCAGCTCACCAAGACGAACTGGTACATCCGCGCCACCGAACTGTCGTACATCATCGCCCCCTGGGCTCGCGGCGAGGGCTATGCCTCCGAGGCGGCGCTCGCCACCGCCCAATGGCTGTTCACGGACCAGAAGTTCGAGCGCATAGAGCTGCGCACGGCGGCCGACAACACCGCCTCCCAGCAGGTCGCCCAGAAGATCGGCTGCATCAGCGAGGGCGTCCTGCGCAACGCCTGCATCGCGCGCGTCCGTACCGAGGACGACACCTGGGCCGATGTCCGCACCGACTTCATCGTCTGGAGCCTGCTGCCGGAGGACATCGAGGGCTCGGGCGAGCAGCTGACCGATTCCGACGGTTTCACCTCGTACGGCGACTGGAACTGAACCAGGGGAGGCAACGGCACCGCTGCCGCGTCCGCCGGGTCGACCAGGTACCCTCACGGTGCCCGCCCCTGACGACCTGCGCAAACCCTCTGGAGACTGACGACGATGGCCGACCGGGTCACGGTGATCGGCTGGGACGGCTCGCCGCTGACCGCCGCGGCACGCTCCGCCCTCGGTGCCGCCACGCTGGTGGCGGGCGCCGCCCACCACCTGGCACTGCCCGAGGTGCCCCCCGCCGCCGAACGCGTCCGACTCGGCAGCGTCTCCCTCGCCGCCCGCCGGATCGCGGGCCATCGCGGCACGGCGGTCGTGTTCGCCGACGGGGATCCCGGGTTCTTCGGAGTCGTACGAACCCTGCGCGCACCCGAGTTCGGCCTGGAGGTCGAGGTCGTCCCCGCCGTCTCCTCGGTCGCCGCCGCCTTCGCCCGCGCCGGCATGCCCTGGGACGACGCACAGGTGGTCGTCGCACACCGGCGCACCCTGCGACGCGCGGTGAATGTATGCCGCGCCCACACCAAGGTCGCCGTCCTCACCTCACCCGGCGCGGGGCCCGCCGAACTCGGCCTGCTGATGGAGGGCGTCCACCGCACCTTCGTCATCTGCGAGGAACTCGGCACCGAGCGGGAACAGGTCACGATCCTCACCTCCGACAAGGCCGCCGACCACAGCTGGCGGGACCCGAACGTCGTCATCGTGATCGGCGGACCGGTGACCGCGGGGGAGGGCGGCGGCTGGATCTCCGGCCGCGAGCCGGCCGCGGGGCCCCGTGGCTGGGCACTGCCCGCCGAGGCGTACGACGGTCCGCTCGGCGAGGGGGAGACGGATCTGCTGCGCGCGGCCCAACTCGCCCGCCTCGGACCCCGCGTCGGTGACCTCGTGTGGGACATCGGCTGTGGCGGCGGCGCCTTCGCCGTCGAGGCCGCCCGGGCAGGTGCCGCCGTCATCGCCGTCGACCGGGACCTCATCGCCTGCGGCCGCACCGACGCCGCCGCCCGCCGCTTCGGCGTCCAGCTCCAGATCGTCCGGGGCAGGGCCCCGCATGTGCTGGAGAACCTCCCCGAGCCGGACGTCGTCCGGGTCGGCGGCGGGGGAGCGGCCGTGGTCTCCGCGGTCGCCGACCGGCGCCCGCAGGGCATCGTCGCCCACGCCATGACGCGCGACGAGGCCGAACTCGTCGGCCGTGACCTGACCGAACACGGCTACCGCGTCGAGTGCGCCCTGATTCAGTCCGTCGAACTCGACACACGGGCCTGGACGGAGAAGGAGCGGAGCGTAGCGTTCCTGCTCAGCGGGGTTCTGCCGGACCGTGCGACGTGACCCCATTTGTTGGTCCCGTGATCCTGTTGTCGTACTGCGCGCGGTAGGCTGGCCGACTGTTGTACCGCTTCGGTGGACCGGCCTTTCGTTCGTCAATGTCCGGAAAACGCGCCCGTTTTGGGGTGGGTGTGGTACGGCAGAACCGGAGGACGCGCAACGTGGCGCAGTCCACAGCGGGTCGTCGCGGATCAAGCTGTCGCGACGGGGGAACGGCCGGGACAATGCCAGTTAATGGCTTTGTCGTCTTTCTCGGCGGGCCGTTCGTGCCGCTGGGCACGCACGCTCGTTCTTCACTGCGGGGGCGGTCGGTGCGCCGTCCCCGGTGAGCTGGTCGTAGAAGCACTAACCGATGGGCGAGGGGTACGCATGACCGACACCGGCCAGGTCCCGGGCGAGGGACTGCCGGAGAACGCAGGCATGGTGGAACAGCCGGGCGTTCCCGCGCACGGTGCGTACACCTACCTCTCCGAGACCACCGCCGAGGACGAAGACCTGTTGCTGCTGCCGGGCGCCCAGGGCGCATGGGGCAACGAGGTCGCCCCACCCGCGCCGGAGCCGGTCGTCGAGACGGTCCACGCGCCGGGCCCGCACGAGATGTCCGGCCGCGACAGCGGCGCGCACGACCTCAGCGCGGTCCGCGTGCCCGACCCGGTGGCGGCCCCGTCGCTGCCGATCCCGCCGATCACCCCGCGCCGGCCCCTGCACCTCGGCCCGCCCATCCCCGACGCCTCCGCCAGCCCGGTCCGCTCCCTTGCCGACCGCGGCCCCGCGGGTGCGCCGGTCCGCCAGTCGGGCCCGCCCACCGCGGGCCCCGAGTACCTCGATGTCCCGCAGCCGCTGCGTGAGATGTCCCCGCAGGGCGCGGCCCCCTGGGGCGCCCCGGCTCCGATGGGCACCATGACCCCGGCTGCCGAAACGGTTGTCCCGGTACCGGACCAGGGCACCGAACCGGCGGGCGCGGCCAACGGCGTACCGCAGCCCCAGGAGGACGCGTACGCCGAGCAGGACATGGCGGGCGCCGACGGTGCGCCGGCCGCCGGGGAGGCGTACGGCGAGCCCGTCGTCGCCGAGCATGTTCCGGAAGCCGGGGGCGTCCCCGGCTCCGAGGGGCTTCCCGTGGCCGGGGTTCCGGCCGCCGACGGGTTCCCGGGCGCTCAGGGTGTCCCCGGAGATTCATACGCGCCGGGCGCCGAGACTGTTCAGGGCGATGTGAACGTGCCGGGGCCCGTGGCGTTCCCGGAGACCGCGGCCGCGAACGCGCCCGAGGCGAACGGCATCCCGGTCGCCGCACACACGCCGGACGGAACCGTCCCCGAGGCCGGTGAGGGTCCCGCCGTCGTGTCCGCTCCGGAGGGCGGGGAAGCTCCCGCGGCCGGGCAGATCGATGGTCCCGAGTTCGCCGGTGAGGCCGGACAGGACGTGGGTGTCGCTCCGGCTCCGGAAGCCGTGCCGGTCCCGGATGCCGTGGATGCGGTCGACGCCGCTCAGGGCGCCGCTGCCGAGAACCTTGTTGGTGCCGTCGAGGTACCGGACGCTGTCGAGGTATCGGACGCCGCTCCCGTGCCGGACGCCGTGGAGGTGGCGGACTTCGCGCAGGTCCCGGCGCCCGCCGTGGTGCCCGACGCCGATCAGCCCGCGACTGCCGTGCCTCTGCCGGACCTTGCGCAGGCCCCCGAGGCGCCGCTCGCGCCCGAACCCGCCGAGCCGCAGCCCGTACTGGAACCGGAAGCGCCCGGTCCGGAGTTCGCTCAGGTCGCCGAGCCCACCGACGTCGTGGCCGAGGTCGCCGAGCCCGCCGGACTCCAGGCCGTGCCGCTCCCGGACGCCACCGGCCCCGAGACCGACCAGACCGCGGTGCCCGTCCCTGACGTGGCCGAGGCCGCCGTACCGGAGCCTGTGCCGGCCCCCGAGGACGTGCCGGCCCCCGAAGCGACCGTTCCGGCGACCGTTCCCGAGCCTGCCGAAGCCGTGGTCCCGCCGGCTCCCGGATTCCCTGCGCCGGAGCCTCCCGCCCCCGTGCCGTCCTCCGAGTCCACCGACGCGGAGCAACTGCCGCACCCCGTGGACCCGGAGGCCGTGGCGCAGCCGGAGCCGCTCGCTGCGGCAGCGGAACAGTTCGCGCAGCCGGAGGGCACCCCCACTCCTGCCCCCGCGGACGTCACGCAGGAGCAGCCCGAGCAGCCCGCCCCCGTCGACGCTGTGGCGCCGTTCGCCGACGCCCCCGCCCCCGCGCCGGTCCCGGAGGCACCTCACCCGGTGGCCGCCCCGGCAGAGGCACCCGCCGAAGACCCCCAGGCCGTCCCCGCGCCCGTCGCGCAGGTCGACCCGGCTTTCGCCCCGTCGCTCGTCGCCGAACCCGCGGGCCCGCAGGTCCTGTTCGTGGACCAGGACCAGCCGGTCGCGGAGGCTCCGCAGCCCGTGGGCCAGTTCGTCCCCGTCGAGGGCTCGGTGCCGACGACCCCGCACCTCGCCCCGACGCCGCCCCAGGCCCTCGTCCTCCCCCCGGAGGAGCACCCCGCCGTCCCCGCTCCCCGTGACGGCGACCCCGAACTCGTACAGCACGCCGACGACCTGGACACCCGGGGCGCGGATCAGGAAGAGAGCACGGCCCCCGTGGAAGAAGTACGTCAGTCCACCGGCCCGGCCGCGCCCGCCTACGACGACGCCGAGCGCGAGGCCGTCCTCAAGGTCATGCGCGAGCGCCGTGACATCCGCAACGGCTTCCGCAGCGACCCCATCCCGCACGAGGTCCTGCTCCGCGTCCTGGAGGCGGCCCACACCGCACCGTCCGTGGGCCACTCCCAGCCGTGGGACTTCGTCGTCATCCGCTCGGCCGAGACGCGCCGCACCATGCACGAACTGGCCATGCGCCAGCGCGACGCGTACGCCAAGTCCCTCCCCAAGGGCCGGGCCAAGCAGTTCAAGGAACTGAAGATCGAGGCCATCCTCGACACCCCGGTGAACATCGTCGTCACCGCGGACCCCACGCGCGGCGGGCGTCACACCCTCGGCCGGCACACCCAGCCGCAGATGGCCCCGTACTCCTCCGCGCTCGCCGTCGAGAACCTCTGGCTCGCCGCCCGCGCCGAGGGCCTCGGCGTCGGCTGGGTCAGCTTCTTCGACGAGCGCGAGATGGTCCGTTCCCTCGGCCTGCCCGAGCACCTGGAGGTCGTCGCCTACCTCTGCGTCGGCTATGTCGACGAGTTCCCGGACGAGCCCGAGCTGCTGCAGGCCGGCTGGTCCAAGCGGCGCCCGCTGTCGTGGGTCGTCCACGAGGAGACGTACGGCCGTCGCGCGCTGCCCGGCGAGGAGCCGCACGACCTGCTCGCCGAGACCGTCTCCCAGATCCGCCCGCTGGACGCCAAGGCGCTCGGCGAGGCCTGGGAGCGACAGAAGCGCATGACCAAGCCGCCGGGCTCGCTCGGCATGCTGGAGATCATCTCCGCGCAGCTGTCGGGCCTGTCCCGGCAGTGCCCGCCGCCGATCCCGGAGCCCGCGGCGGTCGCGATCTTCGCCGGTGACCACGGCGTCCACGCCCAGGGCGTCACCCCCTGGCCGCAGGAGGTGACGGCCCAGATGGTCGCCAACTTCCTCGGCGGCGGCGCGGTCTGCAACGCCTTCGCCGCCCAGGTCGGCGCCGAGGTGTGCGTGGTGGACGTCGGCGTGGCGGCCGACCTGCCCGCCACCCCCGGCCTGCTGCCCCGCAAGGTCCGCGCGGGCACCTCCGACATGACCACCGGACCCGCGATGACCCGCGAGGAGGCCCGGCAGGCCATCGAGGTCGGCATCGAGACGGCCCGCGACCTGGTGGCGGCCGGCAACAAGGCCCTGCTCACGGGCGAGATGGGCATCGCGAACACCACCGCGTCCGCCGCCCTGATCTCGGTCTTCACGGACACCGACCCGGCCGAGGTGACCGGCCGCGGCACCGGCATCAACGACGAGACGCTCGCCCGCAAGACCGAGGTCGTCCGCCGCGCCATCGAGGTCCACCAGCCGGACCCGGCCGACCCCATCGGCGTACTCGCCGCGATCGGCGGCTTCGAACACGCGGCGATGGTCGGCCTCCTGCTGGGCGGCGCGTCCCTGCGCACCCCGGTGATCCTGGACGGCGTCAGCGCCGGCGCCGCCGCCCTGGTCGCGCGTGCCATCGCCCCCGAGGTCCTCGCGGCCTGCATCGCGGGCCACCGCAGTGCGGAGCCCGGACACGTGGCCGCCCTGAACAAGCTCGGCCTGCGCCCCCTGGTCGACCTCGACCTCCGCCTGGGCGAGGGCACGGGCGCCCTGCTGGCCCTGCCCCTGGTGCAGAGCACCGCGCGCGCGATGCACGAGGTCGCGACGTTCGACTCGGCGGGAGTCACCGAGAAGTAGGCCGGGTCCGGGGGTGGTCGGGGTACGCGTTCCTGCGGGCCCCCCACCCCCGCCGTACGCTGAATCCGCAGCTTAAAATCCGCACGCCAGGGCAGCTCCAGAGCCGTAGCGCCCATCGCATCGCCCGTACGAGGAGCCGCACCCTCATGGCCGAAAACCCCGCCTACCCCGTAGGCCTCCGCCTCACCGGCCGCAAGGTCGTCGTCCTCGGCGGCGGCCAGGTCGCCCAGCGCCGCCTCCCGGCACTGATCGCGGCGGGCGCGGACATCCTCCTCGTATCCCCCGAAGCGACCCCCTCGGTCGAGGCGATGGCGGACGCGGGTGAGATCACCTGGGCGAAGCGGCCGTACACCGAAGGCGACCTCGCCGACGCCTGGTACGCCCTCATCGCCACCAGCGACCCCGGGGCCAACACCGCGGCCTCCGCCGAAGCGGAGCGGCACCGTGTCTGGTGCGTCCGCTCGGACGACGCCGACCAGGCGACGGCCTGGACCCCCGCCACCGGCCACAGCGAGGGCGTCACGGTCGCCGTCCTCACCACGAACGCCAAGGGCCGCGACCCCCGCCACACCGCCGCCATCCGCGACGCGGTGGTGGAGGGCCTGCGCGACGGAACCCTGGTGGCGCCCCACCACCGCACCCGCACCACCGGCGTCGCCCTCGTCGGCGGCGGCCCCGGCGACCCGGACCTCATCACGGTCCGCGGCCGCCGCCTCCTCGCCGAGGCCGACGTCGTCATCGCCGACCGCCTCGGTCCGCGCGACCTCCTCGCCGAACTCCCGCCGCACGTCGAGGTGATCGACGCGGCGAAGATCCCGTACGGCCGTTTCATGGCTCAGGAGGCCATCAACAACGCCCTCATCGAGCACGCCAAGCAGGGCAAGTCGGTCGTACGGCTGAAGGGCGGCGACCCCTACGTCTTCGGCCGCGGCATGGAGGAACTGCACGCCCTCGCCGAGGCCGGCATCCCCTGCACCGTCGTCCCCGGCATCTCCAGCTCGATCTCGGTCCCGGGCGCGGCCGGCATCCCCGTCACCCACCGCGGTGTCGCACACGAGTTCACGGTGGTCAGCGGCCATGTCGCCCCTGACGACGAGCGCTCCCTGGTCGACTGGCCCGCGCTCGCCAGGCTCACGGGCACGCTGGTGATCCTGATGGGCGTCGACAAGATCGGGAAGATCGCCGAGACGCTCGTCGCGCACGGCAAGCCGGCGGACACTCCGGTGGCTCTGGTCCAGGAGGGCACGACGGCGGCCCAGCGTCGCGTGGACGCCACCCTCGCGACGGTGGCCGAGACGGTCCGTACGCAGGAGGTCAGGCCCCCGGCCGTCATCGTCATCGGCGAGGTCGTGAACGTCGGCCCCGGGGCAACCGCGTAACCCCGGGTAACCCAACTCGTCCCCAGCCGTTGGCACCGCACCCAGAGCAAGGCAGTATCACCCTGTGGCCGATCTCATCACCGTCGAGGATCCCGACGACCCGCGCCTGCGCGACTACACAGGCCTGACCGACGTCGAACTCCGCCGCAAACGAGAACCAGCCGAAGGCCTGTTCATCGCCGAGGGCGAGAAGGTCATCAGAAGGGCCAAGGACGCCGGGTACGAGATGCGTTCGATGCTGCTGTCCGCCAAGTGGGTCGACGTCATGCGCGACGTCATCGACGAGCTCCCGGCCCCGGTCTACGCGGTCAGCCCGGAGCTCGCCGAGCGGGTCACCGGCTATCACGTGCACCGCGGCGCGCTCGCCTCCATGCAGCGCAAGCCGCTCCCGACGGCGACCGACCTCCTCCAGACCGCCCGCCGCGTGGTGGTCATGGAGTCGGTCAACGACCACACCAACATCGGCGCGATCTTCCGCTCGGCGGCGGCGCTCGGCATGGACGCGGTCCTGCTCTCCCCGGACTGCGCCGACCCGCTGTACCGCCGTAGCGTCAAGGTCTCGATGGGCGCGGTCTTCTCGGTCCCCTACGCCCGTCTCGACACCTGGCCCAAGAGCCTGGAGTCCGTCCGCGAGGCCGGCTTCTCCCTCCTCGCCCTCACCCCGGACGAGAAGGCCAAGACCCTGGACGAGGCCGCCCCCCACAAGATGGACCGGGTCGCCCTGATGCTCGGCGCGGAGGGCGACGGCCTCTCCACCCAGGCCCTGGTCGCCGCCGACGAATGGGTCCGCATCCCCATGGCCCACGGCGTCGACTCCCTCAACGTCGGCGCGGCGGCCGCGGTCGCCTTCTACGCGGTGGCCACCGGCCGCCCCGAGCTCTAGGAGCCCGATGCCCCAGGGCGAGGCGATCGTCGCGGTCCTGCTCCGAGCCGATCGCCTGCTGGTCGTCCGCCGCGGCCCCACCATCTCCCGCCCCGGCTACTGGCAACCCCTCAGCGGCGGCGTCGAACCGGGCGAGACCCAACGGGAGGCGCTGCTCCGCGAGGTACGCGAGGAAGTCGGCCTCACCGTCGTACCGCTCGCGAAGGTCTGGGAGTCCGAGACCGACGACGGCCGCTACCGCCTCCACTGGTGGACCGCCCGCGCCGACGAGGGCGAGGTGGTCCCCGACCCCGTGGAGGTGGCCGAGGCCCGCTGGATCACCCCGGACGAGTTCCCGGCCCTGGACCCGATCTTCGAAGGGGACCTGGAGTTCTTCGACCGGATCCTGCCGAACCTGTGACCCGCTAGTCCGTCGACCGGTCCGGCGGCGTCACGTGCGCCTGCTCATGGCGTACGACCTCACGGTCTCCGCCGAGTCCCCGAGCCGGCCCCTGACATCCCTGGGCCGCGGCGATACCGAGCGCCGCCAGCACCGTCACCACGACGAACACGAACAGCCGCTGGCGCAGCAGCCGGGGATTGGCGGGCCGGCGCCCCGTCCCCGTGGTCCTGGGGCCCGGACGACCGGTGCCGCTGCGGGACGCCGGACGGTTGCCGGAGCGCGTCGTGTTCCGCGAGGCGGGCGTGGGCCGCGCCCCGCTCCGGGACGGAGACCCGTTGCGCGACGGCGCGGGCCCGCGCGAGGACGTGCCGCGGGGCGGGGGAGTGCGCTGCGTGGGTCCCGGCGTCTGCCCCTGCGGCCGACGCTGGGCGCGCTGCTGCTCCGGATAGCTCGGCTCGGCGAGCCGTCCCGTGGGCCGGTCGCTCTCGTCGGCACGCGGCGCGGGCGGCCGGACGTCAGCGAGCCCCTGAGCCTCCCGCGAGGCGATCTCCTTGAGCCGCAGCGACAGTTGGAGCGTGCTCGGCCGCTCCTCGGGATCCTTGGCGAGACAGGCCCGCACGAGCGGAGCCAGCGCGTCGGGCACCCCGCCCAGATGCGCCTCCTCGTGCACCACGCGGTACAGCATCACCTCGGAACTGCCGTGCCCGAAGGGCGAGTCACCCATGGCCGCGTACGCCAGGGTCGCCCCCAGCGAGAACACGTCCGTGGCCGGGGTGACGGCGGCCCCGCGCACCTGCTCGGGCGCGAGGAAGCCGGGCGACCCGACGGCCGTACCCACATGCGTGAGCGTGGAGGCCCCGGTCGCCCAGGCGATTCCGAAGTCGATGATCCGCGGCCCCTTGGGGGACAGCAGGATGTTGGAAGGCTTGAGATCCCGGTGCACGACCCCCGCCTCGTGCACCGCGACGAGCCCCTCCGACAGGGCGGCCCCGATGGCGGCGACCTCGGCCGCGCCCAGCGAGCCCTCGTCGGCGACCTTGTCGTGCAGAGAAGGGCCGGGCACGTACTGCGTGGCGAACCACGGTCGTTCCGCGTCGAGATCGGCGGCCACGAGCCGTGCCGTGCACCCGCCGCGAATCCGCCGGGCCGCCGAGACCTCACGCGCGAACCGCGAACGGAACTCCTGGTCCTCCGCCAGATCGGGCCGGATCACCTTCAGGGCGACCCGTTGCCCCTTCTTGTCGGAGCCCAGATAGACGACGCCCATCCCGCCCGCGCCGAGCCGTCTGTGAAGCCTGAACGAGCCGACGACGCGCGGGTCCTCGCGCCTCAGGCGCATCATCGCCATGTTCATCCCCGCTGCCCGGTCCGTGTGACGAGCCACAGCTTACGTTTCCACGGCCGCCCGCGCGCAGAGGCCGCGCCCTCTCGTCCCGATGGATTGTCAGTGCCGGGTGGGAGAATTGAGGGGTGGTCAGGGAGCGGGAGAGCGGGGTGGGTTCGCTCTGCCGTTGATCCCAACCACCTCTCGTCGAAGGGGGATTGAACCCGTGAAGGGTGATCGAGTGGAGATAGTCGTGGACGCAGGGGACACGACGCGCACATACGAGGTGGTGGCGAGCAGGGCGGGCCGCCGGGTGGAGACAGCGGTACGCCGAGGTGTGGTGGAAGTGAGCGAAGTCACCCGCAACGGCTCCGTCGTCCGCACGGCCCGCTTCATGGCGACCCGGGTCCTGGCGCTGGTCGAGCAGCCGGTGCCCCGCGAGGACGGCTCGGAGAAAGCGGGATAGACCGGTCACCCCCTCCGGGAAGACCCGGAGACCTAGGCCCTCGTCTCCACCCAGGGGAGTACTCCCCAGGTCACGGCTCATCCTCCGGGAGGCCCGCCAATCGGTACGAGGGCATGACGTGCGGCGGGCGCCATCCGCCTAGATTTGAGGTCAAGCGGCGGGTGCAGCACTCGTCCCCCGAGGTCAGACACCCGCCGCTGCCAAAGACAACGCAAGAACGGTCAGGAGAGGGACCATGGCCCACACGGCACCGCGGACGATGATCCGCACCAAGGAGCGCACCGCGCTCCACCCCCGCCGGCAGGGCCGCCGCCACCCCTTGGTGGCGACACTCATGGCCCTTCCCCTGGCGGCCCTGCTCCTCCTCGTCTTCGACGGCTGGGAGACAGTGGCCACACAAGCGTCGTCCGTGGGCGTGATGCTGGGGCGCTGAGCGGCGACCCCAGGCCCGGAAGAGCGGTCCGGGCGGGGACATCCACCCATGAAACCCCGTGGGGACGGGGGTGCGGCGGACGGCAAAAATGCCGGCGCAGCTGGGGAGCTGCGCCGGCATTGCTGTGCCCGCACCTGTCCGAGAACGGGGCCTGCCGTCTTTCGGCCCGTCCGAAGTCCAAGGCCGAGGGCCTGCCGTCCCGAGCCCCCACCCACCCGGAGGGCTGCGCCCTGGATGCCGGTCCGTGTCTTTGAGCCCGCCCGGCGCTCGAGGACGAGCATCTGCCGTCCCGACCCCCTCCCACCCGCAGGCGGCTGCGCCGCTGGACGCCGGTCCATGTCTTTCAGCCCGTCCGGCATCTGAGGACGAGCGTCTGCCGTCCCGACCTCCCACCCATCCGCAGGCGGCTGCGCCGCTCGACGCAGGTCCGTGTCTTTCAGCCTGTCGGGCGTTCGAGGACGAGAGCCTGCCGTCCCGAGCCCCACCCCCCCGTGTCTTTCAGCCCGTCCGGCGTTTGAGGACGAGGCCCTTTCGGGGCCGATGGGGGTCTGGGGGCGGAGCCCCCGGGGGTCGGGGTCGAAGGGGCAGCGCCCCTGGAGGATGGGACGGGTAGGGGCGGCGGGGGCGAGAACAGCCCGAGCCCGGCCACAACACCCAGCACCTGACGGCCACCCCTCCCCGTACCCTCACGACCAGACAACGCACCACCGCCCAGGGAGCCCCGTGACCACCACCCCCTTGCTCTCCGAGCTCACCGCCCGAGTCAAGGCCAGGGCCCACTCCCACCCCACCCCCTGCCCCTGCGGAGCAACAGGCGTCCTGGCCGACCGCCCCGACGCCACAGTCGTCCGCCACGCCGACACCGTCGCGAAGGCCCACGCCCCGGACACACCCCCCACCGAGCTGACCTCCCGCCTCACCACGGCGACCACCCTCCCCGACGTCCTCCTCCCCCCACTCACCCCGACGCCGGTCCCCCTGCACGGCCGCCTGGTCACGTTCTGGCCCTACGGCACCCCCGTGAACCCGGACACCCCGGACAAGGCCCCCTGGGAAGAGGCGGCAACCCTCCTCGCCCACCTCCACCGCACCCCCGCCCCACCCGGCACACCCCTCATGCGCGGCCCGGCCAAGGCGGCCCAGTCCATCGCCCGCCTCCGCGCCGTACCCGCCGCCCCCGACCTCCTCGTACGCCCCGTCCTCGCCGCCTGGTCCGCCCTCCCCGCCTGGGCCCGCGCCGAGGCTCCCATGCCGGACACCGGCACCCTGTGCCACGGCGACCTCCACCTCGGCCAGCTCGTCCGCCACCCCGCCCCCGACGGCCCCTGGCGCCTCATCGACGTGGACGACCTCGGACGGGGCGTTCCCGCCTGGGACCTCGCCCGCCCGGCCGCGTGGTACGCCTGCGGCCTCCTCCACCCCGACGAGTGGGCCCGCTTCCTCGACGCCTACCGTGCGGAGGGCGGCCCGGCCGTCCCCGCGGACGGCGACCCCTGGCCCGCCCTGGACGTCCCGGCCCGCGCCCTCACCGTGCAGACCGCGGCCCGCGCCCTGGCCAAGGCCGCCGCGGCGAACCGCTCCCTGGACGAGGTCGAGCAGCTCCTCGTCGACGCCTGTGCACGAATGGGTTCCGCCCCACCCGAGTTGACCCGCACCGACGCGAAGTAGGGTGCAACCGACCGGAGCCGGACAGTGTCTGTCCTGGCGTAACGCGAAGCAGGACCAACCGGCGAGGAGTTGAGCCGACGATGCAGTGTCCGAAGTGTCACGCGCCCATGCACACGTACAACCGCAACGGTGTTCAGATCGAGCAGTGCAGCGGCTGCCGCGGGATCTTTCTCGACTACGGCGAGCTGGAGGCGCTGACCCGCCTGGAGACCCAGTGGACGCAGCCCGCTCCGCCGCCCCCGGCCGCCCCGCAGGCCTACCCGGCGGCGCCCGCGGCCCCCATGGCCCCCGCCTGGGGCGCCCCGCAGCACGGCGGTCACGGTGGCCACTACGGCCACAAGCGGCACAAGAGCTTCGGCCACATGCTGTTCTCCAGCTGACAGCCGGCAGACACGAAGAAGCCCCCGGCCGCAGGGCCGGGGGCTTCGGTGCGTGGACGATACTGGGATTGAACCAGTGACCTCTTCCGTGTCAGGGAAGCGCTCTCCCGCTGAGCTAATCGTCCAGGTCAGCCACCCCGTAAGAGGGGCTGCGTGCGCGATACTGGGATTGAACCAGTGACCTCTTCCGTGTCAGGGAAGCGCTCTCCCGCTGAGCTAATCGCGCGGGTTCGGACCTTGCCTCAGGAGCTGGAAGATCCAGTGGACGATACTGGGATTGAACCAGTGACCTCTTCCGTGTCAGGGAAGCGCTCTCCCGCTGAGCTAATCGTCCTTGGAGGTGGAGACGGGATTTGAACCCGTGTAGACGGCTTTGCAGGCCGTTGCCTCGCCTCTCGGCCACTCCACCAGGAGTGTAGGGGGTCGGGAAGATCCCCTTGCTCTTTCGAGCGAACGACGAGGTTCGAACTCGCGACCTCAACCTTGGCAAGGTTGCGCTCTACCAACTGAGCTACGTTCGCCTGTCTTTCCGATCCGCTCACGCGTCCCGGCGACGTGTTGAACTCTAGCGGATTCCGGGGCCAGCACAAAAACGCGTTTGTGCAGCGTGCTGCGCTGCACCCGCTCGCGCACCTGGTCACAGGCTCCGGAGGGACATGACCAGGTCACCCGCAGGACACCCGCCATAGACTCGACGCGTGCTCGACCTCGCCCCTCTCGCCCGCTTCGGCGGCCGCACAGCCACCGGACTCCTCGATGTCACCAGCGATCCCGCGGCCCTGGACTCCAGTGGCTTCTGGGCGGTCTGCGCCGACTTCGAGGGCCGTCTGACCTGCGCTCGCTTCCAGGACGTACGACAGGAGCAGGTGCCTGCCCCGGTGCCGGGGGCGTGGCACGGTCCGGCGGCCGACGACTGGACGTCCTCCCTGGACCGCGCCGGATACACGGCGGGCGTCCGCCGGATCCGCGAGCACATCGCGGCCGGTGAGGTCTACCAGGCCAACCTCTGCCGGGTGCTGACCGCGCCCGTCGCGCCCGACGCCGATGTGGACGCGCTGACCGCGCTGCTGGCCCGCGGCAACCCGGCACCGTACGCAGGAACGATCCGGCTGCCGGAGCACGGTGTGGAGATAGCCACCGCCTCCCCCGAGCTGTTCCTGCGCCGCGACGGCCGGATCGTCGAGTCCGGCCCGATCAAGGGCACCGGGCGCACCGAGGCGGACCTCCTGGAGAAGGACTACGCCGAGAACGTGATGATCGTGGACCTGGTCCGCAACGACATCGGACGGGTCTGCGCCACCGGCAGTGTCAGCGTCCCCGACCTGTGCGCGGTCGAGAAGCACCCGGGCCTCGTCCACCTCGTCTCGACGGTCCGCGGCGAACTGCGCGAGGGCGCCGGCTGGCCCGAACTGCTCGACGCCGCCTTCCCGCCCGGCTCCGTCACCGGCGCCCCCAAGTCCAGCGCCCTGCGGATCATCGACGCCCTGGAGACGGCGCCGCGCGGCCCGTACTGCGGAGGCATCGGCTGGGTCGACGCCGACCGGGGCACCGGCGAGCTGGCCGTCGGCATCCGCACCTTCTGGATCGACCGCGCGGAAGGCGTGCTGCGGTTCGGCACCGGCGCCGGCATCACCTGGGGCTCGGACCCCGAGGGGGAGTGGCGGGAGACCGAGCTGAAGGCGGCCCGGCTGCTCGCGGTAGCGTCGGGTACGTACGAGGTGAGTGAAGGGACCATCAGGTGAAGATCTGGCTCGACGGCGGGCTGCAGGACATCGAGTCCGCCCGTGTCTCCGTCTTCGACCACGGACTGACCGTGGGCGACGGCATCTTCGAGACGGTGAAGGCGGTGGACGGCGAGCCGTTCGCGCTCACCCGGCACCTCGACCGGCTGACCCGCTCCGCGCGTGGCCTCGGCCTGCCCGACCCCGACCTCGACGAGGTGCGCCGCGGCTGCGCGGCCGTCATCGAGGCCAACCCGATGCCGCTCGGCCGGCTCCGCATCACCTACACAGGTGGCCACGGCCCCCTCGGCTCCGACCGCGGCGACCACGGCCCGACCCTGGTCGTCGCCCTCGGCGAGACCACCCGCCGCCCCGACTCCACCTCCGTGATCACGGTCCCCTGGACCCGCAACGAACGCGGCGCCCTCACCGGACTCAAGACCACCTCGTACGCCGAGAACGTCGTGGCCCTCGCCCGGGCCCGTGAGCACGGCGCCTCCGAGGCACTGTTCGCCAACACGGTCGGGCAGCTCTGCGAGGGCACCGGGTCGAACGTCTTCGTCGTCCTCGACGGTGAGCTCCACACCCCGCCGGTCGCCTCCGGCTGCCTCGCGGGCATCACGCGCGCGCTGACGGTCGAATGGACCGGCGCCAAGGAGACCGACCTGCCGCTGGACGTCCTGGAGCGGGCCGACGAGGTCTTCCTCACCTCCACCCTGCGGGACGTACAGGCCGTCCACCGCGTCGACGACCGGGAACTGCCGGGCGCCCCGGGCCCGGTCACCGCCAAGGCCATGCGGATCTTCGACGAGCGGGCCGGGAACGACCTCGATCCGTAAAAGCCCTCGAAATTGGGCTGACGCGGCGGGGCGCGGCGGGTAGAACACCCGTGATGACCACGACCCTGCGGCCGACCGAGCCGCTCCAGCACAACGCCGACGGCACGCGTTCACGCCACTACCAGGTGTGCGTGAACAGCCGCCCCGTCGGCGCGATACACCTCGGCACGTCACCCTTCTTCGGCGACTCGACGGCCCGCGTCCACGACTTGCGGATCGAGGAGCCCGACCGGCGGCGCGGCCGGGGCACGGTGGCCGCGCTCGCCGCCGAGGAGGTCGCGCGCGGCTGGGGCTGCCGCCAGATCGAGGCCGGCGTACCGGCGGACGCCGAGGCGGGCCTGCGGCTGGTCAAGGCGCTCGGCTACGTCCTGCGCAATCGCGGCATGGTGAAGCAACTAGGCGACACCCCGCCGGAACTGCCCGCCGGCAGCCTGGCCCGTCCCATGACGGAGGCCGACTTCGCCGCCTGGCTGGCGCACGAGTCGGAGAACTATGTGCGCACCTGGATGGAACGGGGGGTGCCGGAGCCCGAGGCGCGCGCCAAGTCGCGGCGCGACCACGACAGGCTCCTGCCGCAGGGCCTCAGCACCGAGAACATGCGGTTCAGCATCCTGGAGCACGAGGGCACCCGCGTGGGCACCCTCTGGCTCGCCCTGCGCGACGGCAAGCCCTTCATCTTCGACGTCGAGGCCGACGAGGCCCACCGCGGCCGCGGACACGGCCGCACCCTGATGCTGCTGGCGGAGGCCCAGGCGCACGCCCTCGGCAAACGGACCCTGGGTCTGAACGTCTTCGCGGGCAACACCCCGGCCGAGCGGCTGTACGAGTCACTCGGCTACGAGACGACGCTGTACACCTTCTACAAGCCGCTGCTGTAGGCGTACGACGGCTCAGGCACCCGGCGCGGCGAGCAGCCGGTCCGCGATCTCCTCGATGCGCTCGCGCAGCCCCTCCTGGCTCTTGCCGCCGTCGAGGCGCTCACCGTCGATGACGTACGTCGGAGTGCCGGTCACGCCGATCGCCTTGCCCTCGGCCTGGTCGGCGTCCACGATCAGGATGTGCCGGCCGTCGATCAGCGCGGTGTCGAACTCCTCGGCGTCCAGCCCCAGTTCGCCGGCCACCTCGACCAGGAAGGGTTCTCCCTCGCGGCCCAGCTCCTCGACCCGGCCCAGCACGGCCTCGACGTAGTCCCAGGCCTTCCCCTGCTCGGCGGCCTCCTCGGCGGCCTGCGCGGCGGCGAAGGCGTGCTTGTGCTTCTCCAGCGGGAAGTGCCGCAACCGCAGCTCGAGCCGGTCGCCGTAGCGCTCGCGCAGGGCCCGGACGTCCTCCAGGGCGCTCCGGCAGTCCGGGCACTGAAGATCGCACCAGACTTCGAGCACGGGGACGACGGGACGCACGGGGGAGGAGTCGCTCATGTTCCCAGTCTCCCAGCCGCGCCCCGGACGACCCAATCGGCCCCGGATCGCCGCAGGGGACGCACACCTCGACCGGCACCTACGGAGGATCCGACCCGGAGATGTCCCTGATGTCAGGTCGGAGCATGGCCCCGCGGGGTGGGGGCGGTGCAGGATGGAAGGGACGAACTGCCCTGCCGAGCCCTGCCTGGAGGACCGGATGATTGCCGAGACCGTCTGTTCCGCCGCCGCCGCGGCCGGCCTGGGCATCGCGGCGGTGACGGCGTACCGCAAGCGCTTCCTGGCCGCCGCCCGTCTCGCCGCGTACTCCCTCGTGCCCCTCGGCCTGGTCATGACCGGTGTCGTCGACTGGGTGGCGGACACCGCGTTCAGCCCGGCGGCCTGGGCCGGCTTCGGTGTGCTCGGTGTCTCCTGGCTGCTCTTCGTGAGCACGCGCGCGGTGGAGCGCAGGCGCGGCGGGACCCGCAAGGAGCGCAAGGCGACCCGGGCCGCGCAGAGCGAGGCGATCGCCCCGGCGGCCTCGGCACCCTCGCTGGGCCAGGCCTCCCGTCCGGCGCCCCGACCCGCCGCCGCACCCCGCGCCGGTGCCGGGGACGACTTCAGTGACATCGAGGCCATCCTGAAGAAGCACGGCATATGACGGGTGCAGGCGGACTGAAACGACACAGTCGGCCCGTATCCGTCCCGGAGCCGTCCACGCCTTGAACCGTTCGTCACGGGATCCGGCGAACTGCCGTTCCGTCCTGGCGTGTTGGTCACCCGACCGGTGCCGACTGCGTCATCATCGCCCGCGAGATGCTGGACACGACACAGAGCGACGCCGCGCCGCCGCAGGACGAGCCGCGCGGGTGCCTTTTCGCCCTTTCCCAGCCACCGCTGATGATCTTTCTTGCGGTGATCGGGTGTCTACTGCTCATGGCTGCGCTGCACGATCTGCTGCTGCTCTGAGCCGTACCCGCGGTGCCCGGCGTCACCCGCCGGGTACCGCGTCCACACCCCCGGGCCGGAGCTCAGCCCGCCGCCTCCTTGCGGCGCGCCCGGTACGCGGCGACATGCAGCCGGTTCCCGCACGTACGGCTGTCGCAGTAGCGCCGCGACCGGTTGCGGGAGAGGTCGACGAAGGCGTGCCGGCAGTCGGGGGCCTCGCAGCGCCGCAGCCGCTCCTGCTCCCCGGCGACCACGAAGAAGGCCAGCGCCATGCCGCAGTCCGCCGCCAGGTGGTCGGCGATGGACGCACCGGGCGCGAAGTAGTGCACATGCCAGTCGTAGCCGTCGTGGTCGGTGAGCCGGGGCGTGGTGCCCGCCGCGGCCACCAGGTCGTTGATCAGCCCGGCCGCGGCCCTGGGGTCCGAGACGGAGAAGATCGAGGCGAACCGGCCGCGGATCTTGCGCACCGCGGAGAGATCGAACTCCGAGAGCACCCCGACATCGCTGATCTCGTGCTTTTGTACGAAATCCTCGAGAGCCGCGACGTCCGGCAGCGCGTCCGGGGTCGTGGTGTCCTCCGGTGCGGTGTTCACCAGATCCACCACGGCATCGAGGGCGCACCGGGTGTCGTGGGTGATCAGCACGTTTCGCTCCCTGGACTGGGGGTCGGGCGGGCGCCCGCCGATGCTGGCCGATGGTAGTGGCTCCACGAGCGCCCGTACCGGCCCCGGACCTCGCGAACCGGTGGTAACGCCGCACACGCACCGGCGCCGCCCCGCGAGAATCCGCGGTGACGGCGCCGGTGTGCGTACCCATATGCGGTTGTCTTGGCCCGAGCCGTCACCCCGAGTCGACGGCGCCGGGCGGCTTGGTGGGACCTCTCGCCCTAGCTCTCCGCCAGGATGTGCGAGAGCTCCTGATCGAGGTCGAAGTGCCGGTGTTCCGTGCCAGGGGGCACGGCGGCGTCTGTTCGCTTCAGGAACGACTCCAGGGCCCGGGCCGGGGCCTCGAGCAGTGCTTCGCCCTCAGGGGAGCTCAGGGCGATGCACACGACGCCCTGACCATGACTGCGCGACGGCCAGACACGGACGTCGCCGGTTCCGGTGGGCCGATGGAGGCCCTCCGCGAGAAGGTCGCGGGCGAACACCCACTCGACGGTCTCCTCGGCTCCGGTGTGGAAGGTGGCGTGCACGGCGTAGGGGTCGGCCGTGTCGTACCGCAGGCCTGCGGGGACAGGCAGGGAGGACTCGCTCGACACAACGAGGCGCAGGTGCAGCTCGCAGCTGACCGTGGTGTTCATAAGCGCCAGGGCCTTTCGCTCAGTGTGCGCTCGGGGATTCGCACGTCGGCGAAATCGACATGCCACCTACGGTGCCGTTGTAAACCCCTCTGAGTGTTTTGCGTGCCTTTACGTAACTCTTCCGGCCGAGACCCCGTTCGCGAGGTACGACCATTTCGGTGACCGGTTTCCCTCGGGTAAAGTTTGGCCGTATGAATACGGGGAGTGACGAGCGGGCCGAGGTGGCCGTGACAGCGGACGAGTCGAAGACGAGCGGGGCGCAGAGCGAGCAAGGGCTCGGCTCGAAAGCGCCGGAATTCATCAAGGCGCGCCGCGTGCTGCACCTGAGCTGGCAGGTCGGGATCTTCATCATCGGCCTGGCCGTCGTGGTCCTGGGCATCATCATGCTTCCGCTGCCGGGGCCCGGCTGGGTCGTGATCTTCGGCGGCATGGCGATCTGGGCGACCGAGTTCGTCTGGGCCCAGCTGGTGCTGCGCTGGACCAAGCGCAAGGTGACCGAGGCGGCCCAGAAGGCGCTCGACCCCAAGGTGCGCCGGCGCAACATCATCCTGACGTCGATCGGCCTGGTGATCGTGGCCGCGATCGGCGCGGTCTACCTCTACAAGTTCGGCTTCGAGATGCCCTGGAACATCAAGAACCAGTGATCGGCGGCCCCGCGGGGGGTGCGGAAGCACCCCCTGACATGGGGTAATGTTCTTCCTGCGTCCGGGCGATTAGCTCAGTGGGAGAGCGCTTCGTTCACACCGAAGAGGTCACTGGTTCGAACCCAGTATCGCCCACCCGGACCGTCGGCCCGTCTGCTCAGTGCAGACGGGCCGACGTCGTTCCGGGCCCTCCGCGTTGCCGACGAGTTTCGGCCGGGCAACGTCCGGGTGCGACAGGCCAGTTCGTGTTCGATCCATCGAATGCTCGCGTCCCACCTGCGACTTCGCTTCCCTGGCGGGATCACTCGGCTCCGATGTGCCGTCAACTCGCCCGGCGGCCCCGCAAGAAAATCCTGTCCGAATCATTGACGCATTCCTGGGCCCCTCGTAGCTTGTGCCAGCAAGCGCTTACTTGAAACGATTCATGCAGGCGGCAATGACGCTGCGGGGAGGGGGCCCAACCATGGGAACCAGCAAGAATGTTGAGAGGCGTACGATCCTGAAGGTGGCCGGGGCCTCGGCCGCCACCATCGGGCTGGGAGCGACGACGGCGTGCGGCGGTGACAGCGGTTCCGGAGACGGGACGGTGACACTCCGTTACGCATGGTGGGGTGGCGAGCCGCGCACCATCGCGATGAAGAAGGCGATCGCGGTCTTCGAGAAGAAGAACCCGAAGATCAAGATCAAGCCTGAATTCACCGACTACGCCGCGTTCTGGGAGAAGTTCCAGACGCAGGCCTCCGGAGGGAATCCGCCGGACGTATTCCAGAATGCTGTCGGCTTCCTGCGCAAGTACGACAAGCGCGGCATTCTTCTGGACCTCAAGGCGCAGGCGGACGCCGGGAATCTGAGCCTGGAGAACTTCCGCAACGGTGTTCTGGCGAACGGTCAGGTCGACACCAAGCAGCTCGGCGTCCCCGTCGGCGCCAACACCATGGCGCTCGTCATCGACCTCAAGGCCTTCAAGAAGGCCGGTGTCGAGGCGAAGATGGGCTGGACCTGGGACGAGTACTTCGACGCTCTCCAGACGATCCAGGACAAGCTGAAGATCGCCGGTGACACGGGCTACTTCGGCATCATGTACCTCTACGACCTGTATCTGCGTCAGAACGGCAAGGCGTTCTTCACCGACTCCGATCTCGGCTTCACCGAGGACGATCTGACGCAGTGGTGGTCGGACGGCTACAAGCGCGTGAAGTCCGGACTCGTCACCGACCCCAAGAAGATCGAGCAGGTCCAGCCCAAGTCCGGTCTTTCGGCAGGGCTCGCCGCGTCCGAGTTCACCTGGGACAACTTCTCCATCCGCTACGAGGGTGAGGGCGAGTCGGACTACGGGCTCGCGCCGATCCCCACCACGGACGGCAAGCAGACCGGCCAGTACCTCGGTTCGCTGATGCTCAGCGCCTTCTCCGGGACCAAGCACCCCAAGGAAGCCGCCCAGTTCATCTCCTTCATGGTCCACGACCCCGAGGTCGGCAAGATCATGGGCTACGACCGCGGCATCCTCTCCACGACCGAGCAGTACGACGCGTTCCAGCCCGCTGACGCCCAGAACAAGGGCGTCAAGGCGTACGAGGAAGAGGTCGCCAAGGCCGGTGTCCTCGGGAAGATCACCCCGCACCCGTCCGGCGCGGATGTCATCGAGGCGGCGTTCCTGCGCATCGGCGGCGAGGTCTCCCAGGGCAAGACCAAGCCGGCCGACGCCGCCAAGGCGCTGTTCAGCGAGGCCAAGGCCGCGTTCGCGGGCTGAGGGGACGTACCACCATGACGCTCGTCAAGGAAGCGCCCGCGCGCCCGGCGAAGAAGCGGTCCGCCGCTCCTGCCGCCGGGCGGCGCGGGCGGCGCCGCGAGAACCTCGTCGGCTATCTCTTCATGTCGCCGTGGATCGCGGGATTCCTGGTGCTCACGGCGGGGCCGATGATCGCGTCGCTGTACTACGCGTTCACCCGCTACAACCTCTTCACTCCACCGGAGTGGGTGGGCTTCGACAACTTCACGACCATGTTCCAGGACCCGCGCTGGCAGAAGTCGGTCGAGGTCACGCTGAAGTACGTCGTCGTGGCCACCCCGCTGAAGCTGCTGCTCGCGCTCGGTGTCGCGCTGCTGCTCGCGCAGAAGCGGCGCGGGCAGGGGCTGTACCGGGCCGCCTTCTACATGCCCTCCCTCATCGGCGCCAGCGTCTCCGTCGGCTTCGTGTGGCGGGCGCTGTTCTCGGACGACGCGATCGTGGACCGTACGCAGAAGGTCTTCGGGATGGACGTGGGTGGCTGGATCGGCAACCCGGACTACGTCATCTACGCGCTGGTGGCCCTGAGCATCTGGCAGTTCGGTGCGCCGATGGTCATCTTCCTGGCCGGTCTCAAGCAGGTTCCGCAGGAGCTGTACGAGGCCGCCGAGATGGACGGGGCCGGACCCCTGCGGCGGTTCTGGAACATCACGCTGCCGATGATCTCCCCGGTGCTGTTCTTCAACGTGCTGCTGGAGTCCATCCACGCGTTCCAGGTGTTCGGGTCCGCCTATGTGGTCTCCAACACCCAGTGCGGGCCGGCCGACGCCACCCTCGTCTACACCTGTTACCTCTACCAGAAGGGCTTCAAGGAGGCCCAGATGGGCTTCGCCTCCGCGATGGCCTGGACGCTGGTGGTCGCGGTGGCGCTGGTCACGGCGGTCCTGTTCTGGTCGCAGAAGAAGTGGGTGCACTACGAGGAGGCCGCCAAGTGACCAGTGTCAGCACCCCTGTGGTGCGCACCGCCGACGAGCGCAAGCGCACCGGATCGATCGCCTGGCACGTGGGCTCGCTCGCCGTCCTCGCGGTCGTCCTGTACCCGGTGATCTGGGTGCTCGGTGCCTCGTTCAAGCCGAGCAAGGACATCATCGCCAGCATCGACCTGCTGCCCGTCAAGCCGGTCTGGGAGAACTTCTCCGGGCTCGCCGACGGTATCTCCGGCATCTCCATCAGCACGTTCTTCACGAACTCGCTGATGTACGCGGGCCTCGCCGTGGCCGGTGTCGTGCTGTCCAGCTCGCTGACCGCGTACGCCTTCGCCAAGATCCGGTTCGCCGGACGGAACCTGCTGTTCACGCTGATGATCGGCACACTCCTGCTGCCGTATCACGTGCTGCTCATCCCGCAGTACGTGATGTTCCGCAAGCTCGAGCTCACCGACACCCTGGTGCCGCTCGTCGCGGGCAAGTTCCTGGCCACGGAGGCGTTCTTCGTCTTCCTGATGGTGCAGTTCATGCGCGGCCTCCCCAAGGAACTGGACGAGGCCGCCAAGCTCGACGGCTGCGGGCATCTGCGGACCTACTGGTCCATCGTGCTGCCGCTGTGCCGCCCGGCCCTCATCACCAGCGCGATCTTCACCTTCATCAACGCGTGGAACGACTTCATGGGGCCGTTGATCTACCTCAACACCCCCGACAAGTACACCGTCTCGCTCGGCCTGATGATGTTCCGCGATCAGGAGGGCATCTCCAACTACGGCAGCATGATCGCGATGTCGCTGGTGGCGCTGGTGCCGGTCATCGCCTTCTTCATGGCCTTCCAGCGGTATCTCATCGACGGTATGGCGACGTCCGGACTGAAGTGAGCGGAAAGGGCTGAGGCGGTCACCATGGCGGAAGCACGAGTGAAGGCCCGCTCCCGGCGCAGGGAGTCCATGTTCGGCGAGCGGTTCGCGGTCTTCGCCGAGGCGCTGCTCACCGGGGTGTGGATCGCCGTGGCCTGTCTCGGGGTCGTCACCTATCCCGCGGCGTTCGCCGCCGGCGCACGGCATCTGCGGCGTCGTACGACGCACGAGGCCGGTGGCTGGCGGGAGTTCGTCGTGGACTTCCGTACGGCCCTGCGCGGCGGGTGGGTCGTCGGGCTCGCCGGGTGGGCGGTGGCCGCCGCGGTCTGGGTGGACGTGCTGGCCGCGCGGGCCGGCCTGCCCGGCGGGCCGCTCGTCGGGGCCGTCGGCATCTTCGCGCTGATCGGGCTCACCGTGGCCCTGCTGCGCGCGTCGGCGCACTGGACGCCCGGTGACGCCTGGCGGCTGCTGCTCGCGGACGCCGTACGGCGCACCGTGCTCGATCCCGCCGGGTCCTTCCTGATCGTCTGCGGGCTGGGCGTCGTGGCCCTGTCCGCCATGTTCATCGCACCGCTGGCGGTCCCGGTCCTCGGGGCCGTCGCGGCGGCGGCCGTCGCCGTCGAGGAGCGCTACCGGCGCCGCTGACGGGCGGCGCCCTCGCATCAGGCAGACGCCCCGGGCGTCGCGCCTCTCTCTGTCATGCCCCTGACCACCTGCACGGAAAAGCTTCCCGCACGGAAGGAAAGGCAGGACCCCTATGTCTCCCATCCCCCGCAGGTCCATCCTCAAGGCGGCCGCCGTGGCCGGCGCCGCCGCACAGTTCAGCTGGGCCCTAGGAGCCAAGGACGCGCAGGCCGCGCCGAGAGCCGCGGAGGCCGACGACGGTCCCGTGACCCTGGACTGGCTGGAGGACGGCGGGCTGGGTGCCGCACCCGGCTCCACCCTCGGCGTGCCCTGGCCCAAGGGCACCTACCAGGAGGACCAGACCTTCGCGCTGACGGACGCGGACGGCAAGTCCGTACCCGTGCAGTCCTGGCCGATCGCCTACTGGCCGGACGGATCGCTCAAGTGGACCGCCCACGCCGTGAGTTCGGGCGACGGCAAGCTCACCCTCGCCGCCGGTGACGCCGCCGTACCGGACAAGCAGGTCACCGTCGACAAGAGCGGCGGCACCATCACCGTCTCCACCGGTGTCATCACCGCGAAGATCGGCAAGTCCGGTGCCACGCTCATCAAGTCGGTCACCCGTGGCTCGACCGAGATCGCCAAGAACGGCAAGCTCGTCCTGATCCGCCAGCCCGAGATCGAGGACGAGGACCAGGGCGCGGTCAAGACCGAGCGCTTCGACGGCGCCATCTCCGAGGTCACCGTCGAGCAGGACGGCCCGGTCCGCGCGGTCGTCCGCATCGACGGCAAGCACCGCAAGGGCAGCCGGAGCTGGCTGCCGTTCTCCATCCGGCTGTACTTCTACGCGGGCGCCGACTCCTTCCGCATGGTGCACACCATCACCTTCGACGGCACCCAGGAGCCGGGCAAGGCCGGCGGCGACTTCATCCGCGGCATCGGCGTCCGCTTCACCGTGCCGATGCGCGACCAGTCCTACGACCGTCACATCCGCATCGGCGGTGACGGCACCGGTCTGCTGCGCGAGGCCGTCAAGGGCATCACCGGTCTGCGCCGGGACCCGGGCGCGGCCGTGCAGGCGGCGCAGTACGCGGGCGAGAAGCTGCCCGACCCGGCCACCTGGGACCAGCGGGTCACCACCCGCCTCCAGTACATCCCCGAGTGGGGCGACTACACCCTCTCCCAGCTCTCCGCCGACGGCTTCACCCTGCGCAAGCGCACCAAGAAGGGCCACGGCTGGATCGGCGCCGGCGGCGGCAAGCGGGCGTCCGGCTTCGGCTACGTCGGTGGCGCGAGCGGCGGACTCTCCTTCGGCCTGCGGGACTTCTGGGAGAAGTTCCCCGCCCAGCTCGACATCCGCGACGCCCAGACCGACGAGGCCGAGGTCACCCTCTGGCTCTGGTCGCCCGAGGCACAGCCGATGGACCTGCGCTTCTACCACGACGGCATGGGCCAGGACACCTTCGCCGAGCAGCTCGAGGGCCTCAACATCACCTACGAGGACTACGAGCCCGAGTTCGGCACGCCGTACGGCATCGCGCGTACGTCGGAGCTGTTGTTCTGGGCCAACGAGACGACCCCGGCCCCGGCGAAACTCGCCGAACAGGTCGAGGCCGTACGGGTGCTGCCGCAGCTCGCCGCGCCGCCCAAGCAGCTCATCAAGGCCAAGGTCTTCGGCCCGGGCCTGTACTCCGAGCCCGACCGCTCCACGCCCGCCAAGGCGAAGATCGAGGACCACCTCGACTTCCTCTTCACCTACTACAAGGATCAGGTGGAGCAGCGCCGTTGGTACGGCTTCTGGGACTACGGCGACATCATGCACACCTACGACACGGTGCGGCACCAGTGGCGGTACGACGTCGGCGGCTACGCCTGGGACAACTCCGAGCTGTCGCCGGACCTCTGGCTCTGGTTCGCGTACCTCCGCTCGGGCCGCGCGGACATCTTCCGCTTCGCCGAGGCGATGACCCGCCACACCGGTGAGGTCGACGTCTACCACCTGGGCAAGTGGGCCGGGCTCGGCACCCGGCACGGCGTGCAGCACTACGCCGACAGCGCCAAGCAGCAGCGCATCGCCAACACGACGTACCGCCGCTACTACTACTTCCTCACCGCGGACGAGCGCGTCGGCGACCTCATGCACGCCAACGTCGACTCCGACGAGACCTTCCTCGTCCTCGACCCGATCCGCAAGATCCGCACCGAGCCGTACACCCCCGACCGGCACGCGCTGTCGATCGGCTTCGGCACGGACTGGAGCGGGCTCGTGTCGGCGTGGCTGACCGAGTGGGAGCGCAAGGGGCCGAAGTGGGAGAAGGCCAAGGCGCGCGTGCTGTCGACCATGGAGACGATCGGCGCCCAGCCGAACGGGTTCGTGCAGGGCACCGGGCTGTACGACCTCGACACCGGCAAGTTCGCGGTCGCCTCGGCACCGGTGGTCGGGGTCTCGCACCTCTCCGCGGTCTTCGGACTCAACGAGCTGTGCGCCGAGCTCATCGACCTCGTCGACATCCCGAAGTTCAACGAGGCGTACTACGACTACTGCCGCTACTTCAACGCCACCAAGGCCGAGCAGGCGGCGCGGTACGGGTCCAACTTCGGCTCGCTGCTGCTGTTCCAGGGGCACTCGCGGCTCGACGCGTACGCGGCTGTGCAGACCGGGGACGAGAAGCTCGCCAAGCGGGCGTGGGACAAGTTCTACAACTCCGACGGGTACAAGGAGTCGGCGCCCTGGAAGACGGAGAAGCTGAGCGGGCCGGTGGCGTTGGTGCCGGGGAGTGAGGCGGCTTGGGTGTCCACGAACGACACCGCGTTGTACGGGCTCGCGGCCATTGAGAATCTGGCGCTGCTCGGGGACAAGATGCCTTCGTAGCGGTCGAGGTCGTGGGGAACTGCGCGACCGTCGTGGCTGGTCGCGCAGTTCCCCACGCTCCTGAGGTCAGTTCATCTTCCCCAGGACATCACGCATCCTGCGGACATTCCTGATGCGCTGCTCGTACGTCGCTCCCAGCGCCAGCAGCAGGAGGCCGGCCAGGGCCGGAGGCACCCAGCGGGGGAGGGCGTCGGTGACCTGGGCGATGTACGGGGCCAGCTCGTGCAGCGCGTCCAGGGTCAGGACCGAGCCGCCGAGCACGAGCGGGGCCTGGAGGTTGTGGCCGGCGCCCAGCAAGGTCAGCGACAGGGCGGCCAGGCCCAGCAGGAGGGGGCGGGTCCAGTGCGGGTCGGTCCAGGCCGCTGCGAGGCTCGGCAGGAGCGTGGCGGCGAGGCCGGGACCGAAGGCCGTCCAGGACGAGGTCAGGGGGTCGCGGCGCAGCCGCAGGAAGCCCACGACCAGTGCCGGGACGGTCACCGGGATCGTGTACGCCTCGGGCATGTCGACCTCCCAGGCCGCCAGGCGTACCCAGGTCGCCAGGACGAACAGGACGGCGGCCGCGTAGCCGACGGGGCGGCGGTCCGGGCGGATCGCCGTGCCCGTGGCGATCACCGCGCACAGGGCAAGGACCAGGGCGAGCATCGGCAGATCGGTCGCGGCGAGTCCGATGGCGAGCAGTCCGGCGACGGCACCCGCCACCTCGAGAGGAACCCGCTCGGTCACGCGCGGTGCGATCAGGGCCGCGGCCACCGGGACCACCAGGACCAGCAGCGCGGTGTGCTGCGGCGGCCAGTCCGCGGCCGCTCCCGTCGCGCAGGCCAGCGCGGTGGCGTACGCGAGGGCGGCCGGGGCCGTGACGGACGTGAGCCGCCAGGAGACCGCCGCGAAGAACACGGTGAGGGCGCCGAGCGCGGTGAGGGTCGCCGTCTGTGAGGCCAGCGCGGTGAAGGCGAGATCGGCGGAGGTGGCGAGGGCGAGGATCGTCGCCGTCGGCTGCCCGTACGGGGCGGCGAGCGCGACCGCCGTCAGGGCGCCGAGCGTCAACAGGCCGGTCGTGTAGGGGAGTTCGAGGACCGCCGGAAGCGTCAGGGCCGCGGCCCAGGTGAGCACCAGTGCGCCGGTCAGGGCCTGGGCATGCCGGTCGGTGTTCCTGAACGCCAGGGCGAGCACCGCCGCGACGGCCACCAGGACGAGCGGAGCCGCCGCCGTGTCCGGCGGCCAGGGCACGTCCACCGTCACCGCCTCACGCATGTCCGCCGGCGCCCCGGACCAGGCCCGGAACGTCCAGGCGACCGGCCCCAGCAGGGTGATCGCCACGAGCGGCAGTGCCCACAGCACCGCGAGCCCCTGCACGGCGGCGGAGGACCATGCCAGTCCATCACGTACCGCCTCCGGCAGCCGCCCGGTCCGCACGGCCGCCAACAGGGCGATCCCGCAGACGAGATGCACCGGAACCGTCCACGCGTCCGGCACCGCGGGGCGGACCGTACCGCCCAGCGCGGCGACCGCGAGGAGACCCGAGGTCACGGCGAGGCCGACGGCGTGGCCCTTGCCCAGGCCGCCGCGCCAGGCCGCGCCCAGGGTGATCGCCGCCGCGAGGAGGATGAGCGCCGCCGCACGGGCGGCGGCGCTCGGACCGGTGGCCGTCCAGGACAACCAGCCGGCCGTCAGTGCGCCCGAGGAGCCCAGGCCGTACGCGCCGACGGCGGCGACGACACGTACGGACCCGATCGTCACCCGGAGCGCGACAACTGTGTCGAACGCGGCCGTCACCAGCAGCGCGGCCGCGATGCCGTGGGCACCCACGGAGGACGAGACCGCCCAGAAGAACAGCGGGAGTTGGGCCGCGGCCAGCGCGGCCGGGAGGGGCAGGCGCAGCTCCGCCGCCCGGGGCAGCAGGCCGTACGCCACCCAGAGCCCCGCCAGCAGCGCCGACGCGGCCGCCGTGTAGCCCGCGCCGCCCGTATCGGGCAGGGCGACCTCGTACAGCGCGTACGCGTCGAGCACCGTCAGCGCCAGACCCAGACCCGCCACCGACTCGGCCGTCGAGCGCAGCCCGCGCTTCACCAGGGGCAGCGGAGCGGCGAGCGCGGCCAGCGTGAGCGCGCCGAGCACCAGACCCCGGCCGGCGATCCCCAGATGCCCCCAGCTGACCAGCGTGAACACCATCGCGGCGATCGTGAGCAGGACACCGCCCAGCAGCAGGAGAAGGTTCTGCACGCCGGGCGCGCTGGTCTCCGGGCGGGGCGAGGCCACGGGGGCCGGCTGCGTCGTCGGCCGCGGTTGCAGCGCGGCGACCAGCCATGCCCGTCGGGTCAGCAACTGGGCCCGACGGCGGTCGAGTTGCCACAGTTCGGCATCGAGGAGCCGCAGTTCCTCGGCCGGGGGCGGGATGTGCGTCATACCTTGGAGTGTGGTTCGCGTCACGTCGTAGGACATGAGTGCGCGTACTCAGAACGTACTCATATCCGTGCGGGCAGACTCTGTGCATGGACTGGACCCATTACCGCTTCCGCACGCAGTGGGCCCTGAGCGCGGCGCCCGCCACCGTCTACGACGCCCTGGAACAGGCCGAGGACTACCCCCGCTGGTGGCCCCAGGTCCGCGGGGTCGACCGTCTCGACGACACCACCGGCATCATCACGATCCGGGCCACCCTGCCCTACGACCTGGTCTTCACCGCGCGAGAGGTGCGGCGCGACCGGGCCGCCGGGGTGCTGGAGATCGCCATGACCGGGGACCTGGAGGGATGGGCGCGCTGGACGATCGACGGGGACGGGGCGCGCAGTCTCGCCCGCTACGAACAGGTGGTCGACGTGAACAAGCCGCTTCTGAGGCGCCTCGCCGTGCCCGGACGGCCGGTGTTCCGTGCCAACCACTGGCTGATGATGAGGGCCGGACGGCGGGGTCTGGCCGCGTACTTGGAAGCGGTTTGAAGGAAGGGCGCGGGGACCTGTATTGTTCAGTCCGTTCCCGGGCGATTAGCTCAGTGGGAGAGCGCTTCGTTCACACCGAAGAGGTCACTGGTTCGAACCCAGTATCGCCCACCGGGAGAAAGCCGGTCCGCGTCACGCGGACCGGCTTCTTTGTGTCGGGGCCCCTTCTCAGGCGGCCGCAGCGGGCAGCTCCGGACGCAGCGGCCACGCCGTGTCCACCACCTCCGGGGTGCCGCTGCGCGCGAACCACGCCTGCAGCCCCCGCGCCTGCGCCGCGTGCCACCCGGCCTGGAGCGCTTGCAGCTCGCCCGCGCTCAGCCGCTCGAGCCGGGCCGCGAACCGGCGCCCCACGGCTCGTACGACATCCAGCGCGGCCAGCGCGTCCGCGCCCGCGTCGTGCGCGCCGTCCAGCGTGACCTCGTAGTGCGCGCACAGGTCCGTCAGCGTGCGACGGCCCTTGCGGTAGCGGTCCAGATGTTTGTCGAGGACTCTCGGGTCCAGCACCAGCAATCGCGACGACTCGAACCAGCGGTCCAGCGACGAAGCCCGATGGCGGCGCAACTCCCGGTCCAGGATGGTCAGATCGAACGGGGCGTTCATGACCACCAGCGGGCGGCCCGCGGCGGCCTGTTCGGTCAGATGTTCCGCTATCTCGTACATCACCGGCGCAGGCCAGCGGCCGTTGCGCTGGAGATACTCGTCCGTCAGTCCATGTACCTCCGTCGCCGCCTCCGGCACCGGAACACCCGGGTTCACCAGCCAACGGGTCACCCGCGGCCGGGTCCCCGGGGCGTCCTGGACGACGACGGCGGCCGACACGATCCGGTCGGTCTCGACGTCGACGCCCGTGGTCTCCGTGTCGAAGGCGGCCAGGGGCCCTTCGTACCAGCACGTCATTCCACTCAACCCCTCGTTCACCCACGGCAGCTGACGCACCGTCTTCTGCCTGTTTGGTGATACCCGGGCTGTTTGCGCCGTACGCCGGAAGGACACAACAGGAATACGGGTCCTTGCAGTTCAGCGACCCGCGGTGCGGATTCACCGAACGTGGAAGGCTGTTGGTCATGGCGATAGCGCAGCCCGAGCGGGGCGGGCTGCTGCCCGAGCGCACGGGCCCCCTTCGCGGCACACTCGCCACCACCGCCTGCATGGAGACCCTGCAGGTGGGCTATCTGCACGCCGTCGCCGCGGCGGCCGGCTGCTCGTTGTCGCAACCCTTCCCGGACAACGGCATCGACTGGCACGTCAGTCACGGCTCGCCCGGGCACACCGTCGACGACGAGGTCACCATCAAGGTGCAGCTCAAGTGCACGTACCAGGTCCCGCCGAACCCCCCGGGACGGTTCTTCTCCTTCACGCTCGACAACGACCATCTGCGCAAGCTCGCGCGCACCCCCGTCTCGGTGCACAAGATCCTCGTCGTCATGCTCGTGCCGAGATCCCAGGACGACTGGCTGCGCGCCAGCCACGACCGGCTCGACCTCAGGCACTGCTGCTACTGGGTCAACCTGGCCGGCCACCCGATCACCGGCCGGACCCGCACCACCGTGCGGATACCGACCTCACGCATCTTCGACGACCGGGCGCTGTGCGAGATCATGACGCGGGTCGGCACGGGAGGCAGACCATGACCCACCGCCCCTTGGAGGAGACCCTGCGGCCCGTGCGGCCGCACCCGGCCGACGCCGCCTGGGACCGCGCCCCCGAGCCCGACGAGGTCGACCCCGCCGTCCTCGCCGCCCTGCTGCACCGCCATGGCTGGCAGCGCCGCGGCGGCGCCCCAGGACGCTACGGCCGCTGGACCCCGCCCGGTCAGGGCACCGGCGGGACGAGCCTGCTGGTGCCCGAGAGCCGCGCCTTCCCCGACAGCGACGACCTGCTCGGCGAGGCGCTCGTCGCCCTCGCCCGCAGCGGCACGCCCTCCGCCCGCGAGGTGCTCGTCGGCCTCGCCGTCCCCAGCGACGAGATCCGCTGGTGGCGGGACGCGCCGACCGGACCGGGCGGCACCGCGCCCTGGACGGTGGAGGAACAACTGCGCGCCGCCGCCCGCCAGATGCTGCTCGCCGGCGCGCTCGCCACACGCGCGCGTGCCGGGTACTACGGCGCCCGCCACCGTCGCGCCGCCGCCACGCTCATGGAGAGCGTGCTCGTCGGTACGGCGACCGGCGGAGGCCTCACCGCCTTCGTGCCCGTGGGCAGCGGGCGCCCTCTCGCCGTACGCCTTCACCAGGCCCTGTACGCCGCCCGTGAGGCCATCGACTACCAGCGCGCCACCGGTGGCATGGACGCCTTCGACGGCGCAGTCGAGGCCGGGGTCAGCCGTGAGCTCACCGAGGCGCTGATCGCCCTCGTGCGCGGGACCGAGGGCGCGCGCATCGCCGTCGAGTGGGCACCGGCCGCGGGGGTGCCGGCGGGCTGTGCCGCGGGGGTCGAGCCCGTCGAGTTCTCGCCCGGCGATCTGCCGGTGCTGCGCGAGGCCGGGGCCCGCTATCTCCGCGAGGAGCCGTCCGTGCCGGTGCGGATCACCGGCGCGGTGGTGCGGATGCGCCGGTCGGGGCCGCGCGGGGACGGCAGCGTACGGCTGCGGGTGATCGCGGGAGCCGAGGTGCCGCACATCCGGCTCACCCTGGACGAGGAGGCGTACCGGATCGCGGGGCACGCGCACCTCGTCGGGCTGCCGGTGCGGGTGCACGGTCGGTTGGAGAGCCGGGGCGGGTTCCGCCGGCTCACCGGAGCCTCCGGGGTCGCACCCGTGCAGGTGGACGAGGCGGAGCGGGACCGGCTGATGAAGTCCCTCCAGGAGAATCTCGACTTCTTCGAGGAAGCCTGCGGGGAGGCCCCCGCAGGGGACTGATTTCGCGGAGGTGGGTCCGGGGTCGGTACGATCCCCTATTGCGCGCGCTCACAGTACGGCGCCCGCATCCACCTTCAGTCAGGAGAGACCGGTGTCAGACGTCCGTGTGATCATCCAACGCGATTCCGAGCGGGAAGAGCGCACGGTGACGACGGGCACCACGGCCGCCGAGCTCTTCGCCGGCGAGCGCTCGATCATCGCCGCGCGCGTGGCCGGGGAGCTGAAGGACCTCGCGTACGCCGTCGCCGAGGGCGACGAGGTCGAGGGCGTCGAGATCTCCTCCAAGGACGGTCTCGACATCCTGCGCCACTCCACGGCCCACGTCATGGCGCAGGCCGTGCAGGAGCTCTTCCCCGAGGCGAAGCTGGGCATCGGCCCGCCGGTCAAGGACGGCTTCTACTACGACTTCGACGTCGAGAAGCCGTTCACGCCCGAGGATCTCAAGGCCATCGAGAAGAAGATGCAGGAGATCCAGAAGCGCGGGCAGCGCTTCTCCCGCCGTGTGGTGACCGACGAGGACGCCCGCGAGGAGCTGGCCGCCGAGCCGTACAAGCTGGAGCTGATCGGTCTCAAGGGCTCGGCCTCCTCCGACGACGGCGCGGACGTCGAGGTCGGCGCCGGCGAGCTGACGATCTACGACAACCTCGACGCCAAGACCGGCGACCTGTGCTGGAAGGACCTCTGCCGCGGTCCCCACCTGCCCACCACCCGGAACATCCCGGCGTTCAAGCTGATGCGCAACGCGGCCGCCTACTGGCGCGGCAGCGAGAAGAACCCGATGCTCCAGCGCATCTACGGCACCGCCTGGCCCTCCAAGGACGAGCTGAAGGCGCACCTCGACTTCCTCGCCGAGGCCGAGAAGCGGGACCACCGCAAGCTCGGTTCCGAGCTCGACCTGTTCTCCATCCCGGAGCAGATCGGCTCCGGCCTCGCCGTCTTCCACCCCAAGGGCGGCATCATCCGCCGGGTCATGGAGGACTACTCGCGCCGCCGCCACGAGGAGGAGGGCTACGAGTTCGTCTACACCCCGCACGCGACGAAGGGGAAGCTCTTCGAGCAGTCCGGGCACCTGGACTGGTACGCCGACGGCATGTACCCGCCCATGCAGCTCGACGAGGGCGTGGACTACTACCTGAAGCCCATGAACTGCCCGATGCACAACCTGATCTTCGACGCGCGCGGCCGTTCGTACCGTGAACTGCCGCTGCGTCTCTTCGAGTTCGGGACCGTGTACCGGTACGAGAAGTCCGGCGTCGTGCACGGCCTCACCCGCGCGCGTGGCTTCACGCAGGACGACGCACACATCTACTGCACCCGTGAGCAGATGTCGGAGGAGCTCGACAAGACGCTCACCTTCGTCCTCGGCCTGCTGCGGGACTACGGTCTGACCGACTTCTACCTGGAGCTGTCCACCAAGGACCCGGAGAAGTTCGTCGGTACGGACGAGGTCTGGGAAGAAGCCACGGAGACCCTCCGTCAGGTGGCCGAGAAGCAGGGCCTCCCGCTGGTCCCGGACCCGGGCGGCGCCGCGTTCTACGGTCCGAAGATCTCCGTCCAGACCAAGGACGCGATCGGCCGGACCTGGCAGATGTCGACGATCCAGCTCGACTTCAACCTGCCCGAGCGCTTCGACCTGGAGTACACGGGCCCCGACGGCTCCAAGCAGCGCCCGGTCATGATCCACCGCGCGCTGTTCGGCTCCATCGAGCGGTTCTTCGCGGTCCTCCTGGAGCACTACGCGGGCGCCTTCCCGGCGTGGCTGGCGCCGGTGCAGGCGACCGGCATCCCGATCGGGGACGCGCACGTCGAGTACCTGGAGAAGTTCGCGGCCGCGGCGAAGAAGCAGGGTCTGCGCGTCGAGGTGGACTCCTCCTCCGACCGCATGCAGAAGAAGATCAGGAACGCCCAGAAGCAGAAGGTGCCCTTCATGGTCATCGCGGGCGACGAGGACATGGCCGGCGGCTCAGTCTCCTTCCGCTACCGCGACGGCTCGCAGGAGAACGGCATCCCGTTCGACGAGGCCATCGCGAAGATCGCGAAGGTCGTCGAGGAGCGGGTCCAGGTCTGATCCCCCGCAGGGTCGGCGAAGACCTTCGAGAGGCCCCCGGGAGGCTCAGCTTCCCGGGGGCCTCTCGTCGTCCTCCCGCGCGAACACCTGGAGCAGCCAGGAGGCGAAGGTGCCGGTGACAGCGCCCAGCAGTGCCAGCCCGATGGTCATCATCCCGACCGCGATCAGGCGTCCGACGGGCGTGACGGGGGTGACGTCGCCGTAGCCGACGGTCGAGAGGGTGGCGCAGGCCCACCACACGGCGTCCCCGAAGGTGCGCATGGTCGCTCCGGAGGCTCCGCGTTCCTGCTGGTAGACGGCGAGGGTACCCGCGAAGCCGAGCAGGAGCGTGGACAGACCGGCGTACACGATCACGCGCGCGTGCAGGGCGAGCCGGGGCCGGCCGTGCCGTCGCTGTACGGCCTCGTAGACCTTCACGACCCGCAGCGGGCGGAGAAGGGGCAGCACCAGCACGAGCGTGTCCAGCCAGTGCGTCCGTACGAAGCGCAGCCGCTGTCCGCTGAGCCGCCAGCGCACGGCGTAGTCGGCGGCGAACAGCGCCCACGCGGCCAGCATCGCCGCGAGGCACAGGTCCCGCCAACGCTCCGGCAGATCATGCGCCAGCACCTCGATCGCGTACGAGGCGAGGAACACCAGTGACGCCACGGCGAGGGGGACCTCGGTGCGCCGCTCCCAGCGGGCTTTGGGGCTGTCATCGTCCACCGGCCCAGCTTGGCGCCAGAGGGTTTCGCCGCAACCCCGCCGACACGCCGCGAACGGGCGAAGCCATATGCTTCCCTGCATGACGAGTGAGCCGGAGCAGCAGTGGGGAGTGGGGACCCAGGACGCGTTCCAGCGTCTGTGGACGCCCCATCGGATGGCCTACATCCAGGGCGAGAACAAGCCGACCGGCCCAGGCGCCGACGACGGATGTCCCTTCTGCTCCATCCCGGCCAAGTCCGACGAGGACGGCCTGATCGTCCGGCGCGGTGAGCAGGTCTACGCCGTGCTGAATCTGTATCCGTACAACGGTGGCCACCTGATGGTCGTGCCCTACCGGCACGTCGCCGACTACACCGACCTGACCGAGCCGGAGACCATCGAGCTCGCCGCTCTCACCAAGCAGGCGATGACCGCGCTGCGCACCGCGTCCGGCGCCCACGGGTTCAACATCGGTATGAACCAGGGCACGGTGGCCGGCGCCGGTATCGCCGCCCACCTCCACCAGCACATCGTCCCGCGCTGGGGCGGCGACACGAACTTCATGCCGGTCGTCGGGCACACGCGGGTGCTGCCGCAGCTGCTCGCCGACACCCGGAAGATGCTGGCGGAGGCCTGGCCCTCGTAAGCGGCTACGCGTCGTACAGGTCGGCCTTCCTCGGTGACGGGTCCTGCACCGCGGTGCTGAGGAACGCCGACCGGTTGCCGAACTTCTCCGTGTCCACGCCGTTGTCCTCCAGGACCTTGATCGCCGCCGCGTGCACCACGCGCAGCACGGGCGTCGCGGCGCGCATCGCGTCGTCGGCCATGAAGCGGTGACGCCACGGCTTGTCGGCCCAGACATGCCGCAGACCGAACGGCTCGGGGAGGGCGATCGTCCCGCCGAGCCAGTTCAGCAGCGGCGGGTACCAGGAGAGCGGGGCGCGGACGGCGAGACGTACGACCTCGTTGGTGGGGACCAGCGGGAGCTTCACCTTGCGGGTCTCCCACGGCCGGAACGACCTCTGGACGTCCTTCGTCGGGTCCTCGGGCTTGCCCATGAACAGCGGGTTGACCGGGCCCAGCGCATGGCCGGTGACCTCGATGCGCAGCGTCTCGTGGAGCACGGTGACGGTGATCATCATCGTGAGGATCAACTGGCCGTCCCACAGCGTCCACTGCACCCCGAGATAGTGCCGGTCCCCGCTGCCGAACTGCTGCTTGTTGCAGATGTCCTGTATGGAGTGGGACCGGTGCTGGAACGCCTCGATGTCCGTGGACTGCTCGGTCCGGGCCACCGCCTTGGCGTTCTCTCCGATCGGCGTGACGATCCAGTGGCGTATGGATGCCTTCGGGAAGCCGCCGGTGTTGATCGTGTTCCGCTCCAGCATGCGCAGCTTGTCGTGGATGGCGCGGATGACGTCCCAGCTGCGGAACGGGTGGATCTCCCGGTCCGGGTCGGCCTGGACCAGGTCCTCGGCGAGCTGCCAGCTGCCCCAGCGCGTGCCCATGCCCAGGATGCCCTTGGGGCCGGCGTAGAAGACGGAGTTGGACTGCTGCTCGGTGCTCAACCTGGCCAGTGACTGGCGCAGTTGCTCGGCCTGGGTCTGACCGGGGCTGCTCGGCACCGCTTCGGGGACCTGGGCTCCGACACTGCTGCCCGCGATCAGTCCGTCCCAGCGGCCCCGCAGGTCCCTCGTCGAGCGGTCGCAGATCTGCTTGGCCCAGAACCAGCCGATGACGGGAAGGACCACGCATGCGCGTGCGTACCAGCCCCAGAAGCCCGTGAACGGCATCTTGACCAGGAAGAGGACGGCGAGCGCGCCGACGCCGACGAGCAGGGCCGTGGCGAGGGCGGAGGCCTTCTTGTTGGGGTTCTTGTCGATGGTGGTGCGGATCGTGAAGACCAGAAGCCAGACCAGGAGCCCGGGCAGGAACAGCACACCGCACAGCACCATGACGGCGGACAGCCGTTTGTCCCGCTCCCGGCGGAGGCGGTAGGCCGCCAGGCAGTGGTCGACGACGACCTGCGGTTCGGTGCCGAAGGACTGGATGAGGGGCTTGCGTCCCGGACCGATCATGCGCTCGATCACGGCCCGGGAGAACGCCTCACCGAGGTTGGGCTTGAAGAGGCCGCCGGTCCACCTCTGGCCCTCCTTGACCGTGGTCTCGTGCCATTCGCTGTTGGCCTTGATGATGTCCTCGACCGGATTGTCCCGGTACGCGGCTGAGGCGAGGGCGAACGTGGCTGTCTGGCTCTCGTCGCCCGTGCGCGGAACCTGTGGTCCGAAGACGCTCTCGTAACCGGTTCCCACCGTCATGCCCGCCCCCGATCGCCGCCTGGTCGCTCCTGCGGCCTTCCCGACTTCCTTGCCCCGCACACCTGTTGATCAGGCCGTCCCGGCATCCGGGCCCGACTTGATCACCGCCCTCAGCGTATCCGCCGCCACCGACATTCGTCGGCGGACGGCCGAAGCCGCCCGCCGACTCGGAGGGGAGCCTTCCAGGAAAGCCACTTGCAGTCTGCCCAGCGCCAACTCCTAGGAGTCGCGCGCCTCTTCACGGATCCTCTCGGCGATCTGCGGCGGCATGGGTTCGTGCCGTGCGTAGGAGCGGTTGAAGCGTGCCGTGCCGTGCGACAGGGAGCGCAGGTCGACGGCGTACCGTCCGATCTCGATCTCCGGTACCTCGGCCCTGACGACGGTGCGGTTCCCGCTGGTCTGCTCGGTGCCGAGCACGCGACCGCGCCGCCCGGACAGGTCACTCATCACGGCGCCCACGTAGTCGTCGCCGACCAGAACGCTCACCTCGGCCACCGGTTCGAGGAGGTGGATTCTCGCGTTCGCCGCCGCCTCCCGCAGCGCCAGCGCGCCGGCCGTCTGGAACGCGGCGTCGGAGGAGTCCACCGAGTGCGCCTTGCCGTCCAGCAGGGTGATCCGTACGTCGACGAGCGCGTGGCCGGCCGCGATGCCCTTGGCGGCCTGGGCCCGCACGCCCTTCTCGACGGAGGGGATGAACTGCCGGGGCACCGCGCCGCCGACGACCTTGTCCACGAACTCGATGCCCGAGCTGCCCGGCAGCGGCTCCACCTCGATCGCGCAGATGGCGAACTGCCCGTGCCCGCCGGACTGCTTGACATGCCGGCCGCGGCCCGCCGACTTGTCGGCGAACGTCTCCCGGAGGGAGACCTTGTGCGGTACGACGTCGACCTGGACGCCGTACCGGCTGCGCAGCCGCTCCAGCGCCACGTCGGCGTGCGCCTCGCCCAGGCACCACAGGACCACCTGGTGGGTGTCCTGGTTCTGTTCGAGCCGCATGGTCGGGTCCTCGGCGACCAGCCGGCTCAGGCCCTGCGAGAGCTTGTCCTCGTCGGCCTTGCTGTGTGCCTCGATGGCGAGCGGCAGCAGCGGGTCGGGCATCTCCCAGGGCTCCATCAGGAGCGGGTCGTCCTTGGCCGACAGGGTGTCGCCGGTCTCCGCGCGGCTCAGCTTGGCCACGCACACCAGGTCGCCGGCGATGGCGTGCGTCACCGGGCGCTGCTGTTTGCCGAACGGGGTGGACAGGGCGCCGACGCGTTCGTCGACGTCGTGGTCCTCGTGCCCGCGGTCGGCCAGACCGTGTCCGGAGACGTGCACCGTCTCGTCGGGGCGCAGGGTGCCGGAGAAGATGCGGACGAGGGAGACCCGGCCGACGTAGGGGTCGGAGGACGTCTTGACGACCTCCGCGACCAGCGGGCCGTCCGTGTCGCAGGCCTTGATCTCGCGTGGCTTGCCGTCGATGGTGGTGACGCCGGGCGTGGGGTGTTCGAAGGGGGTCGGGAAGCCCCTGGTGATGAGCTCCAGCACCTCGACCGTGCCGAGCCCCTGCCTGGCGCCGCCAGCCGCGGGGGCGGCGGCGAGGACGGGGAAGAAGACACCGCGCGCGACGGCCCGCTCCAGGTCCTCGATCAGGGTCTTGACGTCGACCTCTTCACCGCCGAGGTAGCGGTCCATGAGGGTCTCGTCCTCGCTCTCGGCGATGATCCCCTCGATCAGCCGGTCGCGGGCCTCCTCGATCTCCGGCAGCTGGTCCTCGCCCGGCTCGGACTCCTTGCGCTCACCCGAGGAGTAGTCGAACAGCTTCTGCGACAGCAGGCCGATCAGACCGGTCACGGGTGCGTGCCCGTCCGGTCCCTGCGGGCCGTGCAGCGGCAGATACAGGGGGAGCACGGCGTCGGGGTCGTCCCCGCCGAACGCCTCCGCACAGGTCCGTGTCATCGCCTCGAAGTCCGCCCGCGCGGACTCCAGGTGGGTGATCACGAGCGCGCGCGGCATGCCGACGGCCGCGCACTCCTCCCACACCATGCGGGTCGAGCCGTCCACGCCGTCGGAGGCCGAGACGACGAAAAGGGCCGCGTCCGCCGCTCGCAGACCGGCCCTCAGTTCCCCGACGAAGTCGGCGTATCCGGGGGTGTCGAGGAGATTGACCTTGATGCCGTCCCATTCGACCGGCACCAGGGAGAGCTGCACCGAACGGTTCTGCCGGTGTTCGATCTCGTCGTAGTCGGAGACGGTGCCGCCGTCCTCCACGCGACCCGCCCTGTTCACCGCCCCCGCTGTCAGCGCGAGAGCTTCCACCAATGTCGTCTTGCCCGATCCGGAGTGGCCGACCAGCACCACATTCCGTACGGACGCGGGGTGGTCGGCCGCTGTTGCCCTGCCGGCGGCTCCGGGGTGTGCGTTCGCCTTGTCGCCCATGGCCTTGCCTCCCGTGCACGGTGAGGTCACTGTGGGCGTTGCGGATCCTCCCCCGGACTTCGTCCGGGAGGTGCCCCCAGCGATGGCGGCTCCGGTGACGCCCGCGGTTCTTCGAGCTTTCCACTCCGGTCACGGTGCGTCCATACGGCGGACGCGATCGCGCCGTTACCCGTATGCCATGCGGCCGTGACACGGGCCGCGAGTGCCCGGCGTTCGCACATGCGCGCGCGTGGCTACGATGGGCCAGCCGGTGGCCAGCAGGGGCCGCGCGGCCACACCGACCCTCGGGAAGGCCATGCTGAACAAGTACGCGCGTGCATTCTTCACGCGTGTCCTCACGCCGTTCGCCTCATTTCTCATCAGAAGGGGCGTCAGCCCTGACACGGTGACGCTGCTCGGCACCGCGGGGGTGGTCGCGGGGGCGCTGGTCTTCTTCCCCATGGGCGAGTTCTTCTGGGGCACGATCGTGATCACGCTGTTCGTGTTCTCGGACCTGGTCGACGGCAACATGGCCCGCCAGCTCGGCCGTTCCAGCCGCTGGGGCGCCTTCCTGGACTCCACCCTTGACCGGGTCGCCGACGGCGCGATCTTCGGCGGCTTCATCCTCTGGTACGCCGGTGGCGGCGACGACCTCGTCCTGTGCGCGGTCTCGATCTTCTGTCTGGCGAGCGGCCAGGTGGTGTCGTACACCAAGGCCCGGGGCGAGTCGATCGGTCTGCCGGTCGCCGTCAACGGTCTCGTCGAGCGGGCCGAGCGGCTGGTGATCTCGCTGGTCGCGGCCGGTCTCGCGGGTCTGCACGCGTTCGGTGTGCCGGGCATCCAGTACCTGCTGCCGGTCGCCCTGTGGATCGTCGCCGTCGGCAGCCTCGTCACGCTGATCCAGCGCGTCGTCACGGTCCGTCGCGAGGCGGCGGAGGCGGACGCGGCCACCCCGCAGGAGACCCAGGGGAGCGAGGCGGCGAAGTGAGTGCCCAGGACCGGCTGACCGACGCGCTGTACGGCCTCGGCTGGGGAGCGGTGAAGAAGCTCCCCGAGCCGGTCGCCGTACGCCTCGGCCGGACCATCGCCGATCTCGCCTGGAAGCAGCGCGGCAAGGGCGTGCGGCGGCTGGAGAGCAACTACGCGCGCGTGGTGCCCGACGCGACCCCTGAGCGCCTCGCCGAGCTGTCCCGTGCGGGCATGCGCTCGTATCTGCGCTACTGGATGGAGTCCTTCCGGCTGCCCGCCTGGAGCAAGGAGCGCATCAGGGGCGGCTTCGACCCCAAGGACCTGCATCACCTGACCGAGGGCCTCGCCTCCGGCCGTGGTGTCGTCCTGGCGCTGCCGCACATGGCCAACTGGGACCTCGCCGGCGCCTGGGTCACCACCCAGCTGGAGACGCCGTTCACCACCGTCGCGGAACGGCTCAAACCGGAGACGCTGTACGACCGGTTCGTCGCCTATCGCGAGGGCCTCGGCATGGAGGTCCTGCCGCACACAGGCGGCACCGCCTTCGGCACCCTGGCCCGGCGGCTGCGCGACGGCGGTCTGGTCTGTCTGGTCGCCGAGCGCGACCTGTCCTCCTCCGGCGTCGAGGTCCAGTTCTTCGGCGAGGCGACCCGGATCCCCGCGGGCCCGGCGCTCCTCGCCCAGCAGACCGGCGCGCTGCTGCTGCCGGTGACGCTCTGGTACGACGACTCGCCCGTCATGCGGGGCAGGGTGCACCCCCCGGTCGAGGTGCCCGGGACAGGTACCCGCGCCGAGAAGACGTCTGTCATGGCACAGGCGCTGGCCGATGCCTTCGCCTCGGGGATCGCCGACCATCCGGAGGACTGGCACATGCTGCAGCGGTTGTGGCTCAAGGATCTCGACCCCAGTAAGGGGCCCTCGTGAGGATCGGCATCGTCTGCCCGTACTCCTGGGACGTGCCGGGCGGCGTCCAGTTCCACATCCGCGATCTCGCCGAGTACTTCATCCGCCTCGGCCACGAGGTGTCCGTCCTGGCCCCGGCCGACGACGACACCCCGCTGCCGCCCTACGTCGTCTCGGCGGGCCGCGCGGTGCCCGTGCCGTACAACGGCTCGGTGGCCCGGCTGAACTTCGGCTTCCTCAGCGCCGCGCGGGTACGCCGCTGGCTGCACGACGGCGAGTTCGACGTCGTCCACATCCACGAGCCGTCCTCGCCGTCGCTCGGCCTGCTGGCCTGCTGGGCGGCGCAGGGTCCGCTCGTCGCGACCTTCCACACCTCGAACCCGCGTTCCAAGGCCATGATCGCCGCGTACTCGATCCTCCAGGCGGCCCTGGAGAAGATCAGCGCGCGCATCGCGGTGAGCGAGTACGCCCGCCGCACGCTGGTGGAGCACCTCGGCGGGGACGCGGTCGTCATCCCGAACGGCGTCGACGTCGACTTCTTCGCCAAGGCCGAGCCCAACCCCGAGTGGCAGGGCGACACCCTCGGCTTCGTCGGGCGCATCGACGAGCCCCGCAAGGGCCTGCCGGTGCTGATGAAGGCCCTGCCGAAGATCCTCGCCGAGCGCCCGCAGACCCGGCTCCTGGTGGCCGGGCGCGGTGACGAGGAGGAGGCCGTGGAGAACCTGCCCGCCGAACTCCGCTCGCGCGTGGAGTTCCTCGGCATGGTCAGCGACGAGGACAAGGCGCGCTTCCTGCGCAGCGTCGACCTGTACGTTGCCCCCAACACCGGCGGCGAGAGCTTCGGGATCATCCTGGTCGAGGCGATGTCGGCCGGCGCCCCGGTCCTCGCCTCGGACCTGGACGCCTTCGCCCAGGTGCTCGACCAGGGCGCGGCGGGCGAACTCTTCGCCAACGAGGACGCCGACGCACTGGCCGACGCGGCGCTGCGGCTGCTGGCCGATCCGGAGCGGCGGGCCGAACTGCGGGAGCGCGGGAGCGCCCACGTACGGCGGTTCGACTGGTCGACGGTCGGCGCGGACATCCTGTCGGTGTACGAGACGGTGACGGCCGGCGCGGCCGCGGTGGCGGCGGCCGACGACGACCGCACCACGAGCCTGTTCTCGCGGTTCGGGCTGGCGCGGGACTGAGGGGCGCGTAGGACCGGGGCCGTACGTCGGTAACCTTTGCGCCCGTGACCCCAACCCTCATCTGGACCCTCGTCGCCCTGATCGCGATCGGCCTCTACTTGAGCTGGACCGCAGGACGACTGGACCGGCTGCACGCCCGGATCGACGCCTCCCGGGCCGCGCTGGACGCGCAGCTGCTGCGGCGCGCCTCGGTGGCCCAGGAACTGGCGACCTCCGGTGTCCTCGACCCGGCCGCCTCGATCGTGCTCTACGAGGCGGCGCACGCCGCGCGGCAGGCCGAGGAGGAGCAACGGGAGGTCGCCGAGAGCGAGCTGACCCAGGCCCTGCGGGCCGTCTTCGCGGAGACACCGCAGGTGGAGACGGTGCGGGAGGCGCCCGGGGGAGTGGAAGCCGTCCGAGAGCTGACCGAGGCGGTGCGCCGGGTGCCGATGGCCCGGCGCTTCCACAACGACTCCGTACGGGCCGCCCGTGCCCTGCGGCGCCACCGCAAGGTCCGCTGGTTCCGGCTGGCGGGTCACGCCCCGTTCCCGCTGGCGTTCGAGATGGACGACGAGCCTCCTGTGGCCCTGGTGGACCGGGCCGCGTAGCCGCGCCCGCTCGCAAAACGATCCACCGCCTCCTCATTGGCCCTTGCTGTGGACTGCTCTGTTCACGTTTCCTCGGTACTGCAGAAATCCTCTTTTCACATCAGCGAGGTCAATCCGTGTCCCTCACCGAGAACCAGGCCCCCGAGACCGGCACCGCCCGTGTGAAGCGCGGCATGGCCGAGCAGCTCAAGGGCGGCGTGATCATGGACGTGGTCAACGCCGAGCAGGCGAAGATCGCCGAGGACGCCGGCGCCGTGGCCGTCATGGCCCTGGAGCGGGTCCCCGCCGACATCCGCAAGGACGGCGGCGTGGCCCGGATGTCGGACCCCACCATGATCGAGGAGATCATCGAGGCGGTCTCCATCCCCGTGATGGCCAAGTCCCGCATCGGCCACTTCGTCGAGGCCCAGGTCCTGCAGTCGCTCGGCGTCGACTACATCGACGAGTCCGAGGTCCTCACCCCGGCCGACGAGGTCAACCACTCCGACAAGTGGGCCTTCACGACCCCCTTCGTCTGCGGCGCCACCAACCTCGGTGAGGCCCTGCGCCGTATCGCCGAAGGCGCGGCCATGATCCGCTCCAAGGGCGAGGCCGGCACCGGCAACGTCGTCGAGGCCGTCCGTCACCTGCGCCAGATCAAGAACGAGATCGCCCGTCTGCGCGGCTACGACAACAACGAGCTGTACGCCGCCGCCAAGGAGCTGCGCGCCCCGTACGAGCTCGTCAAGGAAGTCTCCGAGCTCGGCAAGCTCCCGGTGGTCCTCTTCTCCGCCGGTGGCGTCGCCACCCCCGCCGACGCCGCCCTGATGCGCCAGCTCGGCGCCGAGGGCGTCTTCGTCGGCTCCGGCATCTTCAAGTCCGGCGACCCGGCCAAGCGCGCCGCCGCCATCGTGAAGGCCACCACCTTCTACGACGACCCGAAGATCATCGCGGACGCGTCCCGCAACCTGGGCGAGGCCATGGTCGGCATCAACTGCGACACCCTCCCCGAGGCCGAGCGCTACGCCAACCGCGGCTGGTAACCGCCCCATGTCGAACGAAGCACCTGTCATCGGCGTCCTGGCTCTCCAGGGCGACGTACGGGAGCACCTCATCGCCCTGGCCGCGGCGGACGCCGTGGCCAGGCCGGTCAGGCGCCCCGAGGAACTCGCCGAGATCGACGGCCTGGTGATCCCCGGCGGTGAGTCCACGACCATCTCCAAACTGGCCGTCCTGTTCGGCGTCATGGAGCCGCTCCGCGCACGCGTGCGTGCCGGAATGCCTGTCTACGGCACCTGCGCGGGCATGATCATGCTGGCCGACAAGATCCTCGACCCGCGCTCGGGCCAGGAGACAATCGGCGGCATCGACATGATCGTGCGCCGCAACGCCTTCGGCCGGCAGAACGAGTCCTTCGAAGCGACGGTCGACGTCGAGGGCGTTGACGGCGATGCTGTGGAGGGCGTCTTCATCCGTGCCCCCTGGGTCGAGTCCGTGGGCGCCGAGACCGAGGTGCTCGCCGAGCACGACGGCCACATCGTCGCGGTCCGCCAGGGCAACGCGCTCGCCACGTCGTTCCACCCGGAGCTGACCGGCGACCACCGCGTGCACGCCCTGTTCGTCGACATGGTGCGCGCGAACCGGGCGGCGGAGTCCTTGTAGGATCTCTGGGGTTCGTTGTTTGGATGGGTTACGCGAAGGAGACAGGCAGATGTCCGGCCACTCTAAATGGGCTACGACGAAGCACAAGAAGGCCGTGATCGACGCCAAGCGCGGCAAGCTCTTCGCGAAGATGATCAAGAACATCGAGGTCGCGGCCCGCACCGGCGGCGCCGATGTGTCCGGCAATCCGACGCTGTTCGACGCCATTCAGAAGGCCAAGAAGAGCTCGGTCCCGAACAAGAACATCGACTCCGCGGTCAAGCGCGGCGCCGGTCTCGAGGCCGGTGGCGCCGACTACGAGACGATCATGTACGAGGGTTACGGCCCGAACGGTGTCGCGGTCCTCATCGAGTGCCTCACCGACAACCGCAACCGCGCCGCCTCCGACGTGCGTGTCGCCATGACCCGCAACGGCGGTTCGATGGCCGACCCGGGCTCCGTCTCGTACCTCTTCAACCGCAAGGGCGTCGTGATCGTCCCCAAGGGCGAGCTGACCGAGGACGACGTCCTGGGAGCCGTCCTGGACGCGGGTGCCGAGGAGGTCAACGACCTCGGTGAGTCCTTCGAGATCCTCTCCGAGGCCACCGACCTGGTCGCCGTCCGTACCGCCCTCCAGGACGCCGGGATCGACTACGACTCCGCCGACGCCAACTTCGTCCCGACCATGCAGGTCGAGCTCGACGAGGAAGGCGCCCGGAAGATCTTCAAGCTGATCGACGCTCTCGAGGACAGCGACGACGTGCAGAACGTCTTCGCCAACTTCGACGTCAGCGACGAGGTCATGGAGAAGGTCGACGCGTAGCGCTGCCGCGAGTCGAGCCGTTTCGGCGGGCCGGTGGGACACGTCCCACCGGCCCGCCGCCATTGTCGGTGGCAGCGGATAGCCTGACGAGAGTCAAAGATCGCCGTCCACGGGCCGCAACCATCAATGGAGGAACCCCGACGGCGCTCAGCCACGTCCGCGAGAGCGGCGGCGGTTCAGCCGCAAAGAGGGGAGGGGCGCGGTGCGTGTACTCGGGGTGGACCCCGGACTGACGCGGTGCGGTGTCGGTGTCGTCGAGGGGGTCGCGGGCCGACCGCTCACCATGGTCGGCGTCGGCGTCGTACGCACGCCCGCCGACGCCGAGTTGGGGCACCGGCTCGTCGCCATCGAGCAGGGCATCGAGCAGTGGCTCGACGAGCACCGGCCCGAATTCGTCGCCGTGGAGCGGGTGTTCAGCCAGCACAACGTACGGACCGTGATGGGCACCGCCCAGGCCAGCGCCGTCGCCATGCTCTGCGCCGCCCGCCGCGGCATCCCCGTCGCCCTGCACACCCCCAGCGAGGTCAAGGCCGCCGTCACCGGCAGCGGCCGCGCCGACAAGGCCCAGGTCGGCGCCATGGTCACCCGCCTGCTCCGGCTCGACGCGCCGCCCAAGCCCGCCGACGCCGCCGACGCCCTCGCGCTCGCCATCTGCCACATCTGGCGCGCCCCCGCACAGAACAGGCTCCAGCAGGCGGTCGCCCTGCACGCAGCCAACGCAACGAAAGGCCGTACGGCATGATCGCCTTCGTGAGCGGCACGATCGCCGCACTCGCCCCCGACGCCGCCGTCGTCGAGGTCGGCGGTGTCGGCATGGCCGTGCAGTGCACGCCCAACACCCTGTCCACGCTCCGCCTGGGCAAGCCGGCCAAGCTCGCCACCTCCCTCGTCGTACGGGAGGACTCGCTGACCCTGTACGGCTTCGTCGACGACGACGAACGCCAGGTCTTCGAACTGCTCCAGACCGCGAGCGGCGTCGGCCCCCGCCTGGCCCAGGCGATGCTGGCCGTGCACGCTCCGGACACCCTGCGCAGGGCGGTGGCCACGGGCGACGAGAAGGCGCTGATCGCCGTCCCCGGCATCGGCAAGAAGGGCGCCCAGAAGCTGCTCCTGGAGCTGAAGGACCGCCTGGGCGAGCCCATCGGCGCCCCCGCCGTCGGCTCCCCGGTCACCCAGGGCTGGCGCGACCAGCTGCACGCGGCCCTGATCGGCCTCGGCTACGCGACCCGCGAGGCCGACGAGGCCGTGTCCGCCGTGGCCCCCCAGGCCGAGGCCGCCGGAGGCACCCCGCAGGTCGGCCAACTGCTGAAGGCCGCCCTGCAGACCCTGAACCGCGCCCGCTAGGAGAACGTCAGTGAACTGGGACGACACCACCGACGCGACCGCCCCCGAGCGGCTGGTGGACTCTGTCGCCGACCGCGAGGACCAGGCCGTGGAGGCCGCCCTGCGCCCCAAGGACCTGGGCGAGTTCATCGGCCAGGAGAAGGTCCGCGAGCAGCTCGACCTCGTCCTGCGCGCCGCACGCGCGCGAGGCGCCACCGCCGACCACGTGCTGCTCTCCGGCGCCCCCGGCCTGGGCAAGACCACCCTCTCGATGATCATCGCGGCCGAGATGGGCGCCCCCATCCGCATCACCTCGGGCCCCGCCATCCAGCACGCCGGCGACCTGGCCGCGATCCTCTCCTCGCTCCAGGAGGGCGAGGTCCTCTTCCTCGACGAGATCCACCGCATGTCCCGGCCCGCCGAGGAGATGCTGTACATGGCGATGGAGGACTTCCGCGTCGACGTGATCGTCGGCAAGGGGCCGGGCGCCACCGCCATCCCCCTCGAACTGCCCCCGTTCACCCTGGTCGGCGCCACCACGCGCGCGGGCCTGCTGCCGCCCCCGCTGCGCGACCGCTTCGGCTTCACCGCGCACATGGAGTTCTACGAGCCCGCCGAGCTGGAGCGCGTCATCCACCGCTCCGCGAACCTCCTCGACGTCGAGATCGACACCGACGGCGCCGCCGAGATCGCCGGCCGCTCCCGCGGCACGCCCCGTATCGCCAACCGTCTGCTGCGCCGGGTGCGCGACTACGCCCAGGTCAAAGCGGACGGGTTCATCACCCGTGACATCGCGGCGGCCGCGCTGAAGGTCTACGAGGTCGACGCCCGCGGCCTCGACCGCCTGGACCGCGGAGTCCTGGAGGCCCTGCTCAAGCTGTTCGGCGGCGGCCCCGTCGGTCTGTCCACCCTCGCGGTCGCGGTGGGGGAGGAGCGCGAGACCGTCGAGGAGGTCGCCGAACCCTTCCTCGTCCGGGAGGGTCTGCTGGCCCGCACACCGCGTGGTCGCGTCGCCACTCCCGCCGCATGGGCGCACCTGGGCCTCACTCCGCCCCGCTCGGCGGCCACCGGAAACGGACAACAGGACCTGTTCGGGACGTGATGTCTTTGTGACGGTGCGGGATTGGCCGGGCCAGGAACCCGGGTGCCATGCTGGGCGTTGTTCCCTGCACGCGGACTCGCTTAGACTCCGCCGATGCCGCCTTTGCCGGCGGCGCGCACACCCCCAACCATCAGGCCGCTCACCATCGCGGTCACGTGAAGGAAGTACCGACCCGTGAGTCTCGTGACCCTCCTCCCGTTCGTCGTGCTCATCGGGGCCATGTTCCTGATGACCCGGTCGGCGAAGAAGAAGCAGCAGCAGGCCGCCGACATGCGGAACCAGATGCAGCCCGGCAGTGGCATCCGCACCATCGGGGGCATGTACGCCACGGTCAAGGAGGTCAACGACGACACCATCCTCGTCGACGCGGGGCCGGGCGTTGAGCTCCTCTTCGCGAAGAACGCGATCGGTGCCGTCCTCACGGACGACGAGTACAACCGGATCGTCCACGGTGTCGAGCACGACCTGAAGACCGACGTCGTCCCGGACGACGCCTCCTCCCTCACCGAGACCGACGAGTCCGCCGACGAAGCTGCCGCCGCCTCCGACGACGACAAGTCCGTCGACCTCGGCAAGAAGGACGAGCCCGCCGACGAGGCCGAGCCGGCCGCCGAGGCCGCCGAGGCGAAGACGGACGACGTGCCGAAGAAGACCGACGGCGACTCCGACGCGAAGTAGCCGTACCTCTGGGCGCGCGGGCCAGGCCTGCGCGCCCTCGGACGTACGCAGCTCGCAGGGGATCCCGACACCATGTCATGGCCGCCCGCCCGATGACCCGGCGCGAGGCGGCCCGAGAGGGAGTACGAGAAGGTGGCAGCACCCAAGAGGGGCCGGAGCTCGAGTGCCCAGAGCAAGCCAGGGCGCTCGCTGGCCCTCATCCTGATCGCCATCGTGGCGCTCACCGGAGGGATGTTCCTCTCCGGTCACACCACGCCGCGTCTCGGCATCGACCTCGCCGGCGGTACCAGCATCACGCTGGAGGCGAAGGCCGACCAAGGGTCCGCGCTCAACAAGGCCAACATGGACACCGCGGTCGACATCATGAACCGCCGTGTCAATGGCCTGGGCGTCTCCGAGGCGGAGGTGCAGACCCAGGGCGACCGCAACATCATCGTGAACATCCCCAAGGGCACCAACTCCAAGGAAGCCCGGGACCAGGTCGGCACCACCGCGAAGCTGTACTTCCGTCCGGTGCTGGCCCAGGAGGCCACCGGAGCCGCCGCGCAGCCCTCGCCGAGCGCGTCCTCCAGCGGTTCCTCCAGCGCCTCGCCGAGCCCCTCCACGAGCGAGTCGGCCACCACGGGTGAGAAGGCGACCTCGTCGAGCTCCCCGTCGGCCTCCGCCACCACGCAGGGCCGTGCCGCCTCCGACGCGCTGAAGGCCGACCCGACCCCGTCGGGGTCCGCCTCCGCCTCGCCCTCCGCCCCCGCGAGCCCGTCGGCCTCCGCGAGCGCCCCCACCGCCGCCGAAGCCAAGCTCCAGGCGGCGTACACCGCGCTCGACTGCTCCAAGCAGGCCCAGCGCAACAAGGCCGGCGACGGCGTGAAGCCCGAGGACGCGACCGTGGGCTGCGGCGAGATCGGGGGCGTCTGGTACAAGTACCTGCTCGGCCCGGCCGCCGTGGCCGGCACCGAGGTCGACGAGGCCAAGGCCGTCTACGACACGCAGACCGCCGCCGGCTGGCAGGTCACGATGGACTTCAACAAGAGCGGCGCCAAGAAGTTCGCCGACATCACCGGCCAGCTCGCCCAGAACACCCAGCCGCAGAACGAGTTCGGCATCGTCCTCGACGGCCAGGTCGTCTCCAGCCCGACCGTCAGCCAGTCCATCACCGGCGGCCAGGCCCAGATCTCCGGCAGCTTCACGCAGGAGGAGGCCCAGAGCCTCGCCAACATGCTGTCGTACGGCGCGCTCCCGCTCTCCTTCCAGGAGCAGAGCGTGACCACGGTGACCGCCGCCCTCGGCACCGACCAGCTGCACGCGGGTCTGCTCGCCGGTGCGATCGGCCTCGCGCTGGTCATCGTGTACCTGGTGTTCTACTACCGCGGTCTGTCGATGGTCGCGATCGCCTCGCTGCTGGTCTCCGGCATCCTCACCTATGTGCTCATGGCGCTGCTCGGCCCGGCCATCGGGTTCGCGCTGAACCTGCCGGCCGTGTGCGGTGCCATCGTCGCCATCGGTATCACCGCGGACTCGTTCATCGTGTACTTCGAACGCATCCGTGACGAGATCCGTGAGGGCCGCTCCCTGCGCCCCGCCGTCGAGCGGGCCTGGCCGCGTGCCCGGCGCACCATCCTGGTCTCCGACTTCGTGTCGTTCCTCGCCGCGGCGGTGCTGTTCATCGTCACCGTCGGCAAGGTCCAGGGCTTCGCGTTCACGCTGGGTCTGACCACCGTCCTCGACGTCGTCGTGGTCTTCTTCTTCACCAAGCCGCTGATGACGCTGCTGGCCCGCCGCCCGTTCTTCGCGAGCGGCAACAAGTGGTCCGGCCTCGATCCGAAGAGCCTGGGTGCCAAGGCGCCGCTGCGCCGCACCCGCCGTCCCGCCCCCGTTGAGACGAAGGAGGCGTGAGCATGTCGAAACTCGGCAACCTCGGCGCCCGACTGCACCGTGGCGAGATCAGTTACGACTTCGTCGGCCACCGCAAGCTCTGGTACGGCATCTCGATCCTGATCACCATCACGGCCATCGTCGGCCTGGCGGTGCGCGGCCTGAACATGGGCATCGACTTCCAGGGCGGCGCGGTCTTCACCACCGAGAAGACCAGCATCTCGGTCTCCCAGGCCCAGGAGTACGCGGAAGAGGCCTCCGGCCACGACGCCGTCGTGCAGAAGCTGGGCAACGGCACGCTGCGCATCCAGATCGCCGGCATGGACACCACGCAGTCCGACCAGATCAAGAACCAGCTCGCCGAGGACTTCAAGGTCGACCCGGAGAAGATCGCCGCCGACCTCGTCGGTCCCAGCTGGGGCGACCAGATCGCGAACAAGGCCTGGCAGGGTCTGGCGATCTTCATGGTCCTGGTGGTGATCTATCTGGCGATCGCCTTCGAGTGGCGCATGGCCATCGCGGCGCTCGTCGCACTGATCCACGACATCACCATCACCGTCGGCATCTACGCCCTCGTCGGCTTCGAGGTCACGCCGGGCACGGTGATCGGTCTGCTGACCATTCTCGGTTACTCGCTCTACGACACGGTGGTCGTCTTCGACTCCCTCAAGGAGCAGACGAAGGACATCACCAAGCAGACCCGCTGGACCTACAGCGACATCGCCAACCGCTCGATCAACAGCACCCTGGTCCGCTCCATCAACACCACGGTGGTCGCGCTGCTGCCGGTCGCGGGCCTGCTGTTCATCGGTGGCGGCTTCCTCGGCGCGGGCACGCTCAACGACATCTCGCTGTCGCTGTTCGTCGGCCTCGCCGCCGGTGCGTACTCCTCGATCTTCATCGCGACGCCGCTCGTGGCGGACCTCAAGGAGCTCGAGCCGCAGATGAAGTCCCTCAGGAAGCGGGTCCTGGCCAAGCGCGCCCAGGCCGGCGCCGAGGGGGAGCAGGCGGAGGCCCGCGGCGAGGACGCGTACGGTGACGAGCCGGAGGACGCCCACGCGGTCGTCGGCCCGCGCACCCAGCCCGCCTCGCGTACCCGGGGCCGCGGCCGACCCTCGGGGAAGCGGCGATGACCGACATCAAGGAACTGCTGTTCAGCCGCATCCGTGACGTGGCCGACTACCCGGAGCCGGGGGTGATGTTCAAGGACATCACCCCGCTCCTGGCGGACCCGGCGGCGTTCACCGCGCTGACCGACGCGCTCGCGGAGATCGCCGAGCGCACCGACGCGACCAAGGTCGTCGGCCTGGAGGCCCGCGGCTTCATCCTCGGCGCCCCGGTGGCCGTCCGCGCGGGCCTCGGCTTCATCCCCGTACGCAAGGCGGGCAAGCTCCCCGGAGCCACCCTCGGCCAGGCGTACGACCTGGAGTACGGCTCCGCGGAGATCGAGGTGCACGCCGAGGACCTGTCGGCCGACGACCGCGTCCTGATCGTCGACGACGTCCTGGCCACCGGCGGCACCGCCGAGGCCGCGATCCAGCTGATCCGCAGGGCCGGCGCCCAGGTCGCGGGCCTCGCGGTCCTGATGGAACTCGGCTTCCTCCAGGGCCGCCCCCGCCTGGAGTCGGCCCTGGAGGGCGCTCCACTGGAAGCGCTGCTGGTGGTCTGAGGCCCACAACACAGTGCTCCAAGTCTCACGAAACGGCCGTCCCGGTTGATCCGGGGCGGCCTTTTCGCGCTCCACAGAGGCTCCGAGCCCGCTCCGGAATGCCGGCGGCAGCCCCTCGCGTTTCACCGGTAGACGGTCCTCACATCGGCCTGAAGGCGATCCCGAGCCGCAGGATCGCTACCATGGGGTCTCCGGAGCCTGATCGGGGGACCCGGATCGCGCACGAGGAGTCCTCTTGCCAGACGAGGCCCAGCCACTGACCGCCGCCAAGCCCGAGCCTTCGGCAGGCGCCGCGGCCACGCCCGCGCCGAGCGCGAAGAACGCCGCGCAGGGCTCGGTCGAGCACGCCCAGTCCGCGCCCGTCGACAAGTCGGCCGAGCAGCCGCGTCCCAAGCCGGCCACGCCCGAGCGCCCCGCGCCCGCGTCCACGCCCGCCGCGGTCCGCCCACCGGCCGGCCAGCCCGCCCGCTCCGGCTCCTCCAACCGCGTCCGCGCCCGTCTCGCCCGCCTCGGAGTCCAGCGCTCCAACCCGTACAACCCGGTCCTGGAGCCGCTGCTGCGGATAGTGCGCAGCAACGACCCGAAGATCGAGACCTCGATCCTCCGCAAGATCGAGACCGCCTACCAGGTGGCCGAGCGCTGGCACCGCGGCCAGAAGCGCAAGAGCGGCGACCCGTACATCACGCACCCCCTCGCGGTGACCACCATCCTCGCCGAGCTCGGCATGGACCCCGCCACCCTCATGGCGGGCCTCCTCCACGACACCGTCGAGGACACCGAGTACGGCCTTGACCAGCTCCGCCGCGACTTCGGCGACTCGGTCGCCCTGCTCGTCGACGGCGTCACCAAGCTCGACAAGGTCAAGTTCGGCGAGGCCGCCCAGGCCGAGACCGTGCGCAAGATGGTCGTCGCCATGGCCAAGGACCCGCGCGTCCTGGTCATCAAGCTCGCCGACCGCCTGCACAACATGCGCACCATGCGCTATCTCAAGCGCGAGAAGCAGGAGAAGAAGGCGCGCGAGACCCTCGAGATCTACGCGCCGCTCGCCCACCGCCTGGGCATGAACACCATCAAGTGGGAACTGGAGGACCTCGCCTTCGCGATCCTCTACCCCAAGATGTACGACGAGATCGTCCGCCTCGTTGCCGAGCGCGCCCCCAAGCGCGACGAGTACCTCGCCATAGTGACCGACGAGGTGCAGCAGGACCTGCGCGCGGCCCGCATCAAGGCGACCGTCACCGGCCGCCCCAAGCACTACTACAGCGTCTACCAGAAGATGATCGTCCGCGGCCGTGACTTCGCGGAGATCTACGACCTGGTGGGCATCCGCGTCCTCGTGGACACGGTCCGGGACTGCTACGCGGCCCTGGGCACCGTCCACGCCCGCTGGAACCCGGTTCCGGGGCGGTTCAAGGACTACATCGCGATGCCCAAGTTCAACATGTACCAGTCGCTGCACACCACGGTCATCGGCCCCAACGGCAAGCCCGTCGAGCTCCAGATCCGCACCTTCGACATGCACCGCCGCGCCGAGTACGGCATCGCCGCGCACTGGAAGTACAAGCAGGAGGCCGTCGCCGGGACCTCCAAGGTGCGTTCGGACCAGCCGAGGACCACCGGCAAGGACGACCACCTCAACGACATGGCGTGGCTGCGCCAGTTGCTCGACTGGCAGAAGGAGACCGAGGACCCCGGAGAGTTCCTGGAGTCCCTGCGCTTCGACCTGTCGCGCAACGAGGTCTTCGTCTTCACCCCCAAGGGCGACGTGATAGCGCTGCCCGCCGGCGCGACACCCGTGGACTTCTCGTACGCGGTCCACACCGAGGTCGGCCACCGCACCATAGGGGCGAGGGTCAACGGCCGCCTCGTACCGCTCGAATCCACCCTGGACAACGGCGACTTGGTGGAGGTCTTCACCTCCAAGGCGGCCGGCGCGGGGCCGTCCCGCGACTGGCTCGGGTTCGTCAAGTCCCCGCGGGCCCGCAACAAGATCCGGGCCTGGTTCTCCAAGGAGCGCCGCGACGAGGCGATCGAGCAGGGCAAGGACGCCATCGTCCGCGCGATGCGCAAGCAGAACCTGCCGATCCAGCGCATCCTGACCGGCGACTCCCTCGTGACGCTCGCCCACGAGATGCGCTACCCCGACATCTCCGCGCTGTACGCGGCGATCGGCGAGGGCCATGTCTCCGCGCAGAACGTCGTGCAGAAGCTGGTCTCCGCGCTCGGCGGCGAGGAGGCGGCCACCGAGGAGATCGACGAGTCGGTCCCGCCGTCCCGCGGCCGTGGCCGCAAGCGCCGTTCCAGCGCCGACCCCGGCGTCGTGGTCAAGGGCGTCGACGACGTGTGGGTCAAGCTCGCCCGGTGCTGCACCCCCGTACCCGGCGACCCCATCATCGGTTTCGTCACACGCGGTAGCGGCGTATCGGTTCACCGCAGCGACTGTGTGAACGTGGAGTCACTGTCCCGCGAGCCCGAGCGCATCCTCGAGGTCGAGTGGGCGCCCACCCAGTCCTCGGTCTTCCTGGTCGCCATCCAGGTCGAGGCCCTGGACCGCTCCCGGCTCCTCTCCGACGTCACCCGCGTCCTGTCCGACCAGCACGTCAACATCCTCTCGGCGGCCGTCCAGACCTCCCGCGACCGCGTCGCCACCTCTCGCTTCACCTTCGAGATGGGCGACCCGAAGCACCTCGGCCACGTCCTGAAGGCGGTACGCGGAGTGGAGGGCGTCTACGACGTCTACCGCGTGACGTCGGCGCGCGCCCGGGCGTAGGGCAGAGCACGAGGAGGGGCCCCGTACACGAGGTACGGGGCCCCTTCTCGTCGTAGCAGCCTAACCGCGGCCTCTCAGCCGCCGAACTCCTGCAGACCCTTCAGCGCCTGGTCCAGAAGCGCCTGGCGGCCCTCCAGCTCACGCTCGAGCTTGTCGGCGCGGGCGTTGTTTCCCTGGGCACGGGCCTGCTCGATCTGGCGCTGGAGCTTGGCCACGGCGTCCTGGAGCTGGCCGGTGAGACCCTCGGCACGCGCGCGTGCCTCCGGGTTCGTCCGGCGCCACTCGGTCTCCTCGGCCTCCTGGATGGCCCGCTCGACGGCGTGCATCCGGCCCTCGACCTTGGGACGCGCGTCGCGCGGGACGTGGCCGATGGCCTCCCAGCGCTCGTTGATCTGGCGGAACGCGGACCGCGCCGTCTTGAGGTCGGTGACCGGGAGGATCTTCTCGGCCTCGCCGGCCAGCTCCTCCTTGAGCTTCAGGTTCTCCGTCTGCTCGGCGTCGCGCTCGGCGAAGACCGAGCTGCGAGCGGCGAAGAAGACGTCCTGGGCGCCGCGGAAGCGGTTCCACAGGTCGTCCTCGTGCTCGCGCTGGGCACGGCCCGCGGCCTTCCACTCCGCCATCAGCTCGCGGTAGCGGGCGGCCGTCGGACCCCAGTCGGTGGAGCCGGACAGCGCCTCGGCCTCGGAGACCAGCCGTTCCTTGGTCTTACGGGCCTCCTCGCGCTGTGCGTCGAGCGAGGCGAAGTGGGCCTTGCGCCGCTTGGAGAACGCCGAGCGGGCGTGCGAGAAGCGGTGCCACAGCTCGTCGTCGGACTTGCGGTCCAGCCGCGGCAGACCCTTCCAGGTGTCCACCAGGGCCCGCAGCCGCTCACCGGCCGCCCGCCACTGGTCGGACTGCGCCAGCTCCTCCGCCTCGACGACCAGCGCCTCCTTGGAGTGACGGGCCTCGTCGGACTGCTTGGCGCGCTGCTGCTTGCGCTCCTCGCGACGCTTCTCGACCGTCTCCACGAGCTTGTCCAGACGCACCTTGAGGGCGTCCAGGTCACCGACCGCGTGGTGCGCGTCCACCTGCTCGCGAATGTGGTCGATGGCGACCTGCGCGTCCTTCGCCGACAGATCGGTGGTCTTCACTCGCTTCTCGAGGAGGCCGATCTCGACAACCAGGCCCTCGTACTTGCGCTCGAAGTAGGCCAACGCCTCCTCAGGGGAGCCGGCCTGCCAGGAACCGACGACCTGCTCGCCGTCGGCCGTACGCACGTACACGGTCCCCGTCTCGTCGACGCGGCCCCACGGGTCGCTGCTCACAGCGCCTCCTCCACATGATGCCTGCATGAGGCTTCAGCACCCCCGGGCATCGTCCACAGTTTCGTCACGGCCAACATAGGCGACCGGCGGGTTGCCTGTCCGCATCCCGCGCGACCGAAATTTGGCTGTTGGGGGTCAGGATTTGGTGACAGTCGCCTTGTTGATCACGACCGTCGCGTTGGGAGCGCCGTCACCCGCTCCGGTGCTCTCACCCGCGGCCGCGATCTTCTTCAGGACCGTCATACCGGACTCGGAGACGGTGCCGAAGGGCGTGTAGCTCGGCGGCAGCTGACTGTCCTGGTAGACGAGGAAGAACTGGCTGCCTCCGGTGTGCGCCTTGCCGGTGTTCGCCATCGCGATGGTGCCCGCCGGGTAGACGTTGTCCTTGAGGCTTTTGTCCTTCAGGTTCTCGTCCGGGATCGTGTAGCCGGGACCACCGCTGCCGCTGCCCGTCGGGTCGCCGCACTGGAGCACGTAGATGCCGTTGGTGGTGAGCCGGTGGCACTTGGTGTGGTCGAAGTAGCCCTTGGCCGCGAGGAAGTCGAACGAGTTGACGGTGTGCGGGGCCGCCTTCGTCTTGAGCGCGATGTCTATGTCACCGCACGTCGTCGCCAGCTTCATCGTGTACTTCGCCGACTTGTCGATCGTCAGCGACGGCTCCTTCTTCCAGGTCGCCGTCTTGACCTTGCCCTCCGCCGGCTTCTTGCACGGGTCGGCGATCGCGCTGGGCGTCGGCGACGGCGTGGCCGCGGCGGCGTCGGACTTGTCGTCGTCGCCCTTGAGGACGTCCGACGTATAGAGCGCCAGACTGCCCACCAGGATCACGCCGAGCACCGACGCGATCACGGAGTTGCGCATGCGGGCCTTGCGCCGCGCGGCCGTGCGCCGCTGCTGCTGCCGCAAGAACTTCTCCCGGGCGAGCTGCCGCTTCCGCTGTTCCTGGGTGACCACCGGGTTCTCTCCTCATGCGTCTCGTATGTCTGCTGGGACGCCTGCGTCTTGTGAGCCGACCGCGTGCGTGTGCCCCGTACCGTATATGGGTTCGCTGAGGAAACGGCAGCGCCGGTAGGCTCTGACCACAGGCGCAGCCGCTTTTTAAGCCCACCCTTATCGACACAACGAAGGACGATCGTGCTCATTGCCGGGTTCCCCGCCGGGGCCTGGGGGACGAACTGTTATCTCGTCGCCCCCGCCGCCGGTGAGGAGTGCGTGATCATCGACCCGGGCCATCAGGCCGCCCAGGGAGTCGAAGAGGCACTGAAGAAGCATCGGCTCAAGCCCGTCGCCGTCGTCCTCACCCATGGCCACATCGACCATGTGGCCTCGGTCGTTCCGGTGTGCGGTGCGCATGACGTACCCGCGTGGATCCACCCCGAGGACCGCTTCATGATGAGCGACCCGGAGAAGGCGCTCGGCCGCTCCATCGGGATGCCGCTCATGGGCGAGCTGACCGTGGGGGAGCCGGACGACGTCAAGGAGCTGACCGACGGCGTGAAGCTGGAACTGGCGGGACTGGAGCTCACCGTGGCGCACGCGCCCGGCCATACCAGGGGGTCGGTGACCTTCGGCATGCCCGAGGCGGCGGACATTCCTCCGCTTCTCTTCTCGGGCGACCTGCTGTTCGCCGGCTCCATCGGACGCACCGATTTTCCCGGTGGCTCCATGGACGACATGCTCGAGTCCCTGGCCCGCGTGGTCCTGCCTCTCGACGACTCGACCGTGGTGCTCCCCGGCCACAAGGAGCACACGACCATCGGCCGTGAGCGTGCCACCAACCCGTATCTGCGGCAGGTGGCCGCCGCCGGCCCGGGAGCGCATGTCGACGCTCCCCGACGAGGAATGTGACGAGACTTTCCGTGAGCACCTTCAAGGCCCCCAAGGGCACGTACGACCTCATCCCGCCGGACAGCGCGAAGTTCCTCGCGGTGCGCGAGGCGATCGCGGCTCCGCTGCGCAACTCCGGCTACGGCTACATCGAGACGCCCGGTTTCGAGAGCGTCGAGCTGTTCGCGCGCGGTGTCGGTGAGTCCACCGACATCGTGACCAAGGAGATGTACGCCTTCGAGACCAAGGGCGGCGACAGGCTCGCCCTGCGCCCCGAGGGCACGGCTTCCGTGCTGCGCGCGGCGCTGGAGGCCAACCTCCACAAGGCGGGCAACCTCCCCGTCAAGCTCTGGTACTCCGGCTCGTACTACCGCTACGAGCGTCCGCAGAAGGGCCGGTACCGCCACTTCTCCCAGGTGGGCGCCGAGGCGATCGGTGCCGAGGACCCGGCGCTGGACGCCGAGCTGATCATCCTGGCCGACCAGGCGTACCGCTCGCTGGGGCTGCGCGACTTCCGCATCCTCCTCAACAGCCTGGGCGACAAGGAGTGCCGCCCGGTGTACCGGGAGGCGCTGCAGAACTTCCTCCGGGGGCTCGACCTCGACGAGGAGACCCTGCGCCGCGCGGAGATCAACCCGCTGCGTGTCCTGGACGACAAGCGCGAGGCGGTCCAGAAGCAGCTCGGCGACGCCCCGCTGCTGCGCGACTACCTCTGCGACGCCTGCAAGGCCTACCACGAGGAGGTCCGCGAGCTGATCACCGCGGCGGGCGTCGCCTTCGAGGACGACCCCAGGCTGGTGCGCGGTCTGGACTACTACACCCGTACGACCTTCGAGTTCGTCCACGACGGCCTGGGCTCCCAGTCCGCGGTGGGCGGCGGCGGCCGTTACGACGGCCTGTCCGAGATGATCGGCGGCCCCGCGCTGCCGTCGGTGGGCTGGGCGCTGGGCGTCGACCGCACGGTGCTGGCGCTGGAGGCGGAGGGCGTCGAGCTCGAACTCCCCTCCACGACCAGTGTCTTCGCGGTCCCGCTGGGCGAGGAGGCCCGTCGGATCCTCTTCGCGAAGGTCACCGAGCTGCGCAAGGTGGGCATCGCGGCGGACTTCTCCTACGGGGCCAAGGGCCTCAAGGGCGCCATGAAGAACGCCAACCGCAGCGGCGCCCGCTACACGGTCGTCGCCGGCGAACGCGACCTCGCCGAGGGCGTCGTCCAGCTCAAGGACATGGAGTCCGGTGAGCAGACGGCGATCGGCGTGAACGAGATCGTGGCGGAGCTGGAGGCAAGGCTCGGCTGATGGGGGTGGGGGGCGTGCGTGGGGTGATTTTTCGCCCCCGCCGCCCCTTCCCGTTCCCGTCCCAGGGGGCTGCCGCCCCCCAGACCCCCGCTTCGGCTCCGGCGTTTGAGGAGCGGGGGCGAAACCTCAGTCCAGCAACCCGTACCGCATCGCACTCGTCACCGCCGCCGTCCGGTCGTCGACCCCCAACTTGCCGAACACGCGCAGCAGATGGGTCTTCACCGTCGACTCCCCGATGTACAACCGCCGCCCGATCTCCGCGTTCGTACACCCCTCCGCCACCAGCCGCAGCACCGCCGTCTCCCGCTCCGACAACCGCGGCCGCTCCGGCTTGGACCGCAGCTGGTCCACCAGCCTCGCCGCCACCGACGGCGCCAGCACCGTCTCGCCGCGTGCGGCAGCCCGTACCGCCTCCGCGAGTTCACCCCGTGGCAGATCCTTCAGCAGATACCCGGCCGCACCCGCCTCCACGGCCCGCAGGATGTCCCGGTCGGTCTCGTACGTCGTCAGGACGATCACACGGCACCCGAGCCCCGCCACGGCCATCCGCTCGATCGAGTCCACGCCCCCGCCGCCAGGCATCCGCAGATCCATCAGCACGATGTCCGGCCGGAGCTCCGCCGCCAACGCCTCGGCCTGCGGTCCGCTGGACGCGTCGGCGATCACGTCCAGGTCGGGTTCGGCGCTCAGCATGGCCCGCAGCCCCTCCCGTACCACGGGGTGGTCGTCGGCCAGGATGATCCGGATCATGTGGAACTCCCAAGGGGCGGTACGGGCGGTACCGGCAGTTGGACGGTCACCGTCGTGCCGTCTCCCGGCGCGCTGCGGATCGATGCCGTCCCGCCGACCTCGGTGGCTCGGGCGCGCAGCCCCGCCAGACCGTAACCGTCGGTCGCGGACGGTGGGTCGAAGCCGTGGCCGTCGTCCCGTACGGACACGATGAGCGACGCGTCGGTGTAGGCCAGCGCTATCCCGACGGACGCCGAACTCCCCGCGTGTTTGCGGGCGTTCGACAGTGCCTCCTGGCATGAGCGCAGGGCCACCACCTCGGGGCCGGCCGGCAACGGACGCACCGGGCCCGTCACCTCCAACGTCGCCTCATGGCGGGCGGCCAGGCGGCGCAGTGCGTCCGGCAGCGAGGCGCCCTCCAGGTCGACCGGTGCCGTCCCGGCGACCAGGGCTCGTGCCTCGGCGAGGTTCTGCCGGGCCGTCTCGTCCATGAGTGCCAGATGACGGCGGGCCTGCGGCACGTCGTGCTCCAGCTCGGCCTCGACCGCCTGGACCAGCATCAGCAGACTGGTGAAGCCCTGGGCGAGCGTGTCGTGGATCTCCCGGGCCATCCGCTCCCGCTCGGCCAGCGCCCCGTGGGCCGCCGACAGCCGGGCCGCCTCGTGCCGGCTGGAGTCCAGCTCGGCGATCAGCTCGGCGCGCTCCTGGCTCTGCTCGATGATCCGGATGATCCAGCTGCCGACGGCCGCCGAGAAGACGAAGGTGACGACCGCGAACATCGAGTTGAAGAAGACGTCCAGGTCGCTCGGCCACCACAACAGTGCCCAGCCCGCCACGGGCACGAGGTTGATGACGGCCACCGCCCCGAGCGCCCACCGCACGCGCAGCGTCATGAAGCACGGCGGCACGAGCGCGAACGTCATCAGCCGCGTCTCGCCGACCAGCACCGCCGACGGCAGGAACAGCGCCATCATGGCCGCCAGGAAGACCAACGCCCGGCGCTCGTCCGGCGGATCGCCCCGCAGGATGGGGCGCCCGACCACGACGTACAGCGGGATCAACGGCACGAGCAGCGCCGCCGCCGTGACCCGGACCGGCCACCCCGGGAAGTCCGTGCAGAGCACGAACACCGAGGTGGCCAGCCAGATGAGCGCGAAGTACGTGTCCCAGAGCCGGAACGAACGGTCCCAGGTGTAGGCGCCCACCAGCCCGGAAGGGATCCTCATCCGTCGCGCCGGTTCTTCCACCGGAAGGTCAGCAGACACAGCACCAATCCTCCGACGCACCAGGCCCCCAGGACCAGGGCGATACGGCCGAACTCCCAGCCGCCGGCCTGTTCGAGGACCTGCGCCGAGTCCGGCAGGAACACCCCGCGCAGACCCTGGCACATCCACTTCAGCGGGAACAGGGCACCGATGTTCAGCATCCAGTTCGGGATGGTGTCGATCGCGATGTACACCCCGGAGATGAACTGCAGGACCAGGAAGGGCAGTACGACCACGGAGGTCGCGCTCTTGCCGGACTTGGGCACCGAGCTGATCGCGATGCCGAGCAGGGCGCACGCCGTCAGTCCGAGGACGAAGATCCAGGTGAAGTGGAACCAGTGCGTCGCGTCCGAGGGGAGATCCACGTCGTAGAGCGTCGTGCCGACGAGCAGCAGGATCGCCGTCTCCATCAGGCCGGTGACCAGAACCAGCCAGATCTTTCCGAGGAAGTACGCGGCCGGCGGCATCGGAGTGCCGCGCAGGCGGCGCAGCACCTTCTCCTCGCGTTCGATGGCGATGGAGATGCCGAGGGACTGGAAGCTCGTCGACATGATGCCCGCGGCCATCATCGCCGGGACGTAGAGCTGCGAGGCCGTGATGCCGGCGCCGTCGACGTCGTCGCTGAAGATCGACGCGAACAGGAACAGGAAGACGACCGGGAAGGCGAAGGTGAACACCACCTGGTCGCGGAGCCGGAAGAACTGCTTGATCTCCAGGGCACCGCGCTGCAGACCGACACCCCAGGCGCCGGGCAGCCTTTCGGCGAGCGCATCGGCCCGCAGCTGTACGGCAGCTGTCGTCATCGCGCGTCCTCCTGTCCGGTCAGCCGGAGGTAGACGTCCTCCAGCGTGGGGCGGCTCACCCGCAGCCCCGGGATCTCGCCGTCGAAGCGGTGCATGAGTTCGGCGACCGTGCGGGTCGGGGTGTCCGTCCGCTCGGTGCGCGGGGCGCCGTCCGGTTCGGTCCACTCGACGGTGGCCTCGGTGCCGTGCCGCTCCCGCAGGGCGGCCGGGCGGCCTTCGGCGACGATCCGCCCGGCGGTGACCACCGCGAGCCGGTCGGCCAGTGCCTCGGCCTCCTCCAGGTAGTGCGTGGTGAGGAGGATCGTCGTGCCCTCCTCGGACAGGGTGCGGATCAGGTCCCAGAACTGGCGCCGGGCGGCTGGGTCGAAGCCGGTCGTCGGCTCGTCCAGGAGCAGGAGTCCGGGGTCGCCGATCACCCCGAGTGCCACGTCGAGGCGGCGGCGCTGACCGCCGGAGAGGGCCTTGAGGCGGCTGTCCGCCTTCGCCTCCAGACCCACCAGGCCGATGACCTTCTCCGGGTCACGCGGCTTCGGGTAGTAGCGGGCGAAGTGCCGGACGGTCTCGCGGACCGTCAACTCGGCGGGCGCCGATTCGTCCTGCCAGACGATTCCGACATGTGAGCGCCACGCACGCGTGCCCTTCGCCGGATCCACGCCGAGCACCCGGACCTCGCCCGCGTCCCGGCTCCGGTTGCCCTGGAGGATCTCCAACGTCGTGCTCTTGCCCGCGCCATTGGGCCCCAGCAGGCCGAACACCTCACCCCTGCCGATGCCGAGATCGATACCGTCGACCGCGGTCACGTCGCCGTACTGCTTGCGCAGCCCCCGAACGTCCACCGCGAGTTCGTTCGCGTGTGCTGTCATGCCCCCGAGCTTCGACCGGAACCGAACGCTCAGGGACGACCAGGCGTACTTCCTTATGTCCACCGAACGGTGGACACGGCCCCGTGTACGGCACAATGGCCCCTGCCCGAAGAAGGTCCAACTCTCAAGCAGACGGAATCGGCGTGATGAGCAAGACCACAGTCAAAGACGTCTCCACCGAGCCCGAGCCGGAGCGGACGGCCGCTGAGCCACGGCTGGTGGGTGGCAGTCGTGCCTTCGCCGTCATGCTGCTGCTCACCGGCGCGGCCGGCCTGCTCGCCGCGTGGGTCATCACGATCGACAAGTTCAAGCTGCTCGAGGCCAAGGTCGCGGGCACGACCTTCACCCCGGGTTGCAGTCTGAACCCCGTCGTCTCCTGCGGCAGCGTCATGGAGTCCAAGCAGGCAGCCGCCTTCGGGTTCCCCAACCCGGTGCTCGGCCTCGTCGCCTACGGCATCGTCATCTGCGTCGGCATGAGCCTGCTGGCCCGCGCCCGCTTCCCGCGCTGGTACTGGCTGACCTTCAACGCCGGCACCCTCTTCGGTGTCTCCTTCTGCGCCTGGCTGATGTTCCAGTCGCTGTACCGGATCAACGCGCTGTGCCTGTGGTGCTCCCTGGCCTGGGTCGCGACGATCATCATGTTCTGGTACGTGACCTCGTTCAACGTGCGCAACGGCTTCCTGCCCGCCCCGCGCTGGCTGAAGGGCTTCTTCGGCGAGTTCACCTGGGTGCTGCCGGTTCTGCACATCGGGATCATCGGCATGCTGATCCTGACGCGCTGGTGGGACTTCTGGACCAGCTGACCTGCACCGCACAGGCGCCGGCGGGATTGTCAGTGCGGTGAATTAGGGTTCTTGACGTGGAGCCCGACCTGTTCACCGCAGCCGCCGAAGAGCGCCAGGAGAAGGACCCCGCCGGGAGTCCCCTGGCGGTGCGGATGCGTCCGCGCACCCTCGACGAGGTGGTGGGCCAGCAGCATCTGCTGAAGCCCGGCTCGCCCCTGCGCCGCCTGGTCGGCGAGGGCACGGGCGGCCCGGCGGGCCCGTCCTCGGTGATCCTGTGGGGTCCGCCCGGCACCGGCAAGACCACCCTCGCCTACGTCGTCTCCAAGGCCACCAACAAGCGCTTCGTCGAACTGTCGGCGATCACCGCGGGCGTCAAGGAGGTCCGCGCGGTCATCGAGGGAGCCCGCCGCGCCACCGGTGGGTACGGCAAGGAGACCGTCCTCTTCCTCGACGAGATCCACCGCTTCAGCAAGGCCCAGCAGGATTCCCTCCTCCCGGCCGTCGAGAACCGCTGGGTCACCCTGATCGCCGCGACCACCGAGAACCCGTACTTCTCGGTGATCTCCCCGCTGCTGTCCCGCTCGCTCCTGCTGACCCTCGAACCCCTCACGGACGACGATCTCCGCGGGCTGCTGCGCAGGGCGCTCGGCGACGACCGCGGCCTCAAGGACGCCGTCACCCTCCCCGAGGACACCGAGGACCACCTCCTGCGGATCGCCGGCGGTGACGCCCGCCGGGCCCTGACCGCCCTGGAGGCCGCCGCCGGGGCCGCGCTCGACAAGGCCGAGGCGGAGATCTCCCTCACCACGCTCGAGGAGACGGTCGACCGAGCCGCCGTGAAGTACGACCGCGACGGCGACCAGCACTACGACGTCGCCAGCGCCCTCATCAAATCCATCCGCGGCTCGGACGTCGACGCCGCGCTGCACTACCTGGCCCGGATGATCGAGGCCGGCGAGGACCCCCGCTTCATCGCCCGCCGCCTGATGATCTCCGCGAGCGAGGACATCGGCCTGGCCGATCCCCAGGCCCTGCCGATCGCGGTCGCCGCCGCCCAGGCCGTCGCCATGATCGGCTTCCCCGAGGCCGCCCTGACCCTCAGCCACGCCACCATCGCCCTCGCGCTGGCCCCCAAGTCCAACGCTGCGACGACGGCGATCGGCGCGGCCATGGAGGACGTACGCAAGGGGCTGGCCGGATCCGTGCCGCCCCACCTGCGCGACGGGCACTACAAGGGCGCCGCCAAGCTCGGCCACGCGCAGGGGTATGTGTATCCGCACGATCTGCCCGAGGGCATCGCCGAGCAGCAGTACGCCCCGGACGCCCTCAAGGACCGCGAGTACTACGCGCCGACCAGGCACGGCGCCGAGGCGCGGTACGCGGACGCGGTCGAGTGGACCAGAGCGCACCTCGGTCGCAAGCGGTCCTGAGCGCCCTGTAGAATCCCTCGGAGTGCTGCGTCCTGTGCAGTCAGAACAGGACAGTCAGCCGGAGCCAGTCAGAGGACCCAGTCCCCGGATCGGCTCCAGGAGCGTCGCGCACCGTTCGATTGGTGTCGCGGGCAGCCCACCACCACTCGTCGCATGACGGGACCGGTCGGTGGGCCACTCGCGTGCTGCACGTATGTGCCCAGACCAGGGGAGCGGCTGCCCATCAGGCCCGGCAACGGACCCGGCGGGTTTCCCCGGCTGCGGATGCGACCTCCCTCAACCCTGACGAGCCGAACACTGAGAAATGAGAGATTGTGGCGAACCAGTCCCGCCCCAAGGTCAAGAAGTCGCGTGCCCTCGGCATCGCGCTGACCCCGAAGGCCGTCAAGTACTTCGAGGCCCGCCCCTACCCCCCGGGTGAGCACGGCCGTGGCCGCAAGCAGAACTCGGACTACAAGGTCCGTCTGCTCGAGAAGCAGCGTCTGCGTGCGCAGTACGACGTGTCCGAGCGCCAGCTCGTCCGCGCCTACGAGCGTGCCTCCAAGGTGCAGGGCAAGACCGGTGAGGCCCTGATCATCGAGCTCGAGCGCCGTCTCGACGCGCTGGTCCTGCGTTCGGGCATCGCCCGCACGATCTACCAGGCCCGCCAGATGGTCGTCCACGGCCACATCGAGGTCAACGGCGGCAAGGTCGACAAGCCGTCGTTCCGCGTCCGTCCCGACGACGTCGTGATGGTCCGCGAGCGCAGCCGCAGCAAGACGCTGTTCGAGGTCGCCCGCGCCGGTGGGTTCGCCCCCGACGGCGAGACCCCGCGCTACCTCCAGGTGAACCTCGGCGCCCTGGCGTTCCGCCTGGACCGCGAGCCGAACCGCAAGGAGATCCCGGTGATCTGCGACGAGCAGCTCGTCGTCGAGTACTACGCCCGCTGATCACCAGCCGGACGTAGTACACGCACCACCTCAGCCCGCCGTCTCCCCACCCTTCCGGGTGGGCGAGGCGGCGGGTTCCTGCATGGCGGCGCCACCCTGAGCGTGCCGTGCGGGTCCGCGCGGCACGGGCAACGCCTCCGGACTCCGCCCCAGCACCCGGGCCACGGCCGCGTCCCGGCCGAGCCGGCCCCCCGTCCGCACGCACTCCGCGTACCGCTCGTCGCCCAGGCCCTCGCGGGCCGTCGCCTCGCACAGCTCGTGCGGCGCGTTGTAGTAGGCGGAGCCGAACAGCGGCAGGCCCACCGAGGGCCACATCGAGGCGGCGGCGCCCTGTAGCACCGCGGCCTCCGCCGTGTCGCCCTGGGCCGCCGTGACCAGCGCCAGCAGTTCGATCGTCAGCACCGAACCGAGCAGATCGTGGAAGGCGTGGGCGGCGCCCAGACAGTCGGTCAGCAGCGTGCGGGCCGCCGGCAGATCGCCCTCGCTCCAGGCCGCGTACGCCAGCACATACAGCGCGTACGACCTGGTCCAGCCCTCGCCGTGGTCCTCGCAGACCCGGCGGACGTCCTGGCACAGCCGTACCGCCTCCGGCAGGTCGCCCTGGAACGCGCGCGTCATCGCCAGCTCGACCTGGCCCATCAGGACGTTGCTGTTGAGCTCGCCGATCTCCTGGTAACGCTCCAGCGCCGAGCGCAGCAGCGTCTCCGCGCGGGCCATGTCGTCGCTGACCAGCGCCAGACAGCCGGTGCGGTGCTCGGCGTACGCCACAGCCGTCGGGTTCGCGGACCGCTCCGCCTCCTCCCGGCACTCATGGAGCGCGGCCAGCGCCGGTACCGTGTCGCCCTGCAGGATCGCGACGTAGCCGAGCACCCACAGCGCCTTGAGCCGGGACAGTTCGTTGTCGGACTCCAGCCGCACGGCCTGCTCCAGCCAGTGCCGGCCCTCCGACAGCCGTCCGCAGCCGACCCAGAAGAACCAGAGCGAACCTGCCAGGTACTGGCCCAGATGCGCCTCGTCAGGGTCGCCGAGGCAGTGCTCCAGGGCGCTGCGCAGATTCGGCAGCTCCGCGTCGATACGGGCGGCCACCTCCGCCTGCCGCGGGGAGAACCAGTCCAGCTCGCACCAGGTCGCCAGGCCCAGATACCAGTCGCGGTGCCGTCGCCGCAGCCGGTCCGCGTCCCCGGTCGCCTCCAGCCACTCGGCGCCGTACGCCCGGACCGTGTCCAGCATCCGGTAGCGCACGCCCGTCGCGGTCTCCTCGCGCCCGACCACGGACTGCGCGAGCAGCTCCGTCAGCACGTCGAGAACGTCCTGCTCGGCCAGCCCGTTGCCGCTGCACACGTACTCCACGGCCTCCAGGTCGAACAGCCCCGCGAACACCGAGAGGCGGGACCACAGCAGCCGCTCCTGAGGCGTGCACAGCTCATGGCTCCAGCCGATCGCCGTACGCAGCGTCCGATGCCGGGGCAGAGTGTCCCGCCCCCCGCCGGTCAGCAGCCGGAACCGGTCGTCGAGCCGCTCCAGCAGCTGACCGGGGGACAGGGCCCGCAGCCGCCCGGCGGCCAGCTCGACAGCGAGCGGGATGCCGTCGAGACGCCGGCACAGTTCCCGTACGTCGGGATCGGCGGCGACGGACACGCCCTGCCGGTCCGCCCGGTCCACGAAGAGCTCCACGGCCTCGGCCTCGGTGAGCGGCTCCAGCGCGAACACCCGCTCGCCCGCCACGGACAGCGGACGGCGGCCCACGGCGAGCACCCTGAGCCCCGGCGCCCGGTGCAGCAGATCGGTCACCAGCTCGGCGCAGACGTCCACCAGGTGCTCGAACCCGTCGAGAACCAGCAGGACTTCACGCTCCGGCCGGGCCAGGTGTGCGAGCAGGATCTCGCGCGGCAGCCGGGTGGTGTGGTCGGTCAGCCCCAGCGCCTCCACGACCGCGAAGTCGACGAACTCCGGATCGCGCACCGACGCCAGATCGACCCGCCACGCCCCGTCCCGCAGCGCCGCCCGTGCCGCCAGCCGGGACTTGCCGATGCCGCCGGGGCCGGTCAGGGTCACCAGTCGCGAGCTCTCCAGAGCCAGGGAGAGTGCGGCGAGTTCGGCCGAGCGGCCCACGAACGCGTCCAGTTCGAGGGGGAGATTGCCGTCGCAGAGCCGATCGTCACGCATGGAACACGGAGCGTACTGAAGCGTGTTCGGTCCGTACAATCGCTCCGCGCGACGCGCTCTCGCGCGCACGGTAATCCGGTGCGGAGGCCCGCCCGCGGCGCGATAGGCTCACTGCACGACTTTTTCGATGTTCAGGCACGTACAGGGAGCGGGTGCGCGGTGTCCGGTGGCGAGGTGGCCGGGATCCTGGTGGCCGTCTTCTGGGCGATCCTGGTCTCCTTCCTCGCCGTCGCGCTGGCGAGGCTGGCCCAGACGCTCAGGGCGACCACCAAGCTGGTGGCGGACGTGACCGACCAGGCCGTCCCGCTCCTGGCGGACGCCTCCTCGGCGGTCCGCTCCGCGCAGACCCAGATCGACCGGGTGGACGCGATCGCCTCGGACGTCCAGGAGGTCACCTCCAACGCCTCCGCGCTGTCCACCACCGTCGCCTCCACCTTCGGCGGCCCCCTGGTCAAGGTCGCGGCCTTCGGATACGGCGTGCGCAGAGCGATCAGCGGCCGCAAGGACGACGTGCCCGCCAAGGCACCCCGGCGTACCGTGATCGTGGGCCGCACCGTTCCGGCGTCACGACGGAGCAAGCGGAAGAAGGACTGAGACCTAGCGATGTTCCGCCGTACGTTCTGGTTCAGCACGGGCGTCGCCGCCGGTGTGTGGGCCACCACCAAGGTCAACCGCAAGCTGAGGCAGCTGACCCCCGAGAGCCTCGCCGCGACCGCGGCGAACAAGGCGCTCGAGGCCGGTCACCGCATCAAGGACCGCGCGGTGGGCTTCGCGCTCGACGTCCGCGACAACATGGCCCAGCGGGAGGAAGAACTGGGCGACGCACTGGGGCTGAACGCCCCGGTCGACCCCGAACTCCCCGCACCCCGGCGGTACACCGCCATCGAGAACCGCAACAACCCGAAGTACGTCGAGGGATCGACGTACCGGACGTACCCGTACAACCGAAACGAGGACCACTGATGGAGTCGGCCGAGATCCGCCGCCGCTGGCTGAGCTTCTACGAGGAGCGCGGTCACACCGTCGTCCCTTCGGCGTCGCTCATCGCGGACGACCCGACTCTGCTCCTGGTCCCCGCCGGCATGGTCCCCTTCAAGCCCTACTTCCTCGGTGAGGTCAAGCCGCCGTGGGCGCGCGCGACCAGCGTGCAGAAGTGCGTGCGCACGCCGGACATCGAAGAGGTCGGCAAGACCACCCGGCACGGCACGTTCTTCCAGATGTGCGGCAACTTCTCCTTCGGCGACTACTTCAAGGAAGGCGCCATCAAGTACGCCTGGGAGCTGCTCACCAGCCCCCAGGACAAGGGTGGTTACGGCCTGGAGCCGGAGAAGCTCTGGATCACCGTCTACAAGGACGACGATGAGGCCGAGCGCATCTGGAACGAGATCATCGGCGTGCCCAAGGAGCGCATCCAGCGCCTCGGCATGAAGGACAACTACTGGTCCATGGGCGTCCCCGGACCCTGTGGCCCCTGTTCCGAGATCAACTACGACCGCGGCCCCGAGTTCGGCGTCGAGGGCGGCCCCGCCGTCAACGACGAGCGGTACGTGGAGATCTGGAACCTCGTCTTCATGCAGTACGAGCGTGGCGAGGGCATCGGCAAGGACAACTTCGAGATCCTCGGCGAGCTCCCCAGCAAGAACATCGACACGGGCCTCGGCCTCGAGCGGCTCGCGATGATTCTGCAGGGCGTGCAGAACATGTACGAGATCGACACCTCCATGGCCGTCATCAAGAAGGCCACCGAGCTGACGGGTGTCGCGTACGGCGACGCCCACGCGTCGGACGTCTCCCTGCGCGTGGTCACCGACCACATGCGGACGTCCGTGATGCTCATCGGCGACGGTGTGACCCCCGGCAACGAGGGCCGTGGTTACGTCCTGCGCCGCATCATGCGCCGCGCCATCCGCAACATGCGGCTGCTCGGAGCCACCGGTCCGGTCGTGCTCGACCTGATCGACACCGTGATCGCCATGATGGGCCAGCAGTACCCCGAGCTCGTCACCGACCGCGAGCGGATCGAGAAGGTCGCCGTCGCCGAGGAGAACGCGTTCCTCAAGGCCCTCAAGGGCGGCACGAACATCCTCGACACCGCCGTCACCGAGACCAAGCAGTCCGGCGGCACCGTCCTGTCCGGCGACAAGGCGTTCCTGCTCCACGACACCTGGGGCTTCCCGATCGACCTCACCCTGGAGATGGCCGCCGAGCAGGGGCTGTCCGTGGACGAGGACGGCTTCCGCCGTCTGATGAAGGAGCAGCGGGAGCGCGCCAAGGCCGACGCGCAGGCCAAGAAGACCGGCCACGCCGGCGCCGGCGCCTACCGCGAGATCGCGGACAAGGTCGGCGAGACCGAGTTCATCGGCTACGCGGACACCGACGGCGAGTCCACCATCGTCGGCATCCTCGTCGACGGCACCTCCTCCCCGGCCGCCACCGAGGGCGACGAGGTCGAGATCGTCCTGGACCGCACCCCGTTCTACGCCGAGGGCGGCGGCCAGATCGGTGACACCGGCAGGATCAAGGTCGACTCCGGTGCCGTCATCGAGATCCGCGACTGCCAGAAGCCGGTCCCGGGCGTCTACGTCCACAAGGGCGTCGTCCAGTTCGGCGAGGTCACCGTCGGAGCCAAGGCCCACGCCTCGATCGACTCCCGCCGCCGCACGGCCATCGCCCGCGCCCACTCGGCCACCCACCTCACCCACCAGGCCCTGCGTGACGCGCTCGGCCCGACGGCCGCCCAGGCCGGTTCCGAGAACCAGCCCGGCCGCTTCCGCTTCGACTTCGGGTCCCCGTCCGCCGTTCCCACGGCCGTGATGACCGACGTCGAGCAGAAGATCAACGAGGTGCTCGCCCGCGACCTCGATGTGCACGCCGAGATCCTGAGCCTCGACGAGGCCAAGAAGCAGGGCGCCATCGCCGAGTTCGGCGAGAAGTACGGCGAGCGCGTCCGCGTCGTCACCATCGGCGACTTCTCCAAGGAGCTGTGCGGCGGCACCCACGTGCACAACACCTCGCAGCTCGGCCTGGTCAAGCTGCTCGGCGAGTCGTCGATCGGCTCGGGTGTGCGCCGTATCGAGGCCCTCGTAGGCGTCGACGCCTACAACTTCCTCGCCCGTGAGCACACCGTCGTCGCCCAGCTCCAGGAGCTGATCAAGGGCCGCCCGGAGGAGCTCCCGGAGAAGGTCTCCGCCATGCTCGGCAAGCTGAAGGACGCCGAGAAGGAGATCGAGAAGTTCCGCGCCGAGAAGGTCCTGCAGGCCGCGGGCGGTCTCGCCGAGTCCGCCAAGGACGTCCGCGGCATCGCTCTGGTCACCGGTCAGGTCCCGGACGGCACCACCGCCGACGACCTGCGCAAGCTGGTCCTCGACGTACGCGGCCGCATCCAGGGCGGCCGGGCCGCGGTCGTGGCGCTGTTCACCACGGTCAACGGCAAGCCGCTCACGGTCATCGCCACCAACGAGGCCGCCCGTGAGCGTGGCCTCAAGGCCGGCGAGCTGGTCCGCGCGGCCGCCAAGACCCTCGGCGGCGGCGGTGGCGGCAAGCCGGACGTCGCCCAGGGCGGCGGCCAGAACCCGGCCGCGATCGGCGAGGCCGTCGAGGCCGTCGAGCGTCTGGTCGCGGACACCGCGAAGTGACGATGCGCAGAGGCCGCCGACTCGCCATCGACGTCGGGGACGCCCGGATCGGGGTCGCCTCGTGCGACCCCGACGGGATCCTCGCCACCCCGGTGGAGACGGTCCCCGGCCGGGACGTCCCGGCCGCCCATCGACGGCTGAAGCAGATCGTCGAGGAGTACGAGCCGATCGAGGTCGTCGTCGGTCTTCCTCGCTCCCTCAAGGGGGGCGAGGGCCCGGCCGCGGTGAAGGTCAGGGCCTTCGCGCAGGAGCTCGCCAAGGGCATCGCGCCGATACCGGTGAGGCTGCTGGACGAGCGGATGACCACGGTGACGGCCAGCCAGGGACTGCGCGCCTCGGGCGTGAAATCCAAGAAGGGCCGCTCCGTCATCGACCAGGCCGCCGCTGTGATCATCCTCCAGCAGGCGCTCGAATCCGAACGGGTGTCAGGTAAAGCACCCGGAGAGAGCGTCGAAGTGGTCATCTGATCGCGATACGGTAACGTTCCGCGCGACTGCGGCGCTGTTCGAACAGATGCCGCACAGAGAGAGGCGGAACTGATGCCGGGCCACAAGCCGCGCGACCGCCGCCTCGCGGCTCTAGGGGATCGATGACTGAGTATGGCCGGGGCCAGGAAGGCTCCGAACCGTGGCATCCGCAGGACCCGTATTACGGGGACGGCGGATGGGAAGGGCAGCAGGGCCACGTCGGCCATCAAGCTGCCTACGGCGGCCAGCCGCAGCACTACCCGCAGCAGCCGCAGCAGCAGTCGGAGTACGGCGACTGGGGCACGGGCCAGCAAGGCGATTACGGTCAGGCGCAGCAGCAGTACCCGCAGCAGTACGACCAGCAGCAGTACGACCCGAACCAGAATTGCGACCAGCAGCAGTACGCGCCCCAGCAGCACCAGCAGCAGTACGACAACAACGCCTGGGGCACCGGGACGCACACGCACGTCCCGTACACGGACCCGTCGGACCCCTACGGCCAGCAGGTCGCCGCGTACGGCACCGGGGAGCAGCCGGACTACTACGGCACCCCCGACGCCTACCCGCCGCCGGAGCCGCCGAGCCGCCGCCGCACCGAGCCCGAGCCGCAGCGGGCGGACTGGGATCCCGGCCCCGACCAGGGCGAACACGCCTTCTTCGCGGGCGGCGATGACGACGAGGACGATGCCGAGGACACCGACGACGAGGGCGGACGCGGCGACCGCAGGGGCCGCGGCGGCAAGAAGCCGAAGAAACGGCGCAGTGGCTGCGCGTGCCTGGTGGTTCTGCTGGTGTTCGGTGGCGGGGTCGGTGGCGTGGGGTATTTCGGCTACCAGTTCTACAAGGATCGTTTCGCCTCGGCACCGGACTACGCGGGTGACGGCACCAGCGCGACGGTGCCGATCTCGGTACCGAAGGGCGCGGGCGGTGCCGAGATTGGGCGGCTGCTGAAGGACGCGGACGTCGTCAAGAGCGTCGACGCGTTCGTCTCCGCGTTCACTCAGAACAAGGACGCGGGCAAGATCCAGGCCGGCTCTTACCTGCTGAACAAGCAGATGTCCGGCGAGAGCGCCGTGGAGCTGATGCTCGACCCCAAGAGCCAGAACAACCTGATCGTCACCGAGGGCGAGCGCAACACGGCGGTCTACGCGAAGATCGACAAGCGCCTCGACCTCGACAAGGGCACCACGGCGAAGGTCGCGAAGCAGAAGTACAAGGAGTTCGGGCTCCCCGACTGGGCGCTCGGCCACTCCGATCTGAAGGATCCGCTCGAAGGGTTCCTCTACCCCTCCGCCTACGCGGCCAGCAAGGGGCAGAAGCCGGAGGCCGTCCTCAAGGAGATGGTCGCCCGGGCGAACGACACGTACGAGGAGCTCGGCCTGGAGAAGAAGGCCGAGGGCCTGGGCCTCGACGGTCCCTGGGAGCTGCTCACCGTGGCGAGCCTCGCGCAGGCCGAGGGCACCAGCCACGACGACTTCCGCAAGATGGCCGAGGTCGTCTACAACCGGCTCAAGCCCGGGAACCCGCAAACGTACGGCTCCCTGGAGTTCGACTCCACGTACAACTACGTCAAGAACCAGAGCAAGATCGACCTGACGATCGCCGAGCTGAAGCAGTACAACAACCCGTACAACACGTACTACGTCAAGGGGCTGCCCCCCGGGCCCATCGACAACCCCGGTGCGGAGGCGCTCAAGGGAGCGCTCAACCCGACGAAGCAGGGCTGGTACTACTTCATCTCGCTGGACGGCAAGACCAGCAAGTTCACCAAGACGCTCGCGGAGCACGACAAGCTGGTCCAGCGGTTCAACGCGTCGAGGAACGAGGACTGACAACGGTCGGGCCCCGCGGCGGAAGTCCGCCCCGGGGCCCGACCGTTCGGCCGATCCGTCAGCCGCACCAGCCCAGCGGGCTCGTGTACGTGTCGGTGTACGGAGACGAAGAGCTCCACCAGCGGGTCGACCCCATGTACTGCACGCACTTGCCCGCGGCCTTCACCCGCACGGGACCGGCGTACGAGTTGTAGTTGCCGGGGTCCTTGAGCCAGGTGCCGCCCTCGGCACGGATGCCGACGTTGACGGGGTTGCCGATCTGCTCGCCCGTGACGACCGTGACCGCGCAGTTGTAGCCGGTCGAGGAGTTGTAGAGCAGGTACACGATCGCCTGTGGCCCGCCGGTCTCCAGGTACAGGCCCAGCTCGTGGGACGACTGGACGTAGTAGCCCGAACCGCAGACGGTGACGGGGTTGCTCGCCGCCTGTGCGGAGCCCGTGAACGCCAGGGAGATGCCCAGGGCGGCGCAGATCGCCACGACTGCTCTCAGAACGTGTCTCATGGTGGTGTGGGGTGTCCTCACTGACAAAGGATCAAGACGCGAGGGACGATACGATCCGGAGGGGTCGTCAGACAGCGGGTTTCCGGACGCCGAGTGGCGATTTTCGGATGATTGTTCGACTGGGGGCCGACGTCGGGACACGGACCGGATCCGCAGGCGCCGCAGGGCGGATTCGCGATGCTCAAGGACAGGTTCAATGACAGCTCGGGCCACTGACACCCGCCGGGCCGCCGTGCTCGGTTCGCCCATCGACCATTCGCTCTCGCCGGTGCTGCACCGCGCCGCGTACGAGGAACTGGGGCTCACGGACTGGTCGTACGACCGTTTCGACCTCGACGAGGCCGCGCTGCCCGGGTTCGTCGCGGACCTGGGCCCGGAGTGGGCCGGGTTGTCGCTGACCATGCCGCTGAAGCGGGCCGTCATCCCGCTGCTCGACGAGGTCAGCGAGACCGCCGCCTCGGTCGAGGCGGTCAACACCCTCGTGTTCACCGAGGACGGCCGCCGCGTCGGCGACAACACCGACATCCCCGGGATCGTCGCCGCCCTGCGTGAGCACGGCATCGAGCAGGTGGGCTCCGCCGCGATCCTCGGCGCGGGCGCCACCGCGTCCTCCGCGCTGGCCGCGCTGGCCCGGGTCTGCACGGGTGAGGTCGTCGTCTACGTCCGCAGCGAGGCCCGCGCCGCCGAGATGCGGCAGTGGGGCGAGCGACTCGACGTCGAGGTGCGTACCGAGGACTGGGCCGACGCCGCCGACGCGCTGCACCGCCCGCTGGTGATCGCCACCACCCCGGCCGGTACGACGGACGCCCTGGCCGCCGCCGTACCCGAGCGGCCCACCACCCTCTTCGACGTGCTCTACGAGCCGTGGCCCACCGAGCTCGCGGCCCGCTGGTCCATGTTCGGCGGGGCCGTGGTCAGCGGACTCGACCTGCTGGTGCACCAGGCGGTGCTGCAGGTCGAGCAGATGACGGGCTGTGCCCGGGCCCCGCTGGCGGCCATGCGAAAAGCGGGCGAGCGCGCGCTGGCCGCCCGCTAGGATCCTCCGGGTTCCGCAGGGGGTGGAACCGGGAGGGGAGTACAGACGTGTCCGCAGGCATGCAGCTGGCATCCGGCAAGAGCGAGATATTCGAAGCCGTACTGAAGTTCATGCCCGACTGGGTGCAGATCACGGTGATCGCCCTGGTCGTGCTCGCGGTGGTGGTGTCCTGGGCCGTCAAGCTCAAGCGCAGGATCGACTACGGGCGTGCCCTGCGCAACGGGCAGCCGGTCCACGCGGCGGCGCAGTACGGGCAGCGCAGCGGCGCCCACTATCTCGGTGCGTACGCGCCCCAGCAGGCGCCGGCCGCGCCGCAGCCGGCGCCCGCCCAGCAGAGCGGTGCCGACTTCCTGGGGGCCTACGCGCCGCAGAACCGGCAGGGGAACGGTTCCGTCTGAGCCGTTCCGGTGCGCATCCGTCCGCCTGATGGACCAGCGGCGGGAGGAGCGTGCCGGACATGGGAGGATCGAAGGTGGCGGGCCGGGGCCGCGCACCCGGTCGCGCCATTGCCGTACGCGAGGACGCGTGTACGCAGGGCAGTACGAGGGCGCGAGCACTGAGGAGCACCGTTGAGCAGGTTGCGCTGGCTGACCGCGGGGGAGTCCCACGGCCCCGCACTCGTCGCGACGCTGGAGGGCCTTCCCGCCGGCGTGCCGATCACCACGGAGATGGTGGCGGACCACCTCGCCCGGCGCCGCCTCGGTTATGGACGCGGTGCCCGGATGAAGTTCGAGCAGGACCAGGTCACCTTCCTCGGCGGCGTCCGGCACGGCCTCACCCTCGGCTCCCCGGTCGCGATCATGGTGGGCAACACCGAGTGGCCCAAGTGGGAGCAGGTCATGGCTCCCGACCCCATCGACCCGGAGATCCTGGCCGGACTCGCGCGCAACGCGCCGCTGACCCGCCCGCGCCCCGGCCACGCCGACCTCGCCGGCATGCAGAAGTACGGCTTCGACGAGGCCCGCCCGATCCTGGAGCGCGCCTCCGCCCGCGAGACCGCGGCGCGTGTGGCCCTGGGCGCGGTGGCCCGGTCGTACCTCAAGGAGACGGCCGGCATCGAGATCGTCAGCCACGTCGTCGAGCTGTGCTCCGTGAAGGCCCCGCAGGGTGTGTACCCCACCCCGGCCGACGTCGAGAAGCTGGACGCCGACCCGCTGCGCTGCCTGGACGCGGACACGTCGAAGGCGATGGTGGCCGAGGTCGACCAGGCCCACAAGGACGGCGACACCCTCGGCGGCGTGGTCGAGATCCTGGCCTACGGCGTCCCGGTGGGCCTCGGCTCGCATGTGCACTGGGACCGCAAGCTGGACGCCCGTCTGGCCGGTGCGCTCATGGGCATCCAGGCCATCAAGGGCGTCGAGCTCGGTGACGGTTTCGAGCTGGCGCGGGTGCCCGGATCCAAGGCGCACGACGAGATCGTCAACACGCCCGAGGGCATCCGCCGCGTCTCCGGCCGCGCCGGCGGCACCGAGGGCGGTCTGAGCACGGGCGAGCTGCTGCGCGTACGTGCGGCGATGAAGCCGATCGCGACCGTCCCGCGCGCCCTGCAGACCGTGGACGTCACCACCGGCGAGGCGGCCCAGGCCCACCACCAGCGCTCCGACGTCTCCGCGGTGCCCGCCGCGGGCATCGTCGCCGAGGCCATGGTCGCCCTGGTCCTCGCGGACGCGGTGGCGGAGAAGTTCGGCGGCGACTCGGTGCCCGAGACCCGCCGGAACGTCCGGTCGTACCTCGAGAACCTGGCCATCCGATGACCCGTCCGCAGGTGGTGCTCGTCGGCCCGATGGGCGTGGGCAAGTCCACCGTCGGGCAGCTGCTGGCCGCACGGCTGGGCGTCGGCTACCGGGACACGGACGACGACATCGTCGCCGAGCAGGGCCGGAGCATCGCCGAGATCTTCGTCGACGAGGGTGAGCCGGTCTTCCGGGCGATCGAGAAGGACGCCGTGCGCCGGGCGCTCGCCGAGCACGACGGTGTCCTCGCCCTCGGCGGCGGCTCGATCCTCGACGAGGACACCCGCGTGCTCCTTGCCGGGCAGCGGGTCGTCTACCTCTCGATGGACGTCGAGGAGGCGGTCCAGCGCACCGGACTCAACGCCGCCCGCCCGCTGCTCGCGGTCAACCCGCGCAAGCAGTGGCGCGAGCTGATGGAGGCACGGCGGCACCTGTACGAGGGGATCGCCACGGCGGTCGTCGCCACGGACGGCCGTACGCCCGAAGAAGTCACCCAAGCCGCCCTGGACGCACTGGAGTTGAAGGAAGCATGAGCGAGGCAGCGACGCGGATCCAGGTCGGCGGCACCGCGGGCAGCGAGCCGTACGAGGTCCTGGTGGGCCGTCAACTCCTGGGCGAGCTCGGCGCGTTGATCGGCCCCAAGGCCAAGCGGGTCGCGGTCGTCCACCCCGAGGCGCTCGCCGAGACCGGTGAGGCGCTACGGGCCGACCTCGCCGAGCAGGGCTTCGAGACGGTCGCCATCCAGGTGCCCAACGCCGAGGAGGCCAAGACCGCCGAGGTCGCCGCCTACTGCTGGAAGGCGCTGGGCCAGTCCGGCTTCACCCGTACCGACGTCGTCGTGGGCGTCGGCGGCGGCGCGACCACCGACCTGGCCGGTTTCGTGGCCGCGACCTGGCTGCGCGGCGTGCGCTGGATCGCGATCCCCACCACCGTCCTGGCGATGGTGGACGCGGCCGTCGGCGGCAAGACCGGCATCAACACCGCCGAGGGCAAGAACCTCGTCGGGGCCTTCCACCCGCCGGCCGGTGTGCTGTGCGACCTGGCCGCGCTGGAGTCCCTGCCGGTCAACGACTACGTCTCCGGACTCGCGGAGATCATCAAGGCCGGCTTCATCGCCGATCCGGTGATCCTGGACCTCATCGAGTCGGACCCGCAGGCCGCTCGCACCCCGGCGGGCCCGCACACGTCCGAGCTGATCGAGCGGGCCATCCGGGTCAAGGCCGAGGTCGTCTCCGCGGACCTGAAGGAGTCGGGGCTGCGGGAGATCCTCAACTACGGTCACACGCTGGCCCACGCCATCGAGAAGAACGAGCGGTACAAGTGGCGGCACGGCGCCGCCGTCGCCGTGGGCATGCACTTCGCGGCCGAACTCGGCCGTGTCGCGGGCCGGTTGGACGACGCCACGGCGGACCGTCACCGTACGGTCCTGGAGTCGGTCGGCCTGCCGCTGCACTACCGCTACGACCAGTGGCCCAAGCTGCTGGAGAACATGAAGGTCGACAAGAAGTCCCGCGGCGACCTGCTGCGCTTCATCGTCCTGGACGGACTGGGCAAGCCCACCGTCCTGGAGGGCCCCGACCCGGCCGTGCTGCTCGCCGCGTACGGCGAGGTGGGCGAGTAGTCCGCACAGGCGCCATCCGTCCGATTTGCCTTACGGGCACGGGCACTTAGGGTCGTCCCCGGCCGTTCACCAAACGGCGGCCGGGGACGGTACCGTTCGGTAAGGAGCGGGGTTCGTACCCTGCTGCCAGCGCCAATTGCCTGTACGAGACGGAGTGGCACCGGATGCAGCACGCAGTGGGTTCTCCGCTGCCGCCGCCCCACCAGCCGGGGCACGGACCGGCCGTCGGCTGGTCGCCGGCCGCACAACACCCGGGTTCCCCCCACCCGGGTGCGCACCAGGCTTCCGCCTCGGTGCCCCCGCCGCCGCCCCCGGCACCGGGCTTCGCCCCACAGCCTCCGCATCCGCCGGTTCCTCCGGCCCCGGACACCACCGGCCATGTACCGCTGCCCCCCGGCGGCCCCGTCGCGGTCCCCGCGACCCCGTCCGCCGCGGTCGCGTCCGACCCCGCCGGTACGACCCTCGCGGTGCTGCTGATCGGCCCTGCGGGCGCCGGCAAGACGAGCGTCGCCAAATACTGGGCGGACCACCGCCGGGTCCCCACCGCCCACATCAGCCTCGACGACGTCCGCGAATGGGTCCGCTCGGGCTTCGCCGACCCCCAGTCCGGCTGGAACGACCACTCCGAGGCCCAGTACCGCCTAGCCCGCCGCACCTGCGGCTTCGCCGCCCGCAACTTCCTCGCCAACGGCATCTCCTGCATCCTCGACGACGCCGTCTTCCCGGACCGGCCGGTCGTGGGCCTCGGCGGCTGGAAGCGGCACGTGGGTCCGGGGCTGCTGCCGGTGGTCCTGCTGCCGGGCCTGGAGATCGTCCTGGAACGCAACGCGGAACGCTCCGGCAACCGTCGCCTCACGGACGAGGAGGTCGCCCGCATCCACGGCCGCATGGCGGGCTGGTACGGCTCGGGCCTGCCGATCATCGACAACTCGCAGCTGGATGTCCCGCAGACGGCGCAGGTACTGGACGACGTACTGGCACGATCGATCGCAAGCCCCCCGAGCTGGTGATCAGGGGCGCCTGGACCCACCCAAGGGGCGCGGGGAACTGCGCGACCAGCCCCCACGGACCGCTGGTCGGCGTACCCCCCGAAGCGGGCACCCCGTCCCCCGAACGGCACTCCCTCAACCGGCACAAACCAGACACCGCTCCTACGCTCGTGTCATGTCAGAGGTCTACGCGGCCCGCCGCACCAGATTGAGGGAACGCTGCAACGCGGTCGGCAGCACGTCGGCCCTCATCTCCCGCCCCGCCAACGTGCGCTACCTCGCGGGCGCAGCCCCGCTCGGCGCCGTCCTGCTCCTCGGCAAGACCGAGGACCTGCTGGTGTGCTCCGGCCCGCCGGACGACCGTCCCTCCGACGGCCGCCCGGACGAGGCGCTGAGAGTGCACATCCTCCCCGGCGCCGGAGGCGACCCCGCCGTCGCGGCCGGTGACCTCGCCGCCGCACAGGGCGGCGATTCCGTCGCGGTGGAGGAGCACCATCTCACCGTCGCCCGGCACAGAGCCCTCCGCTCGGTCGTCCCGCGGCTGCGGCTCACCGACCTCGGCGGAGCCGTCGAGCAGCTCCGGATCATCAAGGACGAGGAGGAGATCTCCTGCCTCCGGATCGGCGCGGAGATCGCCGACCAGGCCCTGGGGGAGCTCCTGGAGTCCATCCTCGTCGGCCGCACCGAACGGCACCTGGCTCTGGAACTGGAGCGGCGCCTCGTGGATCACGGCGCCGACGGTCCCGCCTTCCCCACCTCCGTCGCCACCGGTCCGAACTCCGGCCGACGGGCCCATCGCCCCACCGACCGCCGCGTAGAGGAGGGCGACTTTCTCTCCGTGTGCCTCGGGGCGAAGTACCGCGGCTACCGCTGTGAGATCGGCCGTACGTTCGTGATCGGTACGTCGCCGGCGGACTGGCAGATCGAGCTGTACGACCTCGTCTTCGCTGCCCAGAGGGCCGGACGGGAGGCTCTCGCACCCGGCGCGGCCTACCGTGATGTGGACCGCGCGGCACGGCAGGTACTGGACTCCGCGGGGTACGCGGAGGCCCTTCCGGTGCTGACCGGACACGGCGTGGGGCTCGAAATCGACGAGGACCCGCAGCTGGCCCCCGCAGCCATGGGTAAACTGGACGCTTGCGTGCCGGTCACCGTCGAACCGGGGGTCCACCTCCCGGGCCGGGGCGGTGTCCGGATCGATGACACGCTCGTCGTACGCCCCGAGGCGGACGGCGGACCCGAGCTACTCACCATCACGACCAAGGAGCTGCTCGCCCTCTAGTCAGGTGCGTGCGCCGGGGTCGTCCACGTCAGTCCAGGAGATTCCGCAACCGTGGCTTCCACGAACGACCTCAAGAACGGCCTTGTGCTCAAGCTCGAAGGCGGCCAGCTCTGGTCCGTCGTCGAGTTCCAGCACGTCAAGCCCGGCAAGGGCCCGGCCTTCGTGCGCACCAAGCTCAAGAACGTGCTGTCCGGCAAGGTCGTCGACAAGACGTTCAACGCCGGCGTCAAGGTCGAGACGGCCACTGTCGACAAGCGCGACATGCAGTTCTCGTACATGGACGGCGAGTACTTCGTCTTCATGGACATGGAGACCTACGACCAGCTGATGATCGACCGCAAGACGGTCGCCGACGCCGCGAACTTCCTCATCGAGGGCTTCACGGCCACGGTCGCGCAGCACGAGGGCGAGGTGCTCTTCGTCGAGCTGCCGGCCGCCGTCGAGCTCGTCGTCCAGGAGACCGAGCCGGGCCTGCAGGGCGACCGCTCCACCGGTGGCACCAAGCCCGCCACCCTGGAGACCGGTCACCAGATCAACGTGCCGCTCTTCATCACCACCGGTGAGAAGATCAAGGTCGACACCCGCACGAGCGACTACCTCGGCCGGGTGAACAGCTAACCGTGGCTGCCCGCAACACGGCCCGCAAGCGCGCCTTCCAGATCCTCTTCGAGGGCGACCAGCGCGGCGTCGATGTCCTGACGGTCCTCGCGGACTGGATCCGGCTGTCCCGGGACGACACCCGGCAGCCGCCGGTCAGCGAGTACACGATGCAGTTGGTCGAGGGCTACGCGGAGCACGCGAAGCGCATCGACGAGCTGATCGCGCAGTACTCGGTCGGCTGGACGCTCGACCGGATGCCGGTCGTGGACCGCAACATCCTGCGTCTCGGCGCGCACGAGCTGATCTGGGTCGACGCGACGCCTGACGCCGTCGTGCTGGACGAGATGGTGCAGCTGGCGAAGGAGTTCTCCACGGACGAGTCGCCGGCGTTCGTGAACGGCCTGCTGGGCCGTTTCAAGGACCTGAAGCCGTCTCTGCGTCGCGACGAGGCGTAGGAGCCGCCAGATCGCCAGAGGTACGACATGCCAGAGGGCCCGCAGCGTGATTGCTGCGGGCCCTCTGGCATCCCGGTGCCCCTGAGACCCCCGAGGGCCGCAGAAAGCCGCCGGGGTGGCCGGAACCGTGAAGTTCCGGCCACCCCGGCGGCACGTTTCTGCTGAGGCGGGAAGCGGCTCAGCCCTCGTCGTGGGAGACCGCGCGACGCGCGTCGGCGTCCAGGACGCCCCAGCTGATCAGCTGCTCGGTGAGGACCGAGGGCGACTGGTCGTAGATGACGGCGAGTGTGCGCAGGTCGTCCTGGCGGATCGAGAGCACCTTGCCGTTGTAGTCACCGCGCTGCGACTGGATCGTCGCGGCGTAGCGCTGTAGGGGGCCCGCCTTCTCGGCCGGCACGTGGGCCAGCCGCTCCAGGTCGAGGACCAGCTTCGGCGGCGGCTCGGCGGCTCCGCCCGGCGTGGTGCCAGGCAGCAGCTCCTGGACGGGTACGCCGTAGAAATCCGCCAGCTCGGCGAGACGCTGCACGGTCACGGCGCGGTCGCCACGCTCGTACGAACCGACCACGACCGCCTTCCAGCGTCCCTGGGACTTCTCCTCGACACCGTGGAGGGAAAGGCCCTGCTGGGTGCGGATGGCCCGGAGCTTGGCCCCGAGCTGTTTGGCGTATTCGCTGGACATATAGCTCCCCGGACACTGGATCAACGCGACTGGGGTTGTTTCCTGCCGCGCGTCTGGTAACTCACTGTGAGGTTACGCAGCGTGACTCTTGTGCGTCAAGCCGAATGGTCCACACCGACTCTTCCGTGCCCGCGGTGGCTGATTGGGCCAAGGGGGTGAACGGGGTGGTCGTCCGGGCCTGCTAACGTGGATGGCGCAATTCCGACGTCCTTTAAGGTCCGTCCCGTGAGGCGGAGAAGGAGGTCCGTTTCATATGGACAAGCAGGACAACCAGCAGGACGCACCGTCCGATGCCCGGCCCGTTCTCGAAGGCCCCGACATCGCACGCGTGCTGACCCGCATCGCCCACGAGATCGTCGAACGCGCCAAGGGCGCCGACGACGTGGTGCTCCTCGGCATCCCGACCCGCGGCGTCTTCCTCGCCCAGCGGCTCGCCGCCAAGCTCGAGGAGATCACCGAGCGCAAGATTCCGGTCGGTTCGCTCGACATCACCATGTACCGGGACGATCTGCGCATGCACCCGCCGCGTGCGCTGGCCCGCACCGACATCCCCGGTGACGGCATCGACGGCCGCCTCGTCGTCCTCGTCGACGACGTGCTCTTCTCCGGCCGCACCATCCGCGCCGCCCTCGACGCCCTGAACGACATCGGGCGTCCGCGCGCGGTGCAGCTCGCGGTCCTCGTCGACCGCGGCCACCGCGAACTGCCCATCCGCGCCGACTACGTCGGCAAGAACCTCCCCACGTCGTTGCGGGAGACGGTCAAGGTCCTGCTCGCCGAGGAGGACGGTCGCGACACCGTGCTGCTCGGCGCCAAGCAGACCCCGTAGCGAGACGGCGAGGGACGCCTGACTTCGGCGTGCCCGCACTTGCCCGTAATCTCCCGAACTTCCCTACGGAGCCTGACAGATGCAGCGTCATCTCATCTCGGCCGCCGACCTCACCCGCGACGACGCCGTCCTGATCCTCGACACCGCCGAGGAGATGGCCCGGGTCGCCGACCGGCCGATCAAGAAGCTGCCGACCCTGCGCGGCCGCACGATCGTCAACCTCTTCTTCGAGGACTCCACGCGTACGCGTATCTCCTTCGAGGCCGCGGAGAAGCGCCTCTCCGCGGACGTCATCAACTTCACGGCCAAGGGGTCGAGCGTGTCCAAGGGTGAGTCCCTCAAGGACACCGCCCAGACCCTGGAGGCCATGGGCGTCGACGCCGTCGTCATCCGGCACGGCGCCTCCGGAGCCCCGTACCGGCTCGCCACCTCCGGCTGGATCGACGCCGTCGTGATCAACGCCGGTGACGGCACCCACCAGCACCCCACCCAGGCCCTGTTGGACGCCTTCACCATGCGCCGCCGCCTCATCGGCAGGGACGCCGGCCTCGGCCAGGACCTGTCCGGCAAGCGCATCACACTCGTCGGCGACGTCCTGCACAGCCGGGTCGCCCGCTCCAACGTCGACCTGCTGCACACCCTCGGCGCCGAGGTCACCCTCGTCGCCCCGCCCACCCTGGTGCCGGTCGGCGTCGAGTCCTGGCCGTGCGAGGTGTCGTACGACCTGGACAGCACGCTCTCCAAGTCCGACGCGGTGATGATGCTGCGCGTGCAGCGCGAGCGCATGAACGCCGCGTTCTTCCCGACCGAGCGCGAGTACTCGCGGCGCTACGGCCTCGACGGCGAGCGCATGGCGAAGATGCCCGAGCACGCCATCGTGATGCACCCCGGGCCGATGGTCCGCGGCATGGAGATCACCGCCGAGGTCGCCGACTCCGACCGCTGCACCGTCGTCGAGCAGGTCGCAAACGGAGTCTCCATCCGGATGGCCGTTCTGTACCTGCTGCTGGGTGGCAACGAGCCCGCCGTCAGCCACACCCGTATCGAGGAGAAGTAAGAGACATGAGCAAGATCCTGATCCGTGGTGCGAAGGTGCTCGGCGGCGAGCCGCAGGACGTCCTGATCGACGCCGGCGTCATCGCCGAGGTGGGCACCGGTCTGTCGGACGAGGGGGCCGAGGTCGTCGAGGCGGGGGGCAAGGTCCTCCTCCCGGGCCTCGTCGATCTGCACACCCATCTGCGCGAGCCCGGTCGCGAGGACTCCGAGACCGTCCTGACCGGTACGCGCGCGGCGGCCTCCGGTGGCTACACGGCCGTCTTCGCCATGGCCAACACCTTCCCGGTCGCCGACACCGCCGGTGTGGTCGAGCAGGTCTACCGGCTCGGCCAGGAGCACGGGTACTGCGATGTGCAGCCCATCGGTGCCGTCACCGTCGGCCTGGAGGGCCGCAAGCTCGCCGAGCTGGGGGCCATGCACGAGTCGGCGGCCGGTGTGACCGTGTTCTCCGACGACGGCAAGTGCGTGGACGACGCGGTGATCATGCGCCGGGCACTGGAGTACGTGAAGGCCTTCGGCGGGGTCGTCGCCCAGCACGCGCAGGAGCCGCGGCTGACCGAGGGCGCCCAGATGAACGAGGGCATCGTCTCGGCCGAGCTGGGTCTCGGCGGCTGGCCCGCGGTGGCCGAGGAATCGATCATCGCCCGGGATGTCCTGCTCGCCGAGCACGTCGGTTCCCGCGTCCACATCTGCCACCTGTCGACCGCCGGCTCGGTCGAGATCGTCCGCTGGGCCAAGTCCCGCGGCATCGACGTCACCGCCGAGGTCACCCCGCACCACCTGCTCCTCACCGACGAGCTGGTGCGCACGTACAACCCGGTCTACAAGGTCAACCCGCCGCTGCGCACCGAGCGCGACGTGTTCGCCCTGCGCGAGGCGCTGGCCGACGGCACGATCGACATCGTCGCCACCGACCACGCCCCGCACCCGCACGAGGACAAGGACTGCGAGTGGGCCGCGGCCGCCATGGGGATGGTGGGCCTGGAGACCGCGTTGTCAGTGGTGCAGGAGACCATGGTGGACACCGGGCTCCTCACCTGGGCCGGGGTCGCCGACCGCATGTCCTTCAAGCCCGCGCAGATCGGGCAGGCCGCCGGTCACGGCCGCCCCGTCTCGGCAGGTGAGCCCGCCAACCTCACGCTCGTCGACACGGAATACCGTGGGGACGTGGACCCCGCGGGCTTCGCCTCGCGCAGCCGGAACACCCCGTACGAGGGGCGTGAGCTGCCGGGCCGTGTGACGCACACCTGGCTCCGGGGCAAGGCCACGCTCGTCGACGGGAAGCTCACGTGACACCTGTAATCCTGCTGGCCGCCGAGCAGAAATCGGCTGAGGTCACCGACTGGGCCGCCCGGGTCGGGTGGCTCGTCGGACTCACGCTGTTCGTCGCGCTCATCTACTGGCTGATGCGCGAGGGCTGGAAGTGGCGCGGCACGCTCCAGGCCGACCTGCCCGAGCTGCCTGCCGCGCCGTCCGAGCCCGGTGCGGCGAGACTGACGATGAGCGGCCGCTACCACGGCTCCACCACTGCCGGGCAGTGGCTCGACCGCATCGTGGCGCACGGCCTCGGCACCCGCAGCCGGGTCGAGCTCACGCTGACGGACGCGGGACTGGACGTCGTACGCCCCGGCGCGGCCGACTTCTTCGTCCCCGCCGCCGCACTGCGCGAGGCCCGGCTCGACAAGGGCATCGCCGGCAAGGTCCTCACCGAGGGCGGGCTGCTGGTCGTGACCTGGGAACACGGCGACCGGCTGCTCGACTCCGGGTTCCGCTCCGACCGCGCGGCCGAGCACAACGAGTGGGTCGACGCCATTAACTCCATGATCAACAAGACGGAAACGGAAGGCGCACGATGACGACCTCCACTAAGGGGAACGCCTCGCAGAGGAAAGGGGCGCTTCCCGCGGTACTCGTCCTGGAGGACGGCCGGATCTTCCGCGGCCGTGCCTACGGGGCCGTGGGGGAGACCTTCGGCGAGGCGGTGTTCTCCACCGGCATGACCGGCTACCAGGAGACCCTCACCGACCCGTCCTATCACCGCCAGGTCGTCGTGATGACCGCCCCGCACGTCGGCAACACCGGCGTCAACGACGAGGACGCCGAGTCTCAGCGGATCTGGGTCGCCGGCTACGTCGTGCGCGACCCCGCGCGCGTGCCCTCCAACTGGCGCTCGCGCCGCTCCCTGGACGAGGAGCTCACCAAGCAGGGCGTCGTCGGCATCAGCGGTATCGACACCCGGGCGCTCACCCGCCATCTGCGTGAGCGCGGCGCCATGCGCGTCGGTATCTTCTCCGGCGACGCGCTGCCCGACGACGGCACCATGCTCGCCGAGGTCCGCCAGGCCCCCGAGATGAAGGGCGCGAACCTCTCCGCAGAGGTCGCCACCAAGGAGGCGTACGTCGTCCCCGCGATCGGCGAGAAGAAGTTCACCGTCGCCGCCGTCGACCTCGGCATCAAGGGCATGACCCCGCACCGCATGGCCGAGCGCGGCATCGAGGTGCATGTGCTGCCCGCCACGGCGACCGTCGAGGACGTGTACGCCGTGAACCCGGACGGCGTGTTCTTCTCCAACGGCCCCGGCGACCCGGCCACCGCGGACCACCCGGTCGCCGTCATGCAGGCGGTCCTGGAGCGCAGGACGCCGCTCTTCGGCATCTGCTTCGGCAACCAGATCCTGGGCCGCGCCCTCGGCTTCGGCACCTACAAGCTGAAGTACGGCCACCGCGGCATCAACCAGCCCGTGCAGGACCGTACGACCGGCAAGGTCGAGGTCACCGCCCACAACCACGGCTTCGCCGTCGACGCCCCGCTCGACAAGGTGTCCGACACCCCCTACGGCCGCGCCGAGGTCTCCCACGTCTGCCTGAACGACAACGTGGTGGAGGGCCTCCAGCTGCTCGACCAGCCGGCCTTCAGCGTCCAGTACCACCCCGAAGCGGCAGCGGGCCCGCACGACGCCGCCTACCTGTTCGACCGCTTCGTATCTCTGTTGGAGGGCCAGCGTGCCTAAGCGCACCGATATCCAGTCCGTCCTGGTCATCGGCTCCGGCCCGATCGTCATCGGCCAGGCCGCCGAGTTCGACTACTCCGGCACTCAGGCGTGCCGCATCCTGCGCGCCGAGGGGATCAGGGTCATCCTGGTCAACTCCAACCCGGCGACGATCATGACCGACCCGGAGATCGCCGACGCCACCTACGTCGAGCCGATCACCCCGGAGTTCGTCGAGAAGATCATCGCCAAGGAGCGCCCCGACGCCCTGCTGCCCACCCTGGGCGGCCAGACGGCCCTCAACACCGCGATCTCGCTGCACGAGGCCGGGACGCTGGAGAAGTACGGCGTCGAGCTGATCGGCGCCAACGTCGAGGCCATCAACAAGGGCGAGGACCGCGACCTCTTCAAGGGCGTCGTCGAAGCGGTGAACGCGAAGATCGGGCACGGCGAGTCCGCCCGCTCGGTCATCTGCCACTCCATGGACGACGTCCTCAAGGGCGTCGAGACGCTCGGCGGCTACCCGGTCGTCGTCCGCCCGTCCTTCACCATGGGCGGCGCCGGCTCCGGCTTCGCCCACGACGAGGAGGAGCTGCGCCGCATCGCGGGCCAGGGCCTCACGCTCTCCCCGACCACCGAGGTGCTCCTGGAGGAGTCCATCCTCGGCTGGAAGGAGTACGAGCTGGAGCTGATGCGCGACAAGAACGACAACGTCGTGGTCGTCTGCTCCATCGAGAACTTCGACCCCATGGGCGTCCACACCGGCGACTCGATCACCGTCGCGCCCGCGATGACGCTGACCGACCGCGAGTACCAGCGCCTTCGTGACGTCGGTATCGCGATCATCCGCGAGGTCGGCGTCGACACCGGCGGCTGCAACATCCAGTTCGCGATCGACCCGGTCGACGGCCGCGTCATCGTCATCGAGATGAACCCGCGCGTGTCGCGCTCCTCGGCCCTCGCCTCCAAGGCGACCGGCTTCCCGATCGCCAAGATCGCGGCCAAGCTCGCCGTCGGCTACACCCTCGACGAGATCCCCAACGACATCACGCAGGAGACCCCGGCCTCCTTCGAGCCGACGCTCGACTACGTGGTCGTGAAGGCCCCGCGCTTCGCCTTCGAGAAGTTCCCGCAGGCCGACTCCACCCTGACCACCACCATGAAGTCGGTCGGCGAGGCCATGGCCATCGGCCGCAACTTCACCGAGGCCTTCCAGAAGGCGCTGCGCTCGCTGGAGAAGAAGGGCAGCCAGTTCACCTTCGTCGGCGAGCCCGGCGACAAGGAGGCGCTGCTGACGGAGGCCGTCCGTCCCACCGACGGCCGCATCAACACCGTCATGCAGGCCATCCGCGCGGGCGCCACGCCGGAGGAGGTCTTCGAGTACACGAAGATCGACCCCTGGTTCGTCGACCAGCTCTTCCTCATCAAGGAGATCGCCGACGAGCTCGCCGAGGCGCCGAAGCTGGACCCCGACCTGCTGGCCGAGGCCAAGCGGCACGGCTTCTCCGACCAGCAGATCGGCGAGATCCGCGGCCTGCGCGAGGACGTCGTCCGCGAGGTCCGGCACGCGCTCGGCATCCGCCCGGTCTACAAGACGGTCGACACCTGCGCCGCCGAGTTCGCCGCGAAGACGCCGTACTTCTACTCCTCCTACGACGAGGAGACGGAGGTCGCTCCCCGCGAGAAGCCGGCCGTCATCATCCTCGGCTCCGGCCCCAACCGCATCGGCCAGGGCATCGAGTTCGACTACTCCTGCGTCCACGCCTCCTTCGCGCTGAGCGAGGCCGGGTACGAGACCGTGATGGTCAACTGCAACCCCGAGACCGTCTCCACGGACTACGACACCTCCGACCGCCTGTACTTCGAGCCGCTGACGCTGGAAGACGTGCTGGAGATCGTCCACGCGGAGTCCCTCGCGGGCCCGATCGCCGGTGTCATCGTCCAGCTGGGCGGCCAGACCCCGCTGGGCCTGGCCCAGGCGCTGAAGGACAACGGCGTCCCGATCGTGGGCACCCCGCCGGAGGCCATCCACGCCGCCGAGGACCGCGGCGCCTTCGGCCGCGTGCTCGCCGAGGCGGGCCTCCCGGCCCCCAAGCACGGCACCGCGACCACCTTCGCCGAGGCCAAGGCCATCGCCGACGAGATCGGCTACCCGGTCCTGGTGCGGCCGTCGTACGTCCTCGGCGGACGCGGCATGGAGATCGTCTACGACGAGACCCGCCTCGCGTCCTACATCGCCGAGTCGACCGAGATCAGCCCCTCCCGGCCGGTCCTGGTCGACCGCTTCCTCGACGACGCCATCGAGATCGACGTCGACGCCCTCTACGACGGCGAGGAGCTCTACCTCGGCGGCGTGATGGAGCACATCGAGGAGGCCGGCATCCACTCCGGCGACTCGGCGTGCGCGCTGCCCCCGATCACCCTGGGCGGCTTCGACATCAAGCGCCTGCGGGCCTCCACCGAGGCGATCGCCAAGGGCGTCGGCGTCCGCGGCCTGATCAACATCCAGTTCGCAATGGCCGGCGACATCCTCTACGTCCTGGAGGCCAACCCGCGCGCGTCCCGCACCGTCCCCTTCACGTCGAAGGCGACCGCGGTACCGCTGGCCAAGGCCGCCGCCCGGATCTCGCTCGGCGCGACCGTCGCCGAACTGCGGGCCGAGGGACTGCTTCCGGCCAACGGCGACGGCGGCGAGCTGCCGTTCGACGCGCCGATCTCCGTCAAGGAGGCCGTCATGCCGTGGTCGCGCTTCCGCGACATCCACGGGCGCGGCGTCGACACCGTCCTCGGCCCGGAGATGCGCTCCACCGGCGAGGTCATGGGCATCGACTCCGTCTTCGGCACGGCGTACGCCAAGTCGCAGGCCGGCGCGTACGGCCCGCTGCCCACCAAGGGCCGCGCCTTCATCTCGGTCGCCAACCGTGACAAGCGCTCGATGATCTTCCCGGCGCGCGAGCTGGTCGCCCACGGCTTCGAGCTGCTCGCCACCTCCGGCACCGCCGAGGTCCTCAAGCGCAACGGCATCAACGCCAGGATCGTGCGCAAGCAGTCCGAGGGGACCGGCCCGAACGGCGAGAAGACCATCGTCCAGCTCATCCACGACGGCGAGGTCGACCTCATCGTCAACACCCCGTACGGCACCGGTGGCCGCCTCGACGGCTACGAGATCCGTACGGCGGCCGTGGCCCGGTCGGTCCCGTGCCTGACGACGGTCCAGGCGCTCGCCGCCGCCGTCCAGGGCATCGACGCCCTCAACCACGGTGACGTGGGCGTGCGCTCACTGCAGGAACACGCGGAACACCTGACCGCCGCCCGCGACTAGCAGCCCTGAGGGGGACACCGGAAACGGTGTCCCCCTCTTCATGAGGCTTCATGAGGACACCATGTACAAGATCTTCTTCAAGCTCGTCTTCACCCGCATGGACCCCGAGAAGGCCCACTACCTCGCCTTCCGCTGGATCCGCCTCGCCGTCCGCGTCCCCGTGCTCCGCACCTTCGTCGCCGCCGCCCTCGCCCCCCGCCACGAGGAGCTGCGCACCGAGGCGTTCGGCCTGCGCATGCACGGCCCCTTCGGGCTCGCCGCCGGCTTCGACAAGAACGCGGTCGCCGTCGACGGCATGTCGATGCTCGGCTTCGACCATGTCGAGATCGGCACGGTCACCGGGGAGGCCCAGCCCGGCAACCCCAAGCAGCGGCTGTTCCGGCTCGTGAAGGACCGCGCGCTGATCAACCGCATGGGCTTCAACAACGAGGGCTCGCTGGCCGTGGCGGCCCGCCTGGCCTCCCGTACGCCCGTCTTCAGGACCGTCGTGGGCGTCAACATCGGCAAGACCAAGGTCGTACCGGAGGCCGAGGCCGTCGCCGACTACGTGAAGTCGGCCGAGCGGCTCGCGCCGTACGCCGACTACCTGGTCGTCAACGTGTCGTCGCCGAACACGCCCGGGCTGCGCAATCTGCAGGCCGCCGAGGCGCTGCGGCCGCTCCTGAGCGCGGTGCGCGAGGCCGCCGACCGTACGGTCACCGGTCGCCGCGTCCCGCTCCTGGTGAAGATCGCGCCCGACCTCGCCGACGATGACGTCGACGCCGTCGCCGACCTGGCCGTGGAGCTGGGCCTGGACGGGATCATCGCCACGAACACCACCATCGCGCGCGACGGGCTCGGCCTGAAGTCCGAACCCTCGCTGGTGAAGGAGACCGGCGGCCTGTCCGGCGCTCCGCTGAAGGCACGCTCCCTGGAGGTCCTCAGGCGCCTCTACGCGCGCGTGGGCGACCGCATCACCCTCGTGGGCGTGGGCGGCATCGAGGACGCCGAGGACGCCTGGCAGCGCATTCTCGCCGGTGCCACGCTCGTCCAGGGCTACAGCGCGTTCGTCTACGCGGGTCCCTTCTGGGCCCGGGCCATCCACAAGGGGCTCGCCGCCCGCCTCCGTACGAGCCCGTACGCCACCCTCGCCGACGCGGTCGGCGCCGACGTAAGGAAGCCGGCATGAGCGTTCTCGCACCCTTCGGCGCACGTCTTCGTCAGGTCATGGACGAGCGCGGCCCGCTGTGCGTCGGCATCGACCCGCACGCGTCCCTGCTCGGCGAGTGGGGCCTGAACGACGACGTGGCGGGACTGGAGCGGTTCAGCCGCACGGTCGTCGAGGCCGTGGCGGACCGGGTCGCCGTCCTCAAGCCGCAGAGCGCGTTCTTCGAGCGCTTCGGCTCGCGCGGTGTCGCCGTCCTGGAGAAGTCGGTCGAGGAGGCGCGGGCGGCCGGTGCGCTGGTCGTCATGGACGCCAAGCGCGGCGACATCGGCTCGACCATGGCCGCCTACGCCGAGGCGTTCCTGCACAAGGACTCCCCGCTGTTCTCCGACGCGCTCACCGTCTCGCCGTACCTCGGCTACGGCTCGCTCTCGCCGGCGGTCGCGCTGGCCCGGGAGAGCGGCGCCGGTCTGTTCGTGCTGGCGCTGACGTCCAATCCCGAGGGCGGCGAGGTCCAGCACGCGATCCGTGCGGACGGCCGTGACGTCGGTGCGACGATGCTGGCGCATCTGGCGGCCGAGAACACGGGGGAGGAGCCCCTGGGGTCCTTCGGCGCCGTCGTGGGCGCCACGCTCGGCGATCTGTCGTCCTACGACCTGGACATCAACGGTCCGCTCCTCGCGCCCGGCATCGGCGCCCAGGGGGCCACTCCGGCCGACCTTCCCAGGGTGTTCGGCTCCGTGGTGCGCAATGTCGTCCCCAACGTCAGCCGGGGCGTCCTGCGGCACGGTCCCGACGTCGGCGCGCTGCGGGCGGCCGCGGAGCTGTTCGCGGAGGAGACCAGGGCCGCCGTGGCGTGAGACCGGCGGCGTCATGGCGGTCGTATGACGGTCGTCCGAGGCGTTCGAGACGTTCGGATGAGACCTCCGATGAGTGCTTCCCGGACGACTTGAGGCTGAATACATTCTCAAATCCAGGGCAGTATGCCTGAAATGTCCGGCCTGACGGAGGCTGACCAGGACTTTTCCGCTGTTCTCGCTGACTCTGGCGGAGTTGGCCGCTAGTCTCCGACGCAGAGTGAACGGGCAAGCGTGTTGCTCGTGGCTCCCCAGGTGTGGGGCGACTAGGTTCCTCACCGGTCCGTATCCGACAGTTCAACATCCGAGGTGACGTAGGCGTGGCTCTTCCGCCCCTTACCCCTGAACAGCGCGCAGCCGCGCTCGAAAAGGCCGCCGCGGCTCGCCGGGAGCGGGCCGAGGTCAAGAATCGACTCAAGCACTCCGGCGCCTCTCTTCACGAGGTCATCAAGCAGGGCCAGGAGAACGACGTCATCGGCAAGATGAAGGTCTCCGCCCTGCTCGAGTCGCTACCGGGCGTGGGCAAGGTCCGCGCCAAGCAGATCATGGAGCGTCTGGGCATCTCCGAGAGCCGCCGTGTGCGTGGTCTCGGTTCGAACCAGATCGCTTCTCTGGAGCGTGAGTTCGGCAGCACCGGTTCCTGAGTCCGGCACAGTCCGGACCGGGAGTCCCGGGCACCCCGGGATTGCTGGAATAATCGCTGCATGAGTGAACGTCCGCGGCTGACCGTGCTCTCCGGCCCCTCAGGGGTCGGCAAGAGCACGGTCGTCGCCCATATGCGCAAGGAACACCCCGAGGTCTGGCTCTCGGTGTCGGCGACGACCCGCAAGCCCCGCCCCGGCGAGAAGCACGGTGTCCACTACTTCTTCGTCACCGACGAGGAGATGGACAAGCTGATCGCCAACGGTGAGCTGCTGGAGTGGGCCGAGTTCGCCGGCAATCGCTACGGCACCCCGCGCGACGCGGTGCTGGAGCGGCTGGAGGCGGGCGAGCCGGTTCTTCTGGAGATCGATCTCCAGGGCGCCCGGCAGGTCCGCGAGTCCATGCCGGAGGCTCAGCTGGTGTTCCTGGCCCCTCCCTCCTGGGAGGAGCTCGTGCGCAGGCTCACGGGGCGTGGCACCGAGCCGCCCGCCGTGATCGAACGCCGTCTTGAGGCGGCGAAGGTCGAACTGGCGGCCGAGCCCGAGTTCGATGTGACCTTGGTCAACACCTCCGTCGAGGACGTGGCGCGCGAGCTGCTAGCCTTGATGGATGTTGTGTGATCGTGCCTGACCGTTGAGGCTTGATCATTCACACTGATTCTTTCCCACCCATCGGAAGGCAGAGCGTGTCCTCTTCCATCACCGCGCCCGAGGGCATCATCAACCCTCCGATCGACGAGCTCCTCGAGGCCACCGACTCGAAGTACAGCCTCGTGATCTACGCCGCCAAGCGTGCGCGTCAGATCAACGCGTACTACTCGCAGCTCGGCGAGGGCCTCCTCGAGTACGTCGGTCCGCTGGTCGACACCCACGTGCACGAGAAGCCGCTCTCGATCGCGCTCCGCGAGATCAACGCGGGTCTGCTGACGTCCGAGGCCGTCGAGGGCCCGGCGCAGTAACCAGTATTTTCGGCTTCGAGCTGGCTTTTCCACAGGCCCGGCAGCGCGACTGTCGGGCCTGTGGTGTGTCATGGAGTCGTCGGTTCGAGGGATGGGAGACCTGGTGGACAAGCCGAAAGTCGTGCTGGGGGTCAGCGGTGGCATCGCCGCCTACAAGGCCTGTGAGCTGTTGCGCAGACTGACGGAGTCGGGCCACGACGTACGCGTGGTGCCCACCGCCTCCGCGCTGCACTTCGTCGGTGCCGCCACCTGGTCCGCCCTCTCCGGCAACCCCGTCTCGACCGAGGTGTGGGACGACGTGCACGAGGTGCCGCACGTCCGCATCGGGCAGCACGCCGACCTGGTGGTCGTCGCCCCGGCCACGGCCGACATGCTCGCGAAGGCGGCCCACGGCCTCGCGGACGACCTGCTCACCAACACGCTCCTGACCGCCCGCTGTCCGGTCGTCTTCGCCCCCGCGATGCACACCGAGATGTGGGAGCACCCGGCCACCCAGGAGAACGTGGCGACCCTGCGCCGCCGGGGCGCGGTCGTCATCGAACCGGCCGTCGGGCGCCTCACCGGCGTCGACACCGGCAAGGGACGGCTGCCCGACCCGGGTGAGATCTTCGAGGTCTGCCGCCGCGTCCTCGCCCGGGGCGTCACCGAGCCGGACCTCAAGGGACGGCACGTCGTCGTCAGCGCCGGCGGCACCCGTGAGCCCCTCGACCCGGTCCGCTTCCTCGGCAACCGCTCCTCCGGCAAGCAGGGCTACGCCCTCGCCCGCACCGCCGCCGCCCGCGGCGCCCGCGTCACGCTCATCGCCGCGAACACCGGGCTGCCGGACCCCGCGGGGGTGGACATCGTCCCGGTCGGCACGGCCGTACAACTGCGCGAAGCCGTCCTGAAGGCGGCCGAGGACGCCGACGCGGTCGTCATGGCCGCCGCGGTCGCGGACTTCCGGCCGGAGACATACGCGGCCGGGAAGATCAAGAAGAAGGACGGCCAGGATCCGGAACCCATCGTTCTGGTACGGAATCCGGACATCCTGGCGGAGATCTCGGCAGACCGGGCCCGCCCCGGACAGGTCGTCGTCGGATTCGCCGCCGAGACGGACGACGTGCTGGCCAACGGCCGTACGAAGCTCGCCCGCAAGGGATGCGACCTTCTCGTCGTCAACGAGGTGGGGGAGCGCAAGACTTTCGGGGCGGAAGAGAACGAGGCGGTGGTACTGGGCGCCGACGGCACCGAGACGCCGGTCCCGCACGGCCCGAAGGAAGCATTGGCCGAAATCGTGTGGGACCTGGTGGCCCGGCGCATGAAGTGAATGTTTCATTCGCTCCACTGCGCTCTGTCACCTCGGTAATAGAGGCGTGGCGGGCCTGGCCAAGCCCGCCAGGGATTGGGCAGAATGCCCGTGCCGCAGGTCACAGGGCTCCCGACCAGCGAGACGGGTGAGCCTGTGACGGAGCACGACCGATAAACTGTTCTCGGACGATGCCGGGCGCAGCCCCCGAGCCCGTCCGCCCATGATCAGCCAGCAGCCGCTGCAACCCCAGGGAGCGTTGTGTCCCGTCGTCTGTTCACCTCGGAGTCTGTGACCGAGGGTCACCCTGACAAGATCGCTGACCAGATCAGCGACACCATTCTCGACGCGCTCCTGCGCGAGGACCCGACCTCCCGGGTCGCGGTCGAGACCCTGATCACGACCGGCCTGGTGCACGTGGCCGGTGAGGTCACCACCAAGGCGTACGCCCCGATCCCCCAGCTCGTCCGGGACAAGATCCTCGAGATCGGTTACGACTCCTCGAAGAAGGGCTTCGACGGCGCCTCCTGCGGTGTCTCGGTGTCCATCGGCTCGCAGTCCCCGGACATCGCGCAGGGTGTCGACACCGCGTACGAGAAGCGGGTCGAGGGTGACGAGGACGAGCTCGACAAGCAGGGCGCCGGCGACCAGGGCCTGATGTTCGGCTACGCGACGGACGAGACGCCGACGCTGATGCCGCTGCCGATCTTCCTGGCGCACCGGCTGTCGAGCCGTCTGTCCGAGGTCCGCAAGAACGGGACGATCCCCTACCTGCGCCCCGACGGCAAGACCCAGGTCACCATCGAGTACGACGGCGACAAGGCCGTCCGTCTCGACACGGTCGTGGTCTCCTCGCAGCACGCCTCCGACATCGACCTGGAGTCGCTGCTCGCCCCCGACATCCGCGAGTTCGTCGTGGAGCCGGAGCTGAAGGCGCTGCTCGACGAGGGCATCAAGCTGGAGACCGAGGGCTACCGCCTCCTGGTCAACCCGACCGGCCGCTTCGAGATCGGCGGTCCGATGGGTGACGCGGGCCTGACCGGCCGCAAGATCATCATCGACACGTACGGCGGCATGGCCCGCCACGGCGGCGGTGCCTTCTCCGGCAAGGACCCGTCCAAGGTGGACCGTTCGGCCGCGTACGCGATGCGCTGGGTCGCCAAGAACGTCGTCGCCGCGGGTCTCGCCTCGCGCTGCGAGGTGCAGGTCGCGTACGCGATCGGCAAGGCCGAGCCCGTCGGCCTGTTCGTCGAGACCTTCGGCACCGCCAAGGTCGACGCCGAGAAGATCGAGAAGGCCATCGACGAGGTCTTCGACCTGCGTCCGGCCGCGATCATCCGCGACCTCGACCTGCTGCGGCCGATCTACGCCCAGACCGCCGCGTACGGCCACTTCGGCCGTGAGCTGCCCGACTTCACGTGGGAGCGCACCGACCGCGTGGACGCGCTGCGTAGGGCGTCGGGCCTGTAAGGCCCGGCTCCACGGTTCCTCCCGAAGCCCGGCGTCCCTTGGGGGACGTCGGGCTTCGGTGCGTTCGGGCGGCGTCGGATGTCAGTGGGGTTTGGTAAGAATGCAGGCGTGAGCAGCGAGGATGAGCAGGTCGGCGGCGGCGAGGGGGCGCCGCCCGAGCAGCTTGCGTTCATTCGGGAGAGTGTGCGGAAGGCGAAGGTGCCGCGGGCGAAGCCGCGGACCTGGCGGGGGGCCGCGCTGGCCAGGGAACTGCCCGTCGCGCGGGTCCTCGTGGACAAGGGCGTGCTCCACCTCGACCGGTACTTCGACTACGCCGTGCCCGAGGAGCTCGATGCCGAGGCGCAGCCCGGGGTGCGGGTCCGGGTGCGGTTCGGGGCCGGGCGGGGTCGGGTGCGGGACGGGCGGCGTGAGGGTGGCGGGCTGATCGACGGGTTCCTCGTCGAGCGACTGGCCGAGTCCGACTACTCCGGGCCGTTGGCCGCGCTGGCTCAGGTCGTGTCGCCCGAACCGGTGCTGGGCCAGGAGCTGTTGGCGCTCACCCGGGCTGTCGCCGATCGGTATGCCGGGAGCCTTGCCGATGTGCTGCAGCTCGCCGTGCCGCCGCGGAGCGCTCGGGCCGAGCAGAGGGCTTCGGCGGAGCCCCTTCCGCCGCCCGGGGCGCCTGAGGCCGGGTCCTGGAGCCGGTACGAGCGGGGGGCCGGCTTTCTCGAGGCGCTCGCCTCGGGCGGGGCACCGAGGGCCGTCTGGAACGCGTTGCCCGGGCCCGAGTGGTGTGACGAACTGGCGCGGGCCGTCGCCGCCACGCTGGCCTCCGGGCGCGGGGCGCTGGTCGTGGTGCCGGACGGGCGGGCCGTCGCGCGGGTCGATGCCGCGCTGACCTCTCTGCTGGGGGAGGGGCGGCATGCCGTGCTCACCGCCGACGCGGGGCCCGAGAAGCGGTACCGGGAGTGGCTGGCCGTGCGGCGGGGGGCCGTTCGGGCCGTCGTGGGGACCCGGGCGGCCATGTTCGCGCCGGTACGGGATCTCGGGCTGGTCGCCATCTGGGACGACGGGGACGACAGCCACAGCGAGCCGCACGCGCCGCAGCCGCATGCCCGTGAGGTGCTGCTGCTGCGGGCCGCCCAGGACAAGTGCGGCTTCCTGCTGGGGAGCTGGAGCTGCACCGTGGAGGCCGCGCAACTCGTGGAGAGCGGGTGGGCCGCGCCGATCGTCGCCGCGCGTGAGCAGGTGCGGGCTGCCGCGCCGCTCGTGCGGACCGTGGGGGACGGGGATCTGGCCAGGGACGAGGCCGCGCGGGCCGCTCGGCTGCCGACCCTTGCCTGGCAGGCCGTCAGGGAGGGGCTGAAGCAGGGACCGGTGCTCGTGCAGGTTCCGCGGCGGGGGTATGTGCCTCGGATGGCGTGTGCCAACTGCCGGGCGCCCGCCCGGTGTCGGCACTGTTCCGGGCCGCTGGAGGCCCAGGAGGGCGTGGATGCCCTGCGGTGCGGGTGGTGTGCGCGTGAGGAGGGCGCCTGGCACTGTCCGGAGTGCGGCGGCTTTCGGCTGCGGGCCCAGGTCGTGGGTGCCCGGCGGACCGCGGAGGAGTTGGGGCGGGCGTTTCCCGCCGTACCGGTGCGGACCTCCGGGCGGGAGCATGTGCTGGACACCGTGCCGGGGGCGCCCGCGCTCGTCGTGAGTACGCCGGGGGCCGAGCCGGTGGCCGAGGGCGGGTATGCGGCCGCGCTGTTGCTGGACGGCTGGGCCATGCTCGGGCGGCCCGATCTGCGTGCCGGCGAGGACGCGTTGCGCAGGTGGATCGCCGCCGCGGCGCTGGTGCGGCCGCAGGGGGCGGGGGGCACCGTGGTCGTCGTCGCCGAGCCGACGTTGCGGCCCGTGCAGGCGCTGGTGCGGTGGGATCCCGTGGGGCATGCGGTGCGGGAGCTTTCCGAGCGCGCCGAGTTGGGGTTTCCGCCGGTGTCGCGGATGGCGGCCGTGTCGGGAGTGGGGGAGGCGGTCGCGGCGTTTCTCGCGGCTGTGGAACTGCCGGGGGAGGCGGAGGTGTTGGGGCCGGTGCCGATGGCTGTCACGGGGGTGCAGGGGCCGCGGCGGGTCGGGGCGCCGCCGCCGGGGGAGCAGTGGGAGCGGGTGCTGATTCGGGTGCCGCCGGGGAAGGGGGCGGTGCTCGCGTCCGCGCTCAAAGCCGCGCAGGCCGCCCGGATGGCTCGGGGGAGTGGGGAGCCGGTGGTGCGGGTGCGGATCGATCCGCCTGACATCGGGTGACGGGTCTGTTGTCCGGTGCGGGTGCGTTGGGGGGGTGCGGGTGCCGGGACTCCGGCCGGGTTTTGATTTCCCATCCGCACCGCCCGCACCACGCCCGCACCAGCCGCACCACGCCTGCACCACCCGCGCGGCTTTCGTCGTCGAGTGTGGGTGGCCCCTGCGGGGGCTGAGCGCCGTCGGCGGCCAAAGGTGGCCTGCGGGTCGGCGGACTTGCCCGGGTGGTGTGCCGGGGCCGTCCACGCATGCGGCTGCCCTCCCAGGAGGTCCCGGGAGGGCATCAGATGGGGTGGGTCAGCCGTTGCGGGGGCCGGGGAAGGCAGTGGGGCGTACCTCTTCGCGGAGGGCCGGGCTGCCCGCCGTCGGCTGGGTCGGCATGGAGCGGGCCGCGGGGACTGTCGGTACCGCGGGGATACCGGTGTTGACGCTGACCGTGTGGGTTTCCGGTGCCTCAATGGTCCGCTCGGCCTCGGCGGCCGCCTGGGTCACGGCACGGCGTGCGCCGTAGCGACGGTGGACCGCCTGCTTGGTGACCCCGAGCGCGGAGCCCACCGCGTCCCACGAGAAGCCGAGCGAGCGGTCGAAGTCGACCGCGGCCGTCACCAGTGTCTCGACGCTGTCCCGCAGCTCCTGCGCGAGACGGACCGTCGGCGCGGGGGCGCGTCCGTAGACGACGAAGCCCGTGGAGGGACCGGAGCGGCGCGGGCGGTAGACGTTCCCCAACTGGGCGGTGAGCGTGCGCAGTGCGTCCACCTGCCGGCGGACCCGCTCGATGTCCCGCACCAGCAAGTGCAGGCTGGCCCGAGCCTGGGCGTCGTGGGTTGCGTGGTCGGCCATGAACAAGCCTCTCGAACCGGCGATGAAAAGGATCGGGCCGCTGCAGCGGCCCGTAGTGGTCAACTCTTTCTTGACCAACGCGTGGACGCTCCGCTGGTCACGCAGTGGGGGCGTGGCGGCATATGCGTGCGCCCCGGGAGGGGGGTTCGCGCCTCGATCCCCGCGCGGTCCACTCCGTCGGCGGTATTTCTTTCCGTGGTCATAGACTTGTGCGTTGCCCGCACACCCCTCGCCCGAGAGGCCCGAACCCACCCATGAAGCTCGTCTTCGCCGGTACCCCCGAGGTCGCCGTTCCCGCTCTGGACGCTCTCATCGCCTCCGGGCGGCACGAGGTGGCCGCCGTCGTCACGCGGCCCGACGCACCGGCCGGGCGTGGGCGCAGGCTCGTCGCGAGCCCGGTGGCCGAGCGGGCCGTGGAGGCGGGCATCGAGGTGCTGAAGCCCCTCAAGCCGCGGGACCCGGAGTTCCTGGAGCGGCTGCGGGAGATCGCCCCCGACTGCTGTCCCGTCGTCGCCTACGGGGCGCTGCTGCCCCGCGTCGCCCTCGACATCCCCGCCCACGGCTGGGTCAACCTGCACTTCTCGCTGCTGCCCGCCTGGCGTGGGGCCGCACCCGTGCAGCACTCCATCATGGCGGGCGACGAGATCACCGGGGCCTCCACCTTCCTGATCGAGGAAGGCCTCGACTCCGGGCCCGTGTACGGCACCGTCACCGAGGAGATCCGGCACACCGACACCAGCGGCGACCTGCTGACCCGGCTCGCCTTCGCCGGCTCCGGACTGCTCGCCGCGACCATGGACGGGATCGAGGACGGCACCCTGAAGGCCGTACCGCAGCCCGCCGAGGGCATCACCCTCGCCCCGAAGATCACCGTCGAGGACGCGCAGGTCGACTGGCGCACCCCGGCCCTGCGGGTCGACCGGGTCGTGCGCGGCTGCACGCCCGCGCCCGGCGCCTGGACGCTCTTCCGCGGCGAGCGGCTCAAGCTCATCCAGGTGCAGCCCGCACCCGAGCGCACCGACCTCGCCCCCGGACAGCTCGCCGTCGGCAAGAACAACGTCCATGTGGGCACCGGCTCCCACGGCGTGGAGCTGCTGTGGGTGCAGGCCCAGGGCAAGAAGCCGATGAGGGCCGCCGACTGGGCGCGCGGGGTGCGGATCGGCGAGAGCGAGAGCCTCGGCGAGTAGCACGGGTGCCGACGGCGGGGCCCCTCGGCGGGTAACGCGCGCGCAGGTGGGACGTACGCTTGGTGCGTATCCCGCCAACACATCCGGAGCACCTTTTTCGTGAGCGACCAGTCCCGTGGGCCCCGCCCGTCCGGCAAGCCCTACCGTCGGCCCAAGAAGGACCCCGTCCGCTTCCTCGCCTTCGAGGCCCTGCGGGCCGTGGACGAGCGGGACGCGTACGCCAACCTCGTGCTCCCGCCGCTGCTGCGCAAGGCGCGGGAGAAGGAGGGGCCCGACAAGTTCGACGGGCGGGACGCGGCGCTGGCCACCGAACTCGTCTACGGGACGCTCCGGCGCCAGGGGACGTACGACGCCGTGATCTCCGCCTGTGTCGACCGGCCGCTCCGGGAGGTCGACCCGCCCGTCCTCGACGTGCTCAGCCTCGGGGTCCATCAGCTGCTCGGGACGCGGATCCCCACGCATGCCGCGGTGTCCGCCTCCGTCGAGCTCGCGCGCGTGGTGCTCGGGGACGGGCGGGCCAAGTTCGTGAACGCCGTGCTGCGGAAGGTCGCGCAGGACGATCTGGACGGATGGATCGCCCGCGTGGCCCCGCCGTACGAGGACGACCCCGAGGAGCATCTCGCCGTCGTGCACTCGCACCCCCGCTGGGTCGTCTCGGCCCTGTGGGACTCGCTCGGCGGCCCGCGGGCCGGGATCGAGGAGTTGCTGGCGGCGGACAACGAGCGGCCCGAGGTGACGCTGGTCGCCCGGCCCGGGCGGTCCGACACGGACGAGCTGCTGCGGGAGGAGGCCGCCGTCGCGGGGCGCTGGTCGCCGTACGCCGTGCGGCTGGCCGAGGGCGGCGAGCCCGGGGCCATCGAGGCCGTACGGGAGGGCCGTGCGGGCGTGCAGGACGAGGGCAGCCAGCTGGTGGCACTGGCGCTCGCCAACGCGCCTCTGGAAGGGCCGGACGGGAAGTGGCTCGACGGGTGTGCGGGGCCCGGTGGCAAGGCCGCGCTCCTCGCCGCGCTGGCCGCGGAGCGGGGTGCCGTGCTGCTGGCCTCCGAGAAGCAGCCGCACCGGGCCGGGCTCGTGGCGAAGGCGCTGCGCGGGAATCCGGGGCCGTATCAGGTGATCGCCGCGGACGGGATCAAGCCGCCGTGGCGGTCGGGCAGTTTCGACCGGGTGCTGATGGATGTGCCGTGTACCGGGCTGGGGGCGTTGCGGCGTCGGCCCGAGGCGCGGTGGCGGCGTCGGCCCGAGGACCTTGAGGGGTTCGGGCCGTTGCAGCGGGGGCTGCTGAAGACCGCGCTGGACTCCGTCCGGGTGGGCGGCGTCGTGGGGTACGCGACCTGTTCACCGCATCTCGCCGAGACGCGGGCGGTCGTCGAGGATGTGCTCAAGGAGTGGCCGGAGGCCGAGTTGATCGACGCACGGCCGTTGCTGCCCGGTGTGCCGGCGCTCGGTGAGGGGCCGGATGTGCAGTTGTGGCCGCATGTTCACGGGACGGACGCGATGTATCTGGCGTTGATCCGTCGGACGGGGTGAGGTTCGCCTCTTCGCCGTAGGGGTTCGGGTCGTGGCGCGAGTGGCGGTGCGTTGTGGCTGGTCGCGCCGCCTCTCAGGGCGTCTCGCTCACCCTTTCCGACTCGGTCGCCACGGGAGCGTTACCGTCCTCCCGCGCCAGTTTGTGCGGCCACCACATCTTCGGGCCCACGTCCAGGAACAGAGCCGGCACCAGTACCGACCGGACAATGAACGTGTCCAGGAGTACGCCCAGCGCCACGGCGAAGCCGATCTCGGCGAAGGCGACCATGGGGAGCGTGCCGAGGGCGGCGAAGGTGCCGGCCAGCACCAGGCCCGCGGACGTGATGACCGCGCCCGTCGCCGCCAGGCCCATGACCACGCCCGGGCGGGTGCCCTGGCGGGCCGCCTCCTCGCGGATGCGGGTGGTCAGGAAGATGTTGTAGTCGATGCCGAGGGCCACCAGGAAGACGAAGACGAAGAGGGGGAAGTCCGTCGTCTCTCCCGCGTAGTCGAACAGGTACCTGAACGCGAGCGCGCTGATTCCCAGGGCCGCCGCGAACGACAGGATCACCGTCCCGATCAGCAGCAGAGGTGCGATCAGGGCGCGCAGCAGGGCGCACAGGATCAGCATGACGACGATCAGGACCAGCGGGATGATCAGCATGTTGTCGTGCGTGGTCGCCTCGTCCATGTCGAGCAGGGAGGCCGTACCGCCACCGACCCGGGCGTCGGCGTCCGGTACCGCGTGGACGGCGTCCCGGACCCGTTCGACGGTCTGCTTGGCCGCCTCGCTGTCGGCCGGATCGGTCATGGTCGCCTCGAAGAGGACCTTGCCCTCGTACGACGGTTTCGTGCCCGGCGGCAGGCCCAGCGACGCGGGGGCGACGCCGTCGGTGGCGGCCACCGCCTCGCCCACCTGCCGCGCCTGCGCCTGGTTGCTGATGATGACCAGGGGATCGCCGCTGCCCGCCGGGAAGTAGCGTGCGGAGACCTCCTGGCCGACGATCGAGTCCGGTTTCCCGGTGAACGCGTCCGCGTTGCTGATGCCCTCGGCGCGCAGCTGGATCAGGCCCAGCGAGCAGATGGCGAGGATCAGTGCGGTGACGCCCCACACCATGCGCGGGCGGCGGGCGATACGGCGGCCCATGCGGGCCCAGAGGCCCCGCTCGATGCGGTCGGGGTCGCCGAAGCGCGGGATCGCGGGCCAGAAGATCCAGCGGCCGCAGATCACCAGCAGAGCGGGGAAGAGGGTCATCATCGCCAGCAGGGCCACCGCCACGCCGATCGCCGCCACCGGGCCGAGACCGCTCGTCGAGTTCATCTCCGCGGCCAGCAGCACCAGCATGCTCAGGACCACGGTCGCGCCGGACGCGATCACGGCCGGGCCCGCTCGGTGCAGGGCCAGGGCCATCGCCTCGTGCCGGTCCTCGTGGTGGTGCAGTTCCTCGCGGTAGCGGGCGACGAGGAGCAGGGCGTAGTCCGTCCCCGCGCCGAAGACGAGGACCGTGAGGATGCCCGCGCTCTGGCCGTTGACCGTGAGGCCGGCGTGCTCCGCGAGCAGGTAGATGAGGGCCTGTGCGGTGAAGAGGGCGGCGATGACCGAGAGCAGGGGGACCAGGATGAGGGTGGGGCTGCGATAGGTGATCAGCAGCATCACGATGACGACGGCCATCGCGGAGATCAGCAGGGTCGAGTCGATGCCCTCGAAGGCCTCGGAGAAGTCGGCGGAGGTGCCGCCCGGTCCGGTGATGTGCACGGCGAGGCCGTCGCCGCCCTCGCCGACCCCGTCCCGGATGGTGTCGACCGCGGGGGCGATCTCCTCCCAGCCCTGCTCGTCCATCGTGATCGGTACGAGGATCTGGGCCGCGCGCGGATCCGTCTCACGGTCGAAGACCGGGCCGCGGGTCTCCGCGCCGCGGATGCCGTGGTCGCGCAGTTCCTTGAGCTGCCGTGCGTCCTCCGCGATCTGCGCCCGGTCCTGGGCGGTCAGACCGTCGGGACGGGCGTAGACGACGACCGCGGGGATCTGTTCGGGCCTGAAGTCCTCGGAGATCTTGAGGACTTGGGTGGACTCGGCGGAGCCGGGCAGCCAGGAGGCGGCGTCGTTGTCCTGGGCGTCGGTGAGTTTCTGGGCGAAGGGCGCGGTCAGGAACAGCGCGACGACCCACAGCGCCAGAACGACCCACTTGGCGCGCCGTCCGCACACCAGATGCCCGATGCCTTGCTTCCCCGTCATGGCCACCCCCGCAGCCCCGATACCTCACGGTCGGCCGCCCAATATGGCACGTACCGTCCCGGAACAACATCCGATGAACGGCTGAGGTCTGGACCGGCGCGAACATTCATGGCCGGACATGGCAGGCTTGGGCTATGGCCGCGCAGATCAACCCCAGCATTCTGTCCGCAGACTTCGCTCGCCTCGCGGACGAGGCGAAGGCGGTGGAGGGAGCCGACTGGCTCCACGTCGACGTCATGGACAACCATTTCGTCCCGAACCTCACGCTCGGTGTGCCGGTCGTAGAGTCCCTCGCCCGGGCGACGGACATCCCGCTGGACTGTCATCTGATGATCGAGGCCCCCGATCGGTGGGCGCCCCAGTACGTAGAGGCGGGGGCCGGTTCCGTCACCTTCCACGTCGAGGCGGCCGCCGCTCCGGTCCGGCTCGCCCGGGAGATCCGGGCCAAGGGCGCCCGCGCGTCCATGGCGCTCAGGCCCGCGACGCCCATCGAGCCGTACGAGGATCTGCTCCCCGAGCTCGACATGCTCCTGATCATGACGGTCGAGCCGGGCTTCGGGGGACAGGCGTTCCTCGACATCATGCTCCCCAAGATTCGCCGCACCCGCGAGTTGATCAGCAAGCACGGCCTCGAACTCTGGCTCCAGGTCGACGGCGGAGTCTCGGCCTCCACCATCGAGCAGTGCGCCGACGCCGGCGCCGATGTCTTCGTCGCCGGTTCGGCCGTGTACGGGGCATCCGACCCGGCCGAGGCGGTACGTGCATTGCGCACCCAAGCTGAGGGGGCGACCGCCAAGGCGAGCTGGGCATGCGGCCACTGAGCCACAGGAACGTGAACGGCTCCCATCAGGGCTGATCAAGACCGCCGGATCTGCAAGGATGAACGGCGAATCCAGAGTGTGAACAGCAGTGAGGAGATGGCCGTGTCGGGTATGTCGGCGGGCCGGTCAGCCATGCGGATGGGACCCGCTGAGCTGGTGCAGGCGGCGGCCATGGCCCGCCGCTTCTACCTCGAGGGCAAGTCCAAGATCCAGATCGCCGAGGAGTTCGGCGTGAGCCGCTTCAAGGTGGCCCGGGTTCTGGAGACCGCCCTCGAGCGGGATCTCGTACGCATCGAGATCCGTGTGCCTGCCGAACTGGACGCCGAGCGCTCGGACGCGCTGCGCGCCCGGTACGGACTCAGGCATGCCGTCGTGGTGGAGTCGCCGGCCGAGGCGGAGGACTCGCCCGACCCCGAGAACCTCGGCGAGACGGCCGCCGACCTGCTCGGTGAACTCGTCAACGAGGGCGACGTCCTGGGCCTGGCCTGGGGCCGGTCCACGATTCACATGGCGGCGGCCCTCGACCGGCTGCCGCCGTGCACGGTGGTGCAGCTGACGGGGGTGTACGACGCCGGGACCGCCGAGCGCGGTTCGGTGGAGGCGGTACGGCGGGCCGCGCAGGTCTCGGGCGGCGACGCCCACCCGATCTACGCCCCGATGCTGCTGCCGGACGCGGCCACCGCGGCGGCGCTGCGCAACCAGACGGGGATCGCCCGGGCCTTCGAGTACTTCGACAAGGTCACGGTCGCCTGTGTCTCCATCGGCTCCTGGGGGCCGGGTGTCTCCACGGTGTACGACATGCTCAGCGAAGAGGAGCGGGCGCACTACTCGACCCTCGGCGTCGCCGCGGAGACCTCCGCGCACCTCTTCGACGCCGACGGGCGCCGCGTGGGCCGGGACCTGGGCGAGCGGTGCATCACGGTCAAGGCGGACCAGCTCCGCCGTATCCCCGAGGTCGTCGCGATCGCGGGCGGGGCGCGCAAGGCGATGGCCATCGACGCCGTGCTGCGGTCCGGGCTCGTCACCAGCCTGGTGACGGACACCTCGGCGGCGGACGTGCTGCTGACGGCAGGTCAGACGCCGAAGCCGGCGCTGAACCGCGCCGACCCGGACGGCCCCTGACCGAAGGTCATGCGGGGGCGGCCGTGGCAGCGTGGACAGCATGCTGCTGCGGTTCGTCCCCCGGGTGCTGGCCTGTCTCCTCGTCGTCCTGCTGACGGGGTGTACGTCGAGTGAGGCCGGTGCGGCCCCTCCGTCCTGGGCCGAGGGCATGGCCACCGTCCAGGAGTCACGGCTGCCCGCCCAGGCCCGCGAGACGCTGGACCTCATCGACGCCGGCGGCCCCTTCCCGTACGACAGGGACGGCAGTGTCTTCGGGAACTTCGAGCGGCGGCTGCCCGCCCACCAGCGCGGTTACTACCACGAGTACACCGTCCCCACGCCGGGCTCGCGCGATCGCGGGGCCCGGCGCATTGTCACCGGGCGGGACGACGAGATCTACTACACCGATGATCACTACGACTCGTTCAGGGCGGTACTGAGATGACGACGGTCGTGGCCACGCTGGACCTCGACGGGGTCACGGACAAGGCGAGCCTGATGGAGCGCTGTGTCCGGGACCTGCGGCTGCCGGACTACTTCGGGCGCAACTGGGACGCGCTGGCCGACGTCCTCTCCGACCCGGGACTGTGGCCCGAGGACACCGTCGGGGACAGATTCGTCGTCGTGCGGAACTGGGAGCGGTACGCCGAGGCGCGGCCGGGCGAGTGGGCGACCGCCCGTGAGGTGTTCTCGCGGGCGTCCGCGCTCACGGTGACGCTCGCGCTCGGAGGATCCTCCTAACGCGCCTCTGACCAGCCTGGATGATCTGCCCGGGCATCGCATTCCGGTGGACATGGGACAATGAAGTACGTGCTCTTCCCCCTGGCTGTCCTGTCCGGGGGCCACCTCTGATCGACTGGGATGTGCAGCACGTGCGTTTCCTCAATGGCATCCAGCCCGCGTACGACCTGACGTACGACGACGTCTTCATGGTCCCGAGCCGCAGCGCGGTCGGCTCGCGTCAGGGTGTGGACCTCAGCGCCCCCGACGGCACGGGCACCACGATCCCGCTGGTCGTCGCCAACATGACCGCCATCGCCGGGCGCCGGATGGCCGAGACGATGGCCCGGCGCGGTGGCCTGGTGGTCATTCCGCAGGACATCCCGATCGAGGTCGTCACCGAGGTCGTCTCCTGGGTGAAGAGCCGCCACCACGTCCTGGACACCCCGATCGTGCTGGCCCCGCACCAGACCGTCGCCGACGCGCTGGCCCTGCTGCCCAAGCGGGCGCACAACGCCGGTGTGGTCGTCGACGGGGACGGCAAGCCCGTCGGTGTCGTCACCGACCGGGACCTGACCGGCGTCGACCGCTTCACGCAGCTCGAGGTCGTCATGTCCAAGGACCTGCTGCTGATCGACGCGGACATCGACCCGCGCGAGGCCTTCAACCGTCTGGACGCGGCCAACCGCCGCTACGCCCCCGCCGTGGACAAGGACGGCCGTCTCGCCGGCATCCTCACCCGCAAGGGCGCGCTGCGGGCGACGCTGTACACGCCGGCCGTCGACGCCCAGGGCAGGCTGCGCATCGCGGCCGCCGTCGGTATCAACGGCGATGTCGCGGGCAAGGCCAAGCAGCTGCTCGACGCGGGCGTGGACACGCTCGTCATCGACACGGCGCACGGCCACCAGGAGTCGATGATCAGCGCGATCAAGGTCGTGCGGGCGCTCGACCCGCAGGTTCCGATCGTCGCCGGCAACATCGTGGCCGCCGAGGGTGTGCGGGATCTGATCGAGGCCGGTGCCGACATCATCAAGGTCGGTGTGGGTCCCGGTGCCATGTGCACCACCCGCATGATGACCGGTGTGGGCCGGCCGCAGTTCTCGGCCGTGCTGGAGTGCGCCGCCGAGGCGAAGAAGTACGGCAAGCACGTCTGGGCCGACGGCGGTGTCCGGCACCCGCGTGACGTCGCCATGGCGCTGGCGGCCGGTGCGTCCAACGTGATGGTCGGCTCGTGGTTCGCGGGCACGTACGAGTCCCCGGGCGACCTTCAGCAGGACGCCGACGGGCGGCTCTACAAGGAGTCGTTCGGCATGGCGTCCGCGCGGGCCGTGGCCAACCGCACGTCCGACGAGTCGTCGTACGACCGGGCCCGCAAGGCGCTGTTCGAGGAGGGCATCTCCACCTCCCGCATGTTCCTCGACCCGACCCGTCCCGGCGTCGAGGACCTGATCGACTCGATCATCGCGGGCGTCCGCTCCTCCTGCACCTACGCCGGTGCGGGCTCCCTGGAGGAGTTCGCCGAGAAGGCCGTCGTCGGCATCCAGAGCGCGGCCGGCTACGCGGAGGGCAAGCCGCTGCACGCCAGCTGGTAGCTCCGCCGGCAGCGCGGTTGGTCGGGCCGGGTGACCGATGCTCGTCGCCGGGTGCCGGGCGCGGGTCCGTTGTGGCTGGTCGCGCCCGCGCGGCGGAGCCGCATATTCAACACAGCCCCGCGCCCCTTCGGGGGCGCGGTCGGCCGCCCTGCAACGAATGCGCGCCCTCGTTCGATGAACGCAACGATCTTGCGTGTATGCGCAAGATTGCAGCATTACGAGTGCTATGGCCCTGCTCGTAGGGTCATGCGCTGTACGTGGCGTGGCGGGGACCCCGCTCGGTGGGTTCCTGTTCGCGCAGGTGTGCCGCCGGTCCCCGCCGCGTCGAGAGGCAGCGACGAAGGAGTCAGCGCGTGCTCGACCAAGGCGCACCCCCGCAACAGCGCACATCACGGTCCCCGGGAGTCGGTGCGCGTCTTGTGCGGCGCAAGCCGGTGGAACGCCTGGTCGCCGAGGGCGGCCAGGGGGAGGGCGGCAGTCTGCGGCGCTCCCTCGGGCTCTGGCAGCTGACCATGATCAGCATCGGTGCCACGCTCGGCACCGGAATCTTCGTCGTCCTCGGCGAGGCCGTGCCCAAGGCCGGTCCGGCCGTCACCCTGTCCTTCGTGATCGCGGGCCTGACGGCACTGTTCTCCGCCCTGTCCTACGCCGAACTCGCGGGCACGATCCCGGTCGCCGGGTCCTCGTACTCGTACACGTACGCGACGATGGGCGAGCTGGTCGCCTGGGTCTGCGGCTGGTGTCTGATCCTGGAGTACGGCGTCTCGGTCGCGGCCGTCGCCGTCGGCTGGGGCGAGTACCTCAACGAACTGCTCGACGGGACCATCGGCGTCACCATCCCGGACGCCCTGTCCGCCCCGCCCGGCGACGGCGGCATCTTCAACCTGCCGGCGCTGATCGTCGTACTCCTGGCCATGGCCTTCCTGCTCGGCGGCGCGAAGGAGTCCGCGCGGGCCAACACCGTCATGGTCGTCGTGAAGATCGCCGCGCTGGTGCTGTTCTGCGCCATCGGCGTCCAGGGCTTCCGCTCCGGCAACTACGAGCACTTCATGCCGCTCGGCATGGCGGGCGTGAGCGCCGCCGGGGCGACGCTGTTCTTCTCGTACATCGGCTTCGACGCCGCCTCCACCGCCGGTGAGGAGGCCAAGAACGCCCAGCGGGACCTGCCGCGCGCGATCATGCTGTCGCTGGTCATCGTGACGGCCCTGTACGTCCTCGTCGCGGCCGTCGCCGTCGGCGCGAAGCCCTGGCAGCGGTTCGGTGACTCGGAGGCGGCGCTGGCCCAGATCATGCGCGAGGTGACCGGACAGACCTTCTGGGGGACCCTGCTGGCCGCCTGCGCCGTCATCGCCATCGCCAGCGTCGTGCTGACCGTGCTCTACGGCCAGACGCGCATCCTCTTCGCGATGTCCCGCGACGGGCTCGTGCCGAAGGTGTTCTCGCGCGTGCACCCCAAGACCGGCGCACCCCGTGCCAACACGGTCATCGTGTCCCTGTTCTGCGGTGTCCTCGCCGCCGCGATCCCGCTGGGCCAGCTCGCCGACGCCACCAGCATCGGCACGCTCTTCGCCTTCGCGCTGGTCAACATCGCCGTCGTGGTGCTGCGCCGGAGCCGTCCGGACATGCCGCGCACCTTCCGGGTGCCGCTGTCCCCGGTGCTGCCCGCGCTGGGGCTCGGATTCTGTCTGTGGATGATGGGCAGCCTGTCGGCCGTCACCTGGGTGGTCTTCGGGGTCTGGATGGCCGCCGGGCTCGTGTTCTACTTCGTATACGGCTATCGCCGCTCCCGACTCGCAACACCTGAGAGCTGATCCGCCCACCGTGCTCAACGATCTCGACGAACGCATCGTCCACGCCCTCGCCGAGGACGCCCGCCGCTCCTACGCGGACATCGGGCAGATCGTCGGCCTCTCCGCGCCCGCCGTGAAACGGCGCGTGGACCGGCTCCGCGCCACCGGAGCCATCACCGGCTTCACGGTACGGGTCGACCCGTCGGCCCTCGGCTGGGAGACCGAGGGGTTCGTCGAGATCTACTGCCGGCACAACACCTCGCCGGACACCATCCGGCGGGGCCTGGAGCGCTACCAGGAGGTCGTCGCCGCGTCCACCGTCACCGGGGACGCGGACGCGGTCGTCCAGGTCTTCGCCTCCGACATGCGGCACTTCGAACGGGTCCTGGAGCGGATCGCGGGGGAGCCGTTCGTGGAGCGCACCAAGTCGGTGCTGGTGCTGTCACCGCTGCTGCGGAGGTTTTCTTCGGGGGCGCCAGGGTGAGGGGCGGTGCGGTCTTGGGGCGGGTGCGGATGCGTCGGTGCTTGTCGCGCGGTTCCCCGCGCCCCTGAAGGCACGTCACCTGGTCCCACCTCAGGGGCGCGGGGAACTCTACTCCGCGGTCTTGCGGGCCAGCGCGTTGTTGTCCATCGAGTTGTGCACGCTGAAGCTCACCGCGTCCGAGCGGTAGCGGTCGTCCGACCACTCCACCGGTCGCCCTTCGCGGGTCGTCGTCACCCGGCGCACGCGCAGCAGCGGACTGGTACGGCGCACGAGCAGCAGCTCCGCGTCCTGCGCGCCCGCCGCGACCGCGTCGATGACGTGCTCGCCGTACGCGAAGACCAACCCCCTGTCGTCGTACAGGCGTTGGGTCACCGACGGACAGTCCGGCTCGATGGGCTCGACGGCGGGGGAGATCCAGTCGGCGTACACGGTCCGCTCCAGCAACACCGGCTCGCCGTCCAGGCCGCGCACCCGCAGGACATGCAACACCTTTGTCCCGGCGCGTAGTTGGAGACGTATCGCGTCCTCCTGGGTCGCGGGCCGGTACTCCTGCGCGACCACCCGCCCCGTCGCCTCGCGGCCCATCGCCCGCGCCCACTGCGCGAAGCTGCGCAGTTCGGCGAAGCTCTGGCTGCGACGGCTGGCCAGGACCACGCGCCGGGCGCCCTGGCGGGAGCCGATCAGGCCCTCGGCGGTCAGTGCAGCGACCGCCTGGCGGACCGTGCCGCGCGAGACGTCGTACTGGGCGGCCAGGTCCGTCTCGGCGGGGAGCCGACTGCCGACTGTGTACTCGTCGCGGTCGATCGCCCGGCGCAGTGCGTCGGCGATCTCCTCGTGTCGCGCCGGCATGCTTCCCCTCCGAGTCGACTGCTGTGCACAGCGTGACCAGCCTAGACGACATCCGGCAGGGATCCGAGGGGCGCGTGATCGTCAGGGAACACAGGGGTCACTGTTTCGCCAGTGTTTACGGAATCGATACCGGCAGCAGCCTTACTGAGGCCAACTTGTTCAGACAAGTTATCTGACACAAGTTCTCTCGCTCCCTCTCTCCGTTCGACTCCTGCACCCTCGCGCGTCCCCTGGAGAAGCCGTGACCGTGTCCCTGCCGAGAACCGCCGCCCTCGGCGTCCTCGCCGCCCTCGCCCTGAGCGCCTGTGGCGCCGCCCCCGAGAACTCCTCGACCACCGCCGACGGCAAGAACGCCGCCACCGCCACCTCCGCCGCCGACTTCGGCGGACTCGACGCCCTGGTGAAGGCGGCCAAGAAGGAGGGCACGCTCAACGCCATCGCGCTGCCCCGCGACTGGGCCAACTACGGCGCCCTCATCGACGGCTTCGAGAAGAAGTACGGCATCAAGGTCGCCGTCGAGAACCCCGACGGCGCCAGCCAGGACGAGATCAACGCCGTCACCTCCCGCAAGGGGCAGGACCGGGCCCCCGACGTGCTCGACCTCGGCAGCTCCTTCGCCATCAGCGCGGCCGAGCAGGGGCTGCTCGCCCCGTACAAGGTGGCGTCCTTCGCCGACATCCCCGGCGAGCAGAAGGACGCACAGGCACGCTGGTACAACGACTACGGCGGCTACATCTCCATCGGCTGCGACGCCAAGCGCGTCAAGACCTGCCCGACCACCTTCGCCGATCTCCTCAAGCCCCAGTACAAGGGCCAGGTCGCCCTCAACGGCAACCCCACCAAGTCCGGTTCGGCCTTCGGCGGCGTCTGGGCGGCCTCGCTCGCGAGCGGCGGCTCCTTCGACGACATCCAGCCCGGCCTCGACTTCTTCAAGAAGCTGAAGAGCAACGGCAACTACACGCCCGTCGAGTCGACCCCGGCCACCGTCGAGAAGGGCGAGACGCCCATCAGCATCGACTGGGACTACCTGAACGCCGGGTACGCCGAGGAGTTCAAGTCCAAGGGCGTCGACTGGACGGTGTCGGTGCCCAGCGACGGCAAGTTCTCGCAGTACTACTCCCAGGCGATCAACAAGGACGCCCCGCACCCGGCGACCGCCCGCCTGTGGCAGGAGTACCTCTACAGCGCCGAGGGCCAGAACCTGTGGCTCAAGGGGTACGCCCGCCCGGCCCTGATGACCGCCATGGAGAAGGCCGGCACCCTGGACAAGACCGCCGCGGCCAAGCTGCCCGAGGTCTCCGGCACGCCGAGCTTCCCGACCGAGGCCCAGCAGAACAAGGCCAAGACGGTGCTCGGACAGGGCTGGGCGAAGGCCGTCTCCGGATGACGGCCACCGCCGTACGTGTGGACCCGGCGCCGGCCGTCGCGGTGAAGCGGCGGCGCCGGTCCCTCGGCTGGCTCGCCGTGGTCCCGCTGCTCGCCTTCACCGCGGTGGCCTTCGGGCTGCCGGCCTGGGCCATCCTGGACGGGGCGTTCACGGTGAAGACGACCGGCGGGTTCGGCACGGCCAACCTGACCGCCTCGTTGCAGGGCGCCTACCTCACCGCTCTCCTCGGCAGCGTCAAACTGTCCGCGGTGTCGGCCGTGCTGGCCGCCCTGTTCGGGCTGCCGCTCGCCCAGGCCGTGGTGACATCCCGGCACCGGGCGCTGCGCGAAGCCGTCCTCACCGCCTCCGGCGTCCTCGCCAACTTCGGCGGCGTCCCGCTGGCCTTCGCCTTCGTCGCCACCCTCGGCAACGCCGGTGTGCTGACCCGGCACCTGGGCCTCACGGACAAGGGCTGGGACCTCTACAGCTTCTGGGGACTGGTGATCGTCTACCTGTACTTCCTGATCCCGCTGATGATCCTCACCATCACCCCCGCCCTGGAGGGGCTGCGCGTCCAGTGGCGCGAGGCCGCGCAGAACAACGGGGCGACGACCACGCAGTACTGGCGCCATGTCGCCCTGCCCGTCCTCGCGCCCTCACTGCTCGGCGGGCTCGTGCTGCTCTTCGGCACCGCCTTCGCCGCGTACGCCACCGCCGCCGCGATCGTGGGCAGCTCCATCCCGCTGATCACCCTGCAGATAGCCGACGCGCTCTCCGGCAACGTGCTCGTGGGCCAGGAGAACGTGGCGCTCGCCCTCAGCCTCGACATGGTCCTCATCGCGGGCCTGGTCATGGCCGTGTACCTGCCCCTGCAACGACGGAGCGCGCGATGGCTCGCCTGAACCTGTGGCGGTGGGGCGTCTACGGCCTCGCCGGGCTGTACTTCCTGGTGCCGCTCGCCGCGTCGATCGTCTTCACCGTCGACGTGCCCGGGCAGGGCCTCACCTTCGACGCCTACACCCGGATCTTCTCCACCGACGGCTTCGTCACCAGCCTGCTGCTCTCGCTGGAACTGGCCCTCGCGACGATCGTGATCGTGCTGCTCCTGATGGTGCCCGCGATGGTGGCCCTGCGACTGGGGTCGCCCCGGCTCCGGCCGGTCGTCGAGGTGGTGTGCCAACTGCCGCTGGTGGTACCGCCGATCGCGCTCGTCGCCGGCATCATCACGGTCCTGAAGTGGGGGCCCGAACACCTCTCCCGCACCCCGCTGTTCCAGACGTTCGTGGCGATCCAGAACCCCGACTTCCCCGTCATCCTCGTCCTCGCGTACGTCGTGATGGCCCTGCCGTTCGTGCATCGCGCCCTGGACGCCGGACTGCGCGCGGTCGATGTCCGCACCCTCGTCGAGGCCGCCCGCAGCTGCGGGGCGAGCTGGCCGCAGGCGCTGGTCCGGGCCGTACTGCCCAATCTGCGGGGCGCCCTCCTCAACTCCTCCTTCCTCACGCTGGCGTTGGTGCTCGGTGAGTTCACGGTCGCCCAGCTGCTCGGCTTCCAGCCCTTCGCCGTGTGGATCGTGAACGTCAGCGGCTCGCAGGCCCAGCTCTCCGTCGCCGTGTCCGTGCTCAGCCTGCTCGTGACGTGGGTGCTGCTCCTCGTCCTGGCCGGCTTCGGCGGACGCGCCCGTACTACTTCCCGGGGATGACCATGAAGACGCTCGAGAAAGCGGCCACCGTCGAATTCCGTGGCCTGCGCAGGGAATTCGGTCCGACCGTCGCCCTCGACGGACTGGACCTGACCGTCCGGCCCGGTGAGCTCCTCGCCCTGCTCGGCCCGTCCGGCTGCGGAAAGACCACCGCGCTGCGCATGCTCGCGGGCTTCGAACACCCCGACTCCGGCGAGGTGCTGGTGGACGGCGAGGACGTCACCCGGGTGCCGGCCCACCGCCGTGACGCGGGGATGGTCTTCCAGTCGTACAGCCTCTTCCCGCATCTCGACGCGGTCGACAACGTGGCCTTCGGACTGCGGATGCGGAAGGTACGTCCGGCCGAACGACGGTCGCGTGCCGCCGAGTTGCTGGAGCTGGTCGGCCTCGCCGACAAGGGCGGGCGCTTCCCGCACGAGCTCTCCGGCGGTCAGCAGCAGCGCGTCGCCCTGGCCCGTGCGCTGGCCCTGAGGCCGCGGGTGCTGCTCCTCGACGAGCCGCTGTCGGCGCTCGACGCCAAGGTGCGGCTCACCCTGCGCGAGGAGATCCGGCGACTCCAGCAGGAGCTCGGGATCACCACCCTCTTCGTGACCCACGACCAGGAGGAGGCCCTGTCGATGGCGGACCGGGTCGCGGTGATGCACGCCGGGCGGCTCGAACAGTGCGCGGCCCCGGCCGAGTTGTACGGCCGTCCGGCCACCGCCTTCGTCGCCGAGTTCGTCGGGACGATGAGCCGGATACCGGGACGGCTGGCCGACGGGTCCGTCGATGTGCTCGGGCAGCGGCTGCCCGTGGACGGCCCGGTGCCCTCGGCGGCCGAGGTGGACGTGCTGGTGCGGCCCGAGGCCGTACGCGTGCGGGCCGACGACGAGGGAAAGGCGAGCGTCGTCGCCACCTCCTTCCTGGGCGCCGCCGTCCGTGTCACCGTCCGGCTCGCCGACGGCACCGACGTGAAGGCCGACCTGCCCGCCCACGAGGCCGCCGGGCTCGGGGCGGGGGCCGCGGTGAGCGTGTCCCTGCCGCAGCGGCCGGTACTCGTCGCCGAGCGGAGCGCGCCGTGAGCCGACTCCCGCTCCAGGCCGTCCTGTTCGACATGGACGGCACGCTCGTCGACACCGAGCGGCTGTGGTGGGAGGCGGTGGAACAGGTGGCAGGCCGGACCCTGACCGAGGCGGACCAGCCGGAGGTGCTCGGCCGCGCGGTCGAGGACACCGCCGCCTGGCTGTCCGCGGCCACGGGCACCCCGGCCGGCGATCTGGCCGACGCGCTCCACCGGGAGTTCGCCGACCGCGTCCGCACCGGCATCGTGCCCCGTCCCGGCGCGCTCGACCTGCTGGGCGCCCTGGCCCGCGACGGGGTGCCCACGGCCCTGGTGACCGCGTCCCCGAGGGCGGTCGCCGACACGGTGCTCGAAGCGCTCGGCGCCGAGCGCTTCGCCGTCTCCGTGACCGCCGACGACACACCCCGCACCAAACCGGCCCCCGATCCCTACCTCGCCGCCTGCCGGGCCCTGGGCGTCGACCCCGCCGCCTGTGTCGCCGTCGAGGACACGGAGACCGGGGTCGCCTCCGCCGAGGCCGCCGGGTGCGCGGTGCTCGCCGTGCCCTCCCTCGCGCCGATCGAGGCCGCGCCGGGCCGGACCGTCCTGGCCGGCCTGGAGGGGGTCACCGTCGACCGGCTCCGCTCCCTGCTGCCGTACCGGCTCCGCGTCATGACCTGGAACCTCTGGTACGGCGGCACCGAGGTCCATGACCACCGGGCCAAACAGCTCAAGGTCATCGCCGAGACCGAGGTGGACGTGGTCGGACTCCAGGAGACGTACGGCACCGCCGCGCAGGAGCTCGCCGAGGCCCTCGGCTGGTACCACCACCGGGCCGGGGTGAACCTCGGCATCATCAGCCGCCACCCGATCACGGACACCTTCGGGGACCCGGAGGTCGGCTTCTACGGCGCGGCGGGTGTCCGGGTCCGCGTCGCCGAGGGCGCCGAGGCGGACGTATGGACGGTCCACCTGGACTACGAGTCGTACGGGCCCTACGTGCCGTCGGCCGCCCACGAGGGGGTGCGGCTCGCGCAGATGAGAGACGCGCTGGGCAGGATCGACGAGGTCGTGCCGGTCGCTCTCGTCGGTGACTTCAACACGCCCTCGCACCTGGACTGGCCGGACATCGAGTGGCCGGTCACGAAGGCGGCCGAGGAGGCGGGCTTCGCCGACTCCTACCGTCAGGCCCACCCCGACCCCGTGGCCGCGCCCGGTCACACCTGGTCGCCGGTCCAGGCCGCGCCGGAGCCGCAGGACCGGATCGACTTCGTTCTGCACCGGGGGCTGCGGGTGCTCGACTCCCGGACGTACGTCAGCGGCACCCCCCGGACCTGGCCGGACGTCGCGGACAACGACTGGCCGTCCGACCACGCGGCGGTGATCACCACTTTTTCGCTGGGCAGCGGGGCCGGGACTGTCTAGCATCGGTGTCATGACCTGGCGACATTGATCCACCAGCCGTGCCTCCCGAGGGCCGCCTCGGACGCCGTACCCACGACGTCCGAACCGCCCTTCCGGGAAGGCCTCATGACACTCTCACCCACACGTGTGTCCACGACCGGCGTCCGTCGGCTGACGACCACGCTGTACGGCTACGCGTTCCTCGACGACTTCGTCCTGCTCTACCCGGTGTACGCGCTGCTCTTCGCCGACACCGGGATGTCGCTGTGGCAGATCTCCTCCCTGTTCGCCCTGTGGTCGGTCACCGCCGTCGTGCTGGAGGTCCCCTCCGGCGCCCTGGCCGACGCGGTCTCCCGACGGCTGCTGCTGTGGACCGGCCCGTTGTTCAACGCGGTCGGCTTCGCCCTGTGGGTGATCGTCCCCGCGTACTGGGCCTTCGCGCTCGGGTTCGTCCTGTGGGGCATCGGCGGGGCACTCTGCTCCGGTTCCTTCGAGGCGCTGGCCTACGACGAGCTGGACCGGCTCGGCGCCGCCGACCGGTACGCGCGCGTGATGGGACGGGTACGCGCGGCGCGGCTGGCGGCCACCATGGCGGCGATCGGTCTCGCCGGGCCGGTGTTCGCGCTGGGCGGCTACCCGCTGGTGGGCGCGGGCAGTGTCCTGGCCTGTCTGCTGGCCGCCGCGGTGGCGGCCCGGCTGCCGGAGCACCGGACGCGGCCGGAGACCGGGGGCGACGGCTGGTGGACGACCCTGCGGACCGGACTCGCCGTGGTCCGCGAGGACCGTTCCGTACGCGGTGCCCTGCTGCTGGTCCCCGCTGTCGCCGCGGTGTGGGGCGCGCTCGACGAGTACACGCCCCTGCTGGCCCGGGACACCGGTGTGGCGGAGACGACGGTGCCCTACCTGATCCTGCTCGTGTGGACGCTCGTCACGGCGGCGAGCCTGCTGACCGGGCCGGCCGAACGCCTCGGCACCACCGGGACGGCGTGGCTGCTGGCGGGCTCCGCGCTCGCGATGGCCGCCGGCGCCGCGTCCGGGACCCCGGCCGGCATCGCGCTCGTCGGCCTCGCCTTCGGCGGGTTCCAGCTGGCCGAGGTGCTCGCCGACGTCCGCCTCCAGCACCGTATCGACGAGTCCCGCCGGGCCACCCTCACCTCCGTCGCGAGTCTGGGCACGGAGCTGGTCACGGTCGCCACCTTCGGCGCGTACGCGCTGCTGGGCACGACCGCGGCCCACGGCACGGTCTTCGCGGTACTGGCGGTGCCGTACCTGGTGACGGCGCTGGTGCTGGCTAGAAGTCGGGCTGCCACGGCACGACCGTGAAGTCCCCCGTCCCCTTCTCGACCTTCTCGAACGGGGCGGAGCTGACGCACTTCGGCAGGTCCTCGGGGCCCAGGTCCTCGGTCGTCGCCCAGCTGTATCCGAGCCGGTCGCGGTTGCCGAGGTCGTGCACCGTGACGCCGACCCGGGTGCCCTTCGCGCCCGGCAGGTCCGAGTCGGTGACGATGCCGGACACGACGGCCACCTTGCCGCCGGTGACCAGACAGTCGACCTTCGCCTTCGCCCAGGCGCCGTCGCCGTTCAGGTAGTGGCTCCACTCGAAGGTGCCGGTCGCCCTCATCGGGTCGGCCTTGTCCTCGGCGGCGAGGTGCGCGTCGAAGGAGAAGGTGATGTCGTCGCCGGCGGAACGGTGCAGCTTGGCGGTGCCGGTGAGGGCGGCGCCCTCGCGGGGTTTCGGGTGGGAGGCGGGCGCGGAAGCCGCGGCTCCGGTGAGTCCGGCGGTGAGGAAGAGCGTGGCGCCGAGCACGGCGACCTTCGTACGACGGTTCATGACGGTCCTTTCCGCGGGCGAACGGGACGGTCACCACTGTCCCGAGGCCCCGCCTCCGCCGCGTCGCGCCAGGGTCGGCATCCCGGCTACGCCGCCAGGCTGGTCCGCCCCGTACCGCGTACGCCTCCCGGTGGACGGGAGGGCGCGCAACGAATCACCGCTCCGCCCCGCACGGACGCAACAAATCGCTTACCGGCACGCAACGGCTCCTTCTTGTCCGCCCTGGTCAGCCCGCCGTACCGTCTACATGGCCCCCACATCCACCCTTTCGCCCCGGTGAGGACACGCATGCGTACCGCCCTGCTCCAGAGCTCCGGCCGCCCCGGCTCGGTCGTCGAGAACCTCAAGGTCCTCGACGAGGCCGCGGGCCGTGCCGCCGCCGCGGGCGCCGGGCTGCTGGCCGCGCCGGAGATGTTCCTCACCGGGTACGCGATCGGCGACGACATCGCCCGCCTCGCGGAGCCGGCCGACGGGGACAGCGCGGACGCGGTCGCGGAGATCGCGTCGCGGCACTCTCTCGCCATCGCGTACGGCTATCCGGAGCGCTCCGGGGACACGGTCTTCAACTCCGCCCAGCTGATCTCCGCCACGGGCGACCGCCGGGCCAACTACCGCAAGACCCACCTCTTCGGCTGCTTCGAGCGCGACCACTTCACCCCGGGGGAGCAGCCGGTCGTCCAGGCCGAGCTCGGCGGACTGACCGTCGGCCTCATGATCTGCTACGACGTCGAGTTCCCGGAGAACGTCCGTGCCCACGCCCTCGCCGGCACCGACCTCCTGGTCGTACCGACCGCGCAGATGCACCCCTTCCAGTTCGTCGCCGAGTCGATGATCCCGGTGCGCGCCTTCGAGAACCAGATGTACGTCGCGTACGTCAACCGGGTCGGCCGGGAAGGGGAGTTCGAGTTCGTCGGACTCTCCACCCTCGCCGGTCCCGACGGGGTCGCCCGCACCCGCGCCGGACGCGGCGAGGAGCTGGTGCTCGCGGACGCCGACCCCGTCACCCTCGCCGCCTCCCGCGAGGCCAACCCGTATCTGCACGACCGCCGTCCCGCGCTCTACGGGTCCCTGGTCTGAGCCCCCTATCTTTCGCAGTCGCTAGGAGTCCGTACCCCATGACGTCCACGGTGCCCAACGCCGTCCAGCACGCCGACGAGCAGCAGCCGCCGATCACCATGTTCGGCCCGGACTTCCCGTACGCGTACGACGACTTCCTCGCCCACCCGGCGGGCCTCGGCCAGATACCGGCGACCGAGCACGGCGCCGAGGTCGCGGTGATCGGCGGCGGGCTGTCCGGCCTCGTGGCCGCGTACGAGCTGATGAAGATGGGCCTCAAGCCGGTCGTGTACGAGGCCGACCAGATCGGCGGACGGCTGCGGACCGTGGGCTTCGACGGCCCGGGCACCGAAGGCCTCACCGCCGAGATGGGCGCGATGCGCTTCCCGCCGTCCTCCACGGCGCTCCAGCACTACATCGACCTGGTGGACCTGAAGACGCAGCCCTTCCCCAACCCCCTCGCGGAGGCGACCCCTTCGACGGTCGTCGACCTCAAGGGCGAGTCGCACTACGCCGAGACGGTCGACGACCTGCCCCAGGTCTACCGTGATGTCGCCGCGGCCTGGAACAAGTGCCTCGAAGAGGGCGCCGACTTCTCCGACATGAACCAGGCCATGCGGGAGCGGGACGTCCCGCGCATCCGCGAGATCTGGGCGAAGCTCGTCGAGAAGCTCGACAACCAGACCTTCTACGGCTTCCTCTGCGACTCCGAGTCCTTCAGGTCCTTCCGGCACCGCGAGATCTTCGGCCAGGTCGGCTTCGGCACCGGCGGCTGGGACACCGACTTCCCCAACTCCATCCTGGAGATCCTGCGGGTCGTCTACACCGAGGCCGACGACCACCACCGCGGCATCGTCGGCGGCTCCCAGCAACTGCCGCTCAGGCTCTGGGACCGCGCGCCCGAGAAGATCGTCCACTGGCCCTACGGCACCTCGCTGGCGCAGCTGCACGTGAACGGCGAGCCGCGTCCCGCGGTCACCCGTCTGCACCGCACCGCGGGAAACCGGATCACGGTGACCGACGCCGACGGCGACATCCGCACCTACCGGGCGGCGATCTTCACCGCCCAGTCCTGGATGCTGCTGTCGAAGATCGCCTGCGACGACTCGCTCTTCCCGATCGACCACTGGACGGCGATCGAGCGCACCCACTACATGGAGTCCTCGAAGCTCTTCGTTCCCGTCGACCGGCCGTTCTGGCTGGACAAGGCCGTCGACGACAGGGGAAACCCGACCGGGCGGGACGTCATGTCGATGACCCTCACCGACCGTATGACGCGCGGGACCTACCTCCTCGACGACGGTCCCGACAAGCCGGCCGTCATCTGCCTCTCGTACACCTGGTGCGACGACAGCCTGAAGTGGCTGCCGCTGTCCGCGAACGAGCGGATGGAGGTCATGCTGAAGTCGCTCGGCGAGATCTATCCGAAGGTCGACATCAGGAAGCACATCATCGGCAACCCGGTGACCGTGTCGTGGGAGAACGAGCCCTACTTCATGGGCGCGTTCAAGGCCAACCTGCCCGGCCACTACCGCTACCAGCGGCGCCTGTTCACGCACTTCATGCAGGACCGGCTGCCCGAGGACAAGCGGGGCATCTTCCTGGCGGGCGACGACATCTCCTGGACGGCCGGCTGGGCCGAGGGCGCGGTCCAGACCGCGCTGAACGCTGTGTGGGGGGTCATGCACCACTTCGGCGGGGCGACCGACGCGACGAACCCGGGCCCGGGGGACGTCTACGACGAGATCGCGCCGGTGGAACTGCCGGAGGACTGAGCCGTTCGACGGCGGACTCCCGAGGAGACCGCCGTCCCGATGGCCAGCACGCAGAGGACCAGGCCGCCGTACACGACCGGGTTCACCCAGCCCGGCACCAGTTCGGTCCCCTCACCGTCCCCGGTGACGCACTGCACGCTGACCGGCAGGCTCATCCGCGTCACCACGTGGTCGCCGCGCGCACCGGCGGCCGCGCACATCTGGTCCGGGTCCAGGATGTAGAAGCCCCGCATGACGCCGTACGCGTAGGCACCGAGGGCGGCCGTGCCGGCGAGCACCGCTAGCAGCGCGCACGACGTGGCATCGGGCAGGCGCAGCCCGCTGCCGAGCTCCCGGTCGTAGGCCCGCTTGGCCAGCGCCAGGGCGGTGCCCACGACCACGAACGGCGTCACGAGCGGTGCGAAGACCAGGGTCAGGAAAAGAAGTTCCGCCACGTGTGCCCAGACAGGCTCGGTGGGCGTCCGGTTCCCGTCGGACCCCTCAGAGCCCGGGCCGGGCCGGATCAGTCCGGCAGCGGGGTGAGCAGCATCCGTCCCGCGAACCCCACCGCCGTGTCCAGCCGCTCCCTGAACTCCCCGGCGACATCGGGCAGTCCGCGCAGCGCCCACAGTGCGCGAGCCGCCGTCCAGGTGGCGTCCCGGGCCCGCTCCAGACTCCACGCGCCGAGCAGATGGGTCAGCGGGTCGGCGATCTGAAGGAGATCGGGACCCGGCATCAGATCCTCGCGGATGCGCTCCTCCAGCGAGACGAGGAGATCGCCCACGCGGTCGAACTCGTCCTCCACGTCGACGGGTTCGCAGCCGAGCGTACGACAGGTGTCCACGACGGCCAGCGCCAGATCGTGCCCGATATGCGCGTTGATGCCCGCGAGCGCGAATTGCAGCGGGCGTACGCCCGGATGCCGGCGGTACTGGAACAGGGGCCGCCAGCACGCGGGCGGGCGGCGCTCGTCGGTCACCGCCTCGACCGCCCGCAGGTACCGCTCGGCGAACCGCACGTCCAGCGTGATCGCGGCGCGCGTGTCCGTGAACCGGCCCGCGTCGATGCCCCGGCCGACGGCCTCCGTCACGGCGAGGTAGACGCGGTTGAAGACCGCGATCCCGTCCCGTTCCGGAAGCGCCTCGTCCAGGGCGCGCATCCGTGAGACGACGGCGTCGACGGGAGTGACGAACTGTTCCAACTGCGGCATGGAGGCAGGGTCCCAGGCCTAGGCTGGCCGAAGTGTCGGCGGGCCCGGTGCTTCCCCAGAACGGGGGAACGCCGCCGCCGAAGGGGGAGGGGATCAGCAGGTGCCAGGCCAACGTGCCCATCGCCTGGCCGAACGCAGGGCCGAGCGCCGACGTGCCGCCCGGCGGAGCGGCATGGTCGCGGCGGCCTCCGTCGTGGTCGCCGTGGGCACCGCGACCGGGATGATGTCCGCGCTCGACGACGGGCGGGGCTCCGACGAGGCCCGCCCGGAGGTGACGGACTCCCCGACCCTGGATCTCCGGCCTCCCGCACCTTCGCCGTCCCCCTCGGTCACCGAGTCGGCCTCTCCGTCCGCCTCGCCGAAGAAGAAGGCGGCGAGCCCGACGCCGTCGCCGACGAAGACCGAGAAGAAGCAGGAGACCGCGGCCGTCTCCACCCGCCTCTACCGCCACCCCGAGTCACAGGTCCTCGACTGGGTCCGCGCCAACCCCGGCGACGCACGCCAGGACGTCATACGGTCCCGTATCGCCGACCAGCCGGCGGCCGTCTGGTTCGCCGACTACACGCCGGCCACCATCACGGCACGCGTGCGTGCGGTCACCTCCGGGGGCGCGGCGCAGGGCCGGGTGCCGGTGGTCGTGGCGTACGGGATCCCGGGCCGCGACTGCGGCGGGGCCTCCGAGGGCGGGGCGCCGGACCTCGACGCCTACGACGCCTGGATCGACAGGTTCGCCGCCGGGCTCGGCTCCGGCGAGGTCGTCGTGATCCTGGAGCCCGACTCGATAGCCCAGTCCGAGTGTCTGTCCGCCGCTCAACGGGCCGACCGTTTCGCCTCGTTGGCCCGTGCCGGGCGGACCCTCAAGGACGCGAACCCGAAGGCCCGGGTCTACTTCGACGCCGGCCACTCCGGCTGGCACCCGGCGGCCAAGCAGGCCGATCTGCTGCGGCAGGCGGGCGCCGCCTCGGCCGCCTCCTCCGACGGCGTCTTCAGCAACGTCTCCAACTTCCACCGCACCGCCGACGAGATCGCCTATGACCGACGGGTCCTCGACGCCCTGGGCGGCCCGGCGAGCCTCGGCGCCGTCATCGACACCAGCCGCAACGGCAACGGCGCCCCGCCCGACGGCGAGTGGTGCGACCCCGACGGCCGCAAGCTCGGCCGGGCCCCGACCCTCAACACCGGCGAGGCGCGCATCGACGGTTATCTGTGGGTGAAGCTGCCGGGGGAGTCGGACGGCTGCAAGGGCTCGCCCGGCACGTTCACACCGTCGTACGCCTACGACTTGGCGCGCTGAGCCGCTTCGGCCTCGCCGTACGAGGACGTGCCCTCGTCCAGCAGCGGCTCCTGCGTCTTCAGGTGGGCCGGTGCGAACGCCCGCAGCGCGTGATAGCCGGTGATGACGACCAGCGTGCCCAGCGCGATGCCGCTCAGCGAGAAGGTGTCGGTGAACTTCATGGTGACGTCGCCGACGCCGATGATGATGCCCGCCGCGGCCGGCACCAGGTTGAGCGGATTGCGCAGGTCCACCTTGGCGCTGATCCAGATCTGCGCGCCGAGCAGGCCGATCATGCCGTACAGGATCACGGTGATGCCGCCGAGCACTCCGCCCGGGATCGCGGCGACGACCGCGCCGAACTTCGGGCACAGGCCGAAGAGGAGCGCGAAACCGGCGGCTGCCCAGTACGCGGCCGTGGAGTAGACACGGGTCGCGGCCATCACGCCGATGTTCTCGGAGTACGTGGTGTTGGGCGGGCCGCCCACCGCCGTGGAGAGCATCGAGCCGATGCCGTCCGCCGAGATCGCCGTGCCGAGCTTGTCGTCCAGCGAGTCGCCGGTCATCTCGCCGACCGCCTTGACGTGTCCGGCGTTCTCCGCGACCAGGGCGATGACGACGGGCAGCGCGACGAGGATCGCCGACCACTCGAAGGACGGTCCGTGGAAGGCCGGGAGCCCGATCCAGTCGGCCTGGCCGACCGCGGAGAGGTCGAGCCGCCAGTGGTCGGTGAGCCTGCCGCTCGCGTCCGCCGAGTGGATCCGGCCGAAGATCCGGTCGAAGGCCCAGGAGATGCCGTATCCGAAGACCAGCCCGAGGAAGATCGCGATCCGGGACCAGAAGCCACGCAGACAGACGACCGCCAGACCGGTGAACAGCATGACCAGCAGAGCCGTCCACTGGTCCTGCGGCCAGTAGGTGGAGGCCGTCACCGGGGCCAGGTTGAAGCCGATCAGCATGACCACCGCGCCGGTGACGATCGGCGGCATCGCGGCGTGGATGATCCGCGCGCCGAACCGCTGCACGGCGACACCGACCAGGAACAGCGCGACACCGACGACGAAGACGGCGCCGGTCACCGTGGCGCTCGTGCCGCCCTGCGCGCGGATCACGGCAGCGACGCCCACGAAGGAGAGCGAGCAGCCGAGGTAGCTGGGCACGCGGCCGCGGGTGGCCAGCAGGAAGATCACGGTCGCGACGCCGGACATCATGATCGCGAGATTGGGGTCCAGGCCCATCAGGACCGGCGCCACGAAGGACGCCCCGAACATCGCCACCACGTGCTGCGCACCCAGCCCGACCGTGCGCGGCCAGGAGAGCCGCTCGTCGGGGCGGACCACCGCTCCGGGCGCCGGGGTGCGTCCGTCGCCGTGCAGTTTCCAGCCGACGCCAAGATCCATGGTGCGGGTTCGCTTTCGTCGTACGTGCGGATGTCCGGACCATTGTCAGGGAGATCCGCCCAGGTCACCGCCCCGGGGGCCGCTTTGGGGTGAGCGCCCGCTTAATATGAGGGGACCCCCGCCATACGCCCCTGGAGCCTCACCCGTGACCGCCGAAGCCCTGCCCGCCCCCGCCCCCGCCTTTGGCCGGCTGATCCCCGTCACCGTCCACTTCGACGATCTGGACGCCCTCGGGCTGCTGCACAACGCCCGCTACCCGCTCAAGGTCGAGCAGGCCTGGACCGAGCTGTGGCAGGAGCACGGCATCCACTTCGACGGCGACTGGGTCGCGGCCGGCGACGCCTGCAACGCGGTCAAGGAGTTGCGGATCGGCTACGAGGCCCCGGTCACCCGGACCGGCACCTACGCCGTCCACCTGTGGCTGGAGCGGCTCGGCAACACCGGTCTGACGTACGGCTTCCGCTTCTGCTCGCAGGACGGCTCGGTGACCTACGCGCGGGGCACCCGTGTTCTGGTCCGGCTGGACTTCGAGACGATGCGCCCCGCGCCGTGGAGCGACCGGTTCAGGGCCGCCGGTCGGGAACTGCTGCGGCCGGCGGGCTGACCTTCGGACGGTCGCGGTCCCCGGCGCGCAGCACACCCGCGAAGGCCACGAGCCCGCTCGCCAGCACGGTCACCAGGACGAACGACACCAGCAGGCTGGTCGCCTGGGCGATGGTGCCGATCGCGCTGGGAGCGATCAGGCCGGAGGTGTACGTGATGGTCGCGACACCCGCGATGGCCAGACTGGGGTTGGACCCGCTGCGGCCCGCGGCGGCGAAGCACAGCGGCACGACCACCGCGATCCCCAGCCCCATCAGCGCGAACCCGGCCATCGCCACCGCCGGATGGTTCGCCACGACGATGAGCAGCCCGCCGAGCACGGCGAGGACACCGCTGGTCCGGACCGTGCGCACGGACCCGTACCGGTCCACGATCCGGTCGCCGGCGAGCCGCGCGACGGCCATGGTGAACGTGAAGCCCGTCGTGCAGGCGGCCGCGAGTCCCGCCGAGGTCTCCAACTGGTCCCGCAGATACACCGCCGACCAGTCCAGGCTGGCACCCTCCGCGAACACCGCGCAGAAGCCGACGGCACCGATGAGCAGGGCCGACTTCGGGGGCAGCGCGAACCGCGGCGGCGGCTCCTCGTCCTCGGTGGGCTGGAGGTCCAGCACCCAACGGCAGGCCAGCAGGCCGAGGAAGGTGAGCACGGCCGCGGCCAGCGCGTGGTGCAGACGCGCGTCCGAGCCCAGATGGGCGGCGAGCGTGCCGGCCGCCGAGCCGACCAGGGCGCCCGCGCTCCACATGCCGTGCAGTCCCGACATGATCGACCGGTGGAGCCGGTTCTCGACCTCGACACCGAGCGCGTTCATCGCCACGTCCGCCATGCCGGCGGTGGCGCCGTAGACGAAGAGGGACAGGCACAGGATCAGCAGATTCGGGGACAGGGCCGGCAGCACCAGGGCCAGCGTCCACAGGGAGATGAGGCCGCGCAGGGCGTTCCGCGCACCGAAACGGTGGCTGATACTCCCCGCCAGCGGCATCGCCACGGACGCGCCGAGGGCCGGGAACGCGAGGGCGAGGCCCAACTGGCCCGCGCTCACCGAGGAGTGGTCCTGGATCCACGGCACCCGGGTGGCGAACGAACCGGTCACGGCGCCGTGCACGGCGAAGACCGCGGCCACGGCGTACCGGGCGCGCTTCACCTGGCCCTCGTCGTACTGCACTGCGCTCATTCTCCCGCCCCTTCGCGGTCTCCGGTCCCCATCGGCGACGTAAACTATCAGGGTCCCTGCCTGATAGATAGTCGATTGAAGGCCGCCCTCACGCCGACCTGAGGGCCCGGCCGATCTGGAAGGATCCCGGCATGCCCGCATCCCCCAGCACCGCCAGGGCCATCAACGACCGGCTCGCACTGCGACTGCTCCAGCAGGAAGGCCCGTTGACGGCAGGACAGCTGAAGCAGCTGACCGGTCTGTCCCGCCCCACCGTCGCCGACCTGGTGGAACGCCTCATCGCCGCCGACCTGATCGAGGTGGTCGGGGAGTCGGGCGAGCAGCGCCGCGGACCGAACGCGAAGCTGTACGGCATCGTCGCGGACCTCGCCCATCTGGCGGCGCTCGACGTCCGCACGGAAGGCGTCTCCGTCCTCGTCTCCGACCTGCTGGGGCGGGTGCTGGCCGAGGCGTCGGTGCCGATCGGCGACGACACGGGCACGGGACCGGCGGTCGAGCAGGCGGTGACGCTGGTCGAGCGCACGGCCAAGGAGGCGGGCGCGGACCGGCTCCACACCGTGGGCATCGGCGCGCCCGGCCTGGTCGACCCGGCCACGGGCGAACTCCGCGACTCCACCGGCCTGCCCGAATGGCACCGCCGCCTGGTCGCCGCCCTCCAGGAACGCCTCCCGCAGGCCCGTGTCCACGTCGAGAACGAGACCAACCTCGCGGCGCTGGCGGAACAGCGGGAGGGGGCGGCGCGGGACCGGGACACGTTCGTGCTGCTGTGGCTGGGACACGGGACGGGGGCGGCCGTGGTGCTGGACGGTTCGTTGCGCAGGGGCGCCTCCGGGGGGACGGGGGAGATCGGGTTCCTGCCGGTGCCCGGGACGCGGGGGCTGCCGTCGGCGACGGGGTGCGACGGGGGGTTCCACTCGCTGGCGGGGTCGGCGGCGATCGCGGAACTGGCGGGGGAGCACGGAGTGGTGGGCGCCGCGTCCGGGGCCGAGCCGGTGGCGGCCGTGCTGGTGGGCAGGGCCGTGGCGGAGGGGGCGGACGGCTTCCTGGGCGCGTTGGCGGACCGGCTCGCTGTCGGCGTCTCGTCCGTCGTGGCCGTGCTGGACCCCGGGTGTGTGGTTCTCGGTGGGGAGGTCGGGCAGGCGGGCGGGGAGGAACTCGCCGCGCGTGTGGAGCGGCGAGTCCGCCGGATGTCACCCTTGCCGACCGAGGTGCGCCCCAGCGTTCTGGGCGGTGGGGCTGTCCTGCGCGGCGCTCTGCTGACGGCCCGGGACCGGGCGCAGGACGACCTGTTCGCGCCCCGCTAGAGGCGCGGAGCCGCTTCAGCGGTACTCACCCGTTGCCGGCGAACCTCCGCGCCAGATACTCCTCGAACGTCCCCTTCCCCACGGCCCGTTCCGGCGCCAGATGCCCACCCGCCCGGAAGCCCCGGTACGCCTTTCCCGCCAACGGCACGTTCACCACGGCCCGGCGGCGCCCCGTCGCCTTCACGTAGGCCCGGGCCAGCGACTCGAACGACCGCACCTCGGGCCCGCCCAGGTCCGCCACCCGCCCCGCGGGCGCTCCGGCCGCCAAATCGGCCAACCGGTCCGCGACCTCGGCCACCTCGACCGGCTGGTCGCTCACCCCCGCGGGAACCACCATGACCGGCGACTTGGCCATCGCCCGGAACATCCTCACCAGCAGATCGTGGAACTGGGTCGCCCGCAGCACGGTCCACCCCAGCCCCGACTCCTCGAGCTGCCGCTCCACGGCGAGCTTGGACCGGTAGTACCCGAACGGCACCCGGTCGACGCCGACGATCGAGATGTAGACCAGATGTCCCGCCCCGGCCCGCCGCGCCGCCGCGATCAGGTTCCCGGCCGATTTCTCGTCGCCGCCGGTCTGCGTGGTCGCGCAGTGCACGACCGTGTCCACGCCCTCGACGGCCGCGTCCAGCGCGGCACCCCCCTCGCGCAGGTCGACGGCGTACGGCTGGGCGTGCCGGCTGAGCACCCGCACCTCGTGCCCGTCCGCCCGCAGCCGCTCGGCGACGAGCCGGCCGAGCGTTCCGGTACCGCCGGTCACCAGGATCGTGGTCATGCTGTTCAGTCCCTTCGGACGCCGGGCGCTCCCGGGCGGAGCGCCCCTCGCCCGGTGAGACCACGTACCCCCGGTGAAATGTGACAGGCCCCTACGGGTGGGCGAGCTGACCGCGTACGAATTCCAGCTTGTCCGGGTTCAGCACGGCCCGCACGCCGGCGATCAGCCCGTCCCGCAGGTCGAAGGTGACCAGGGCGGCGAGGACCCCGCCCGTCCACATGGCGACCCCGGTCCCGCCGTTGACCTCCGCCGTCGTGAGCCGCAGCTCGGCGCCCCACTTCTGGAACGAACCCAGCGCGAAGCGGACCACCTTCTCGCGGCCCTCGACCGGCCGCCGGGCCGCGGACACCTTGCCGCCGCCGTCGCTCCACCAGGTCACGTCGGCGGCGAGCAGCTTCTCCAGACCGGCGAGATCGCCTTCCCGGGCCGCCGTGACGAACGTCGCGACCAGTTCCTCCCGCCGCTCGGGCACGGCCTCGAACCGCGACCGCGGTTCGCCCACCCGCTGGACCGCCCTGCGGTGCAACTGGCGGCAGTTGGCCTCGCTCAGATCGAGGACGTCGGCGATCGCCCGGTATCCGTAGGCGAACGCCTCCCGCAGCACGTACACCGCCCGCTCGGTCGGCGTGAGCCGCTCCAGCAGGACCAGCAGCGCCATCGACACCGCGTCGCGCTGCTCGGCCGACTCCAGCGGGCCGAGCGTGCCGTCCGAGGTGACGACGGGCTCCGGCAGCCAGCTCCCGACGTAGGTCTCGCGCCGTGCCCTGGCCGAGGTCAGCCGGGTCAGGCAGAGATTGGTGACGACCTTCGCGAGCCAGGCCCCGAGGTGCTCGATGCCGGCCCGGTCGGCGCCACTGAAGCGCAGAAAGGCGTCCTGGACGGTGTCCTCGGCCTCTTCCGCCGAGCCCAGCATGCGATAGGCCAGGCCGAACAGCCGCGGACGGTGGCTCTCGAACTCGTCGGCGATCGCACTCGTCATGCCTGTCACCCTGCCATGCCCGGGTGGTGAGGGACCCGGCGGCGGGCAAGGGCCGTCGTCACCGCCGCCGGGCCGTCTGCGGAGATCCAAAAAGGACTAGACCAAAGAGTCCAACAGGTCGGGCGAGTTGAGAAGTCCAGCGACACCACCTGTGAGCCACTCCACATCACTCACCCGTATGGACCTCGATCGGCCGTGGCACACTGGCTCTGTACCTTAAAGCAGCGCACTCCGGGGTCGGTGAAAGTCCGAACCGGCGGTTACAGTCCGCGACCCGGTCACTTCCAGTGACCGGTTGACCAGGTGAAATTCCTGGACCGACGGTTAAAGTCCGGATGGGAGGCAGTGCGCGGCGGGCGGGCATTCGTGCGCGTCGCCGTATCTACTCGTCCATGTGGGCGGGTCTGTCCGGCGTCGCCCCCAGTGCTCCTGCTCGTTCATTCTGTCGTCATCGACAGCCCCGGAGTCCGTGCCCCGATGTGGCAGGAGGACCCGGGAAGTGTTCACCGGAATCGTCGAAGAGCTGGGCGAGATCACCGCCGTCGAGAACCTCGGCGATGCGTGTCGCTTCCGCCTGCGAGGCCCCGTCGTCACCGAGGGCGCGAAGCACGGTGACTCGATCGCGGTCAACGGCGTCTGCCTCACCGTCGTCGAGCACGAGGGCGACGAGTTCACCGCGGACGTCATGGCCGAGACCCTCGACCGCTCCAGCCTCGGCGCCCTCGCCGTGGGCTCCCGCGTCAACCTCGAACGCCCCACCGCCGTGGGCGCCCGTCTCGGCGGCCACATCGTGCAGGGCCATGTCGACGGCACCGGCCAGGTCCTGGAGCGCAAACCGTCCGAGAACTGGGAGATCGTCAAGGTCTCCCTCCCCGCGGACCTCTCGCGCTACGTCGTGGAGAAGGGCTCCATCACCGTCGACGGCATCAGCCTCACCGTCGTCGACGCCGGACCCGACTACTTCACCGTCAGCCTCATCCCGACCACCCTCGACCTGACCACGCTCGGCCACAAGCAGCCCGGCGACCCGGTCAACCTCGAGGTCGACGTCGTCGCCAAGTACGTCGAGCGGCTGCTCGCGAGCACCCAGGGAGCAGGCCGGTGAACTGGCTGAACTCCGAGGCGTTCACCGCCTTCGACCAGCACATCCTCTGGTCGGACATGATCGGCAACATCACCGGCCTGGCCGCCCTCGCCCTCGGCTGGCGGCGCTCCATCTGGAGCTGGCCCGTGCAGTTCCTGGCCGGCCTCATCCTCTTCGGCGCGTTCTACGGCCATCTCACCGGCAGCGCGGGCAAGCAGGCGATCGTCATGGTCGTCGCCCTGTACGGCTGGTGGCAGTGGAACCGGGACAAGGGCCGCGGCGGCCACATCGCCCCGCGCTTCGCCACCTGGACCGAGCGCGCGGTGATGGCCGGCGCGGCCGCCGCCGGCACCGTCGCGGTCGCCCTGCTCTTCAAGGCGTACCCGAGTCTGTCCTGGGACCCTTGGCCCGACGCCTACATCTTCGTCGGCACCGTCGTCGCCATGTACGCCCAGGCGCGCGGCATGGTCGAGTTCTGGTTCGCCTGGCTCCTGGTCGACCTGGTCGGCGTCCCCCTCAACTTCGCCAACGGCTACGCCTTCTCCGGCTTCGTCTACGTCATCTACGGCGCGCTCGTCCTGTGGGGCATGCGCGACTGGTGGCTGCGCTCCCGCCAGGGCACGCGGCCCGCTCTGGAAGGAGCGCCGGCATGAGCACGGCACCGATCCTGTACAGCACCGACGGCGTGGAGGACCTCACGCTCGACCCGATCGAGCAGGCCATCGCCGACATCGCCGCCGGCCGCCCGATCGTCGTGGTCGACGACGAGGACCGGGAGAACGAGGGCGACCTCGTCATCGCCGCCGAGAAGGCGACCCCCGAGATCGTCGCCTTCATGATGAGCGAGTGCCGTGGCCTGATCTGCGCCCCCATGGAGGGCGAGGAACTGGAGCGGCTCGAACTGCCGCAGATGGTCGCGGACAACACCGAGTCGATGAAGACGGCGTTCACCGTCTCCGTGGACGCCTCCGCCGCCCACGGTGTGAGCACCGGCATCTCGGCCGCCGACCGCGCGACCACGCTCCGGCTGCTGGCGGGCGGCGACGCCGAGCCCACCGACTTCGTGCGCCCCGGCCACGTCTTCCCGCTCCGCGCCAAGGCCGGCGGGGTCCTCACGCGCAACGGCCACACCGAGGCCGCCGTCGACCTCGCCCGGCTGGCGGGCCTGCGCCCGGCCGGCGCCATCGTCGAGATCGCCGGCGAGGACGGCCGTATGCTGCGGCTGCCCGAGCTGATCCCGTTCGCCCGCAAGCACGGCCTGACGATCATCTCCATCGAGGACCTGATCGCCTACCGCCGGACCGCCGAGCCCACCGTCCGCCGCGAGGCCGAGGTCCACCTGCCCACCTCCCACGGCGAGTTCACGGCGTACGGCTACCGCTCCACCGTCGACGGCGTCGAGCACGTCGCCCTCGTCCACGGCGAGATCGGCGACGGCGAGGACGTCCTGGTGCGCGTCCACTCCGAGTGCCTGACCGGCGACATCTTCGGCTCCGCGCGCTGCGACTGCGGACCCCAGCTGGACGCCTCCCTGGCCCGCATACAGGACGAGGGCAGGGGAGTGGTGGTCTATCTGCGCGGTCATGAGGGGCGCGGCATCGGACTGGTCTCCAAGCTGCGCGCGTACGAGCTCCAGGAGCGCGGCCGCGACACCCTCGATGCCAACCTGGAACTCGGCCTGCCCGCCGACGCCCGGGACTACGGTGCGGGCGCCCAGATCCTCGAGGACCTGGGTGTGCGCAGTGTGCGCCTGATGACCAACAACCCCGACAAGTCCGACGCCCTTCTGCGCCACGGCCTCAAGGTCAACGGACGGGAGCCGATGCCGGTGCAGGCGGGCGAGCACAACCTCACCTACCTGCGTACCAAGCGGGACCGGATGGGACACGACCTGCCCTGGCTGGACACGGCCGCGACGGCGTCGATGTCCACCTGCAGCAACCAGTAACGAGGAGATCAGAGAACGTGAGCGGCAAGGGTGCACCGGAGCTGTCCGTACGCAACGTGGGCGACCTGCGGGTCGCCGTCATCGCGGCGCAGTGGCACGAGAAGGTGATGGACGGTCTGGTGGACGGCGCCCTGCGCGCCCTGCACGACCTGGGGATCGACGAGCCGACCCTGCTCCGGGTCCCCGGCAGTTGGGAGCTCCCGGTCGTCGCCAAGGTCCTCGCGGGCCGCGGCTACGACGCGATCGTCGCCCTCGGCGTCGTGATCCGCGGCGGCACCCCCCACTTCGAGTACGTGTGCCAGGGCGTGACCCAGGGCCTCACCCAGGTCTCCGTCGACACCGGTGTCCCCATCGGTATGGGCGTGCTGACCTGCGACACCGAGGAGCAGGCCCTGGACCGGGCGGGCATCGAGGGCTCCAACGAGGACAAGGGGCACGAGGCGGTGACGGCCGCGGTGGCGACCGCGGCCACCCTCCGCTCAGTATCTGAACCGTGGCGCTGACGGAACCCGGGTGTGGCATAGGCTGAGCGTCACCATGTCCAATAAGACGTTCGAGGAGCTCTTCTCCGAGCTCCAGCAGAAGGCCGCCACCGGCGACCCCGCCACTTCCCGCACCGCAGAGCTGGTCGGCAAGGGCGTCCATGCCATCGGCAAGAAGGTCGTCGAAGAGGCCGCAGAGGTCTGGATGGCCGCCGAGTACGAGGGCAAGGAGGCGGCCGCCGAGGAGATCTCGCAGCTGCTGTACCACGTCCAGGTGATGATGGTCGCCCGCGGCATCTCCCTGGACGACGTCTACGCCCACCTGTGAATCCGTCAGTTCCGCACCCACCCCGTCACGCGAAGGAAGCCGACCTCATGCTGCGCATCGCCGTCCCCAACAAGGGTTCCCTGTCTGGCCCTGCGGCGGAGATGCTGCATGAGGCCGGCTACCAGCAGCGCCGGGAGTCCAAGGAGCTGCGGATCGTCGACCCGGTGAACGAGGTCGAGTTCTTCTACCTCCGCCCCCGCGACATCGCGATCTACGTCTCCTCCGGCCGCCTCGACATCGGTATCACCGGCCGTGACCTGCTGATCGACTCCGGCGCCAAGGCCGAGGAGATCCTCCCGCTCGGCTTCGCCCGCTCCACGTTCCGCTTCGCCGCCAAGCCGGGCACGGCCCAGGGCGTCGAGGACCTCAAGGGCAAGACGGTCGCCACCTCCTACGAGGGCATCGTCGAGGGCCACCTCGCCGACAGCGGCGTCGACGCCTCCGTCGTCCACCTCGACGGCGCCGTCGAGACCGCCATCGAACTCGGTGTCGCCGAGGTCATCGCGGACGTCGTCGAGACCGGCACCTCGCTGCGCAACGCGGGCCTGGAGGTCTTCGGCGAGCCGATCATGAAGTCCGAGGCGGTCGTGATCCGCCGCGTGGACGCCGACACCTCCGCGGAGAACGAGCCCAAGGTCCAGCAGTTCCTGCGCCGCCTCCAGGGCGTCCTCGTGGCCCGGACGTACGTGATGATGGACTACGACTGCCGGGTCGAGCAGCTCGAGAAGGCCGTGGCGCTGACGCCGGGCCTGGAGTCCCCGACCGTCTCCCCGCTGCACAACGAGGGCTGGGTCGCCGTCCGTGCGATGGTCCCGGCCAAGGAAGCGCAGCGGATCATGGACGACCTGTACGACATCGGCGCCCGGGCGATCCTGACGACGTCCATCCACGCCTGCCGTCTCTGAGGGGCCGCGCAGCCATGTCCGACGTTCCCACCCTCCCCGTCACCTTCCGGCCGGGCCGCACCCGGGCCGTCCTGCTCACCGCCGCCGTCGCGCTCTTCGTGGTCATCACGGCGATCGCGCTGCTGCTGGAGAAGCTCGGCCCGGGCGAGCGCCTGAGCTTCGTCTTCACCGCCGCGCTCCTGGCCGGTGTGCTGGCCCTGCTCGCCCGGGTGAAGGTGGTCGCCGACGAGTCCGGTGTCACCGTCGTGAACATCGCCGGCAAGCGGCATCTCGACTGGGCCGAGATCGTCCAGGTCAATCTCCGGCCGGGCGACCCCTGGGTGTTCCTCAACCTCACCGACGGCACCAGCCTGCCCGCCCTCGGCATCCAGCCCGGTATCGCCAAGCAGCAGGCCATCGCCGACGCCCGCGCACTGCGGTCGCTCGTCGAGTCCCGCGGCCCGGGGGATCTGCCGTAGAGGGCCATGTCTTGATTAATCTGTTGGCGGAGGCGTTTTCGTGGCGCCTCCGCCGCTGAGGTTCCCCCCGGTCCTCAGAGGCCCACTGCTAACCGAGGAGTGATTCCCTCCAGCGATGGACGGATCGTCCTGTAGTACCTGCGCCGCCCCCTCCCGGCATACCGAGGCGGCGGCATGACCATCCCCCTGCTGCTCCTGGCGGCTGCCTTCCTGCTGATTCTCGCCAACGGCTTCTTCGTGGCCGCCGAGTTCGGCCTGGTGACGGTCGAGCGACCGGACGCCGAGAAGGCCGCGGCCGAGGGCGACAAGCGAGCCCGTACGGTCGTCGAGTCGCTCAAGGAGCTCTCCTTCCAGCTCTCCGGCACCCAACTCGGCATCACCATCACCTCCCTCGTCGTCGGCATGCTCGCCGAACCGGCGCTCGCGGAGCTGCTGCACGGTCCGTTCACCGCGATCGGTGTCCCCGAGGGGGCCGTCTCCGGTGTCACCGTGGTCGTCGGCATGCTGCTGGCCTCCGCCGTGCAGATGGTGATCGGCGAACTCGTGCCCAAGAACTGGGCGGTGTCCAAGCCCTTGCAGGTCGCGCGTTTCGTGGCCGGCCCGCAGCACGCCTTCGCGCGTCTGTTCCGCCCGGTCATCGCCGCGCTGAACGCCGTCGCCAACCGTCTGGTCCGCGCCCTGGGCGTCGAGCCCACCGAGGAGCTGGCCTCCGCCCGCACCCCCGGCGAGCTCGTCTCCCTGGCCCGGCACTCGGCGCGGGCCGGCGCCCTGGAACAGGACACGGCCGACCTCTTCGTACGGACCCTGTCGCTGGCCGAGCTGACCGCGCAGCACGTGATGACCCCGCGCGTGAAGGTCAGTTCGCTCCAGGTGTCCGCGACCGCCGAGGACGTGGTCAACCTGACCCGCGCCACCGGCCTGTCCCGCTTCCCCGTCTACCGGGAGAAGATCGACGAGATCGTCGGCATGGTGCACCTCAAGGACGCGCTGGCCGTCGCGGCCCACGACCGGCTGCGCACCCCGGTCGCCAGGATCGCCCGCCCGGCCCTGCTCGTGCCGGAGACCCTTCCGGTCCAGCCGCTGCTGGCCCGGCTGCGCAGTGAGCAGCCCATCGCCGTCGTCGTCGACGAGTACGGCGGCACGGCCGGTGTGGTCACCCTGGAGGACATCGTCGAGGAGATCGTCGGCGAGGTCCGCGACGAGCACGACGGTCTGGACGTCCCCGAACTCGCCGCCGCCCCGGCGGAGGAGGGCAAGCCTGCCTGGGACGCCGACGGCAGCTGCCGTGTCGACATCCTTCAGCGCATAGGCCTCGACGTGCCCGAAGGACCGTACGAGACGGTCGCCGGGCTCGTCGCCGACCTGCTCGGCCGGATCCCGGCCGTGGGCGACCGGGCCGAACTTCCCGGCTGGCGGCTCTCGGTACGCCAGGTCGGGCACTACCGCGCCGAGCGCGTACGACTGGTCAGAACGGCCCCCGCGGTTGTGGAGGCCGCCCGATGAGCGTGCTCCAACTCCTGTTCGCCGCCCTGCTCGTGCTCGCCAACGGCTTCTTCGTCGGCGCCGAGTTCGCCCTCGTGTCGGTCCGGCGCAGCCAGATCGAGCCGCTCGGCACGGCCCGGGCCCGTCAGGTGCTGTACGGCCTGGAGCGGCTGCCGCAGATGATGGCCGCGGCCCAGTTCGGCATCACCGTCTGCTCGCTGACGCTGGGCGCGGTCGCCGAGCCGACCGTCGCCGAGTTGCTGGAGCCGGTCTTCGAGGGGATCCACATGCCGCACGGCATGATCCACCCGCTCGGCTATGTCATCGCCCTGGCCGCGGTGGTCTTCTTCCACCTCGTCATCGGCGAGATGGTCCCGAAGAACCTCGCGATGGCGGCCCCGGAGAAGGCCGCGCTGTGGCTGAGCCCCGGTCTGGTCGCCTTCGCCCGCGTCTGCCGGCCGATCACCATCGCCCTCGGCGCCTGCGCCCAGGGCATCCTGCGCCTCTTCCGTGTCGAGCCCAAGGACGAGGTCGAGGCGGTCTTCACCAGCGAGCAGCTCAACCGGCTCGTGGAGGACGCGGGCCAGGCGGGCCTCCTGGACCCCGAGGAGCAGGAACGCCTCGAGGACGCCCTGGAACTGGGCTCCCGCCCGGTCACGGACGTCCTGCTGAAGCGCGAGTCACTGGTGACGGTGGGGCCCTCGGTCACACCCGGCCAGGTCGTGGAGCTCACGGCCCGCACCGGCTACTCCCGCTTCCCGGTCGTGGCCGACAACGGCGCCTTCATGGGCTACCTGCATGTGAAGGACGTACTGGACCTGGAGGAGTCGGAGCGGGCGGTGCCCCAGCACCTCTGGCGCAAGATGACGACCCTGCGGTCCGAGCTCCCCCTGGACGACGCCCTGACGGTCATGCGCCGAGCGGCGACGCACCTGGCCCAGGTCACGGACGCGTCGGGCCGGGTCCTGGGCCTGGCGGCGCTGGAGGACGTACTGGAACTCCTGGTGGGCGAGGTGACGGACCCGGCCCACCGGGAGACACCGCCGCAGCCGAGGATGGCCGAGCAGAAGGAAGCGGTGGCGAGCTGACGCAGGCCGCACCCCGCGCCCCCTTAGGGGCGCGGGGAACTGCGCGAGCAACCACGAATTACTCGCACCCGCCGACGAACCGGGAGCTCCCGAGCTCGTAGGCGCCCCTCACATCGCTGACGGGTCCTGCGGCCCACGCCCGGACAGCACTTCCCCGTACGCCTGCATCAGATCCGGCAGCCGCAGTGTCGACAAGTCGTCCCGCGTCAGCATCCCGGGATACGTCGACAACCGCAGATCCCGGTACGCGCAGCTCTTCTCGTACAGCGTCCGCAGGAACCGCCCGTTACCCAGCTCGTCGATCCACCCCTGGTCCACCACGTGCCCGGCGATCGACCGCAGCTCGTCGAGGGCCTCCTCGTCCCACACGTCACCGTTCTCATGGGCCAGCACCTCGCCGATGGAGGTGAGTTCGAGGGGGCGGTACGAGGGGAAGTCCACCCGGGTCGTGAAGCGGGACGACAGCCCGGGGTTGGCGGCCAGCAGCCGGTCCATGCCCTCGGGATAGCCGGCGAGGATCACCACGAGGTGGTCCCGGTTGTCCTCCGCCCGCTTCAGCAGCACCTGGAGCGCCTCGTCGCCGTACGCGTCGCCCTTGCCGTAACCGGAGTTGGAGAGCGAGTACGCCTCGTCCACGAAGAGCACCCCGCCGATCGCGGAGTCGATGAGCTCGTTGGCCTTCACGGCGGTCTGTCCGAGGTACTCACCGACGAGGTCGGCGCGCTGGGCCTCCACGAGGTGGTCGCCGCCGAGCAGCCCGAGGGCGTAGAAGACGCGGCCCAGGATGCGGGCGACCGTGGTCTTGCCGGTGCCCGAGGGGCCGGAGAAGACGAAGTGCCGCTTGGGCGGCTGGACCGGCAGACCCTGCCCGGCGCGCAGCCGCGCCATGTTCAGCTGGGCCGACAATGCCTTGACCTGGCGTTTCACGGGTTCCAGGCCCACCATGCGCTCGAGTTCGGTGAGCGCCTCCTCCAGTAAGACGGGGTCGGTGGGGCCGGCGGGCAGCGCCTGGGTCGGGATGAGCTTCTCGCGCACCGAGGGGTCGGTCACCGAGGGCAGCGGGCCGGCGGGCGGCAGGTCGGGGTCGGAGAACTTGAGGTCACGTCCGTCGGTGCCGCCGAAGAGCGGGTCGAGGCCGTCCGGTCCCTCCAGGACGTCCTGGGCGCCGGAGAGGGCGATCGAGGCGAGGTCCGCCGCGGCGTCGTCGTAGCCGTCGCCCTCGGCGATCGCGGCGAGCCGGGCCGAGGTGTCCATGAACGCCGGGTCGACGCGGTGCACGGCACGGTAGAGGGGGAGGGCGGCGGCGGAGCGGCCGGTGCCCTCGTGCGCGCGGGCGAGCCAGTAGCGCAGCTCCTTGCGCTGGGGCTGTTCGCTGCGACAGCGCATCAGGGCCGCCGAGAGAAGCGGCTCGGCCTGTCCGAACATCTCCAGGCGCACCCGGGCCATGCCGCCGAACAGACCCGCCTCGATGCCCAGCAGGGAATCGTCGATCAGCGGGTCGGTGTGCCGGACGAGCTGGTCCCAGTCCTTGACCAGATAGGCGCGGCAGGCGTGCAGGAAGCGCACCTGGGCGTCGGTGTCCACGGGCGGCAGGCTCGCGAGGGCCCGGTCCAGCTCGGGGACATGGCGTCCGTCCAGCCAGTGCGAGGCGTGCGCGAGCAGCAGGTCGCGCGGGCTCTCCAGCACGGGCTGCACCCACCAGCCCAGCCAGTACCAGGAGTTGAGGGTGCGACGATGCCGGGCCCGCTGTTCCCCGAAGCGCTCCCGGTGCCGGAACATCCGCAGCAGCGCGGTCGTCGTGTCGACGCGCAACGCGTGCAGCCCGAGCCAGCCGTCGGCCATTCCCGGGTCCATCCGCACCGCGGCGCGGAACTCCTCCTCCGCCTGCGGATAGGCGCCCATGGTGTAGGCATCCACACCTCGCAGCCAGGCGAGGTCGGCCGGGGCCTGCGGGCCCTGCGTGCCGAAGTCCATCACGTCCCCCACAAACCGTGCCCCCGTTGGTGAGTCACCGGGCCGTCGCCCGCCGACCGCCTTGATCGAACCGCCTTGCTGCGGACCGGAGTTGCAACGGTGCGCAGAGCTGCCCGTCCGTAGGTCGCACCGAGGGCATCGTACCTTCGGGGGTGCGGCCCGCCGAAGGGTGCCGCACAGGCCGTTTGGCGAGGTGGGAGCAGACGGGGCGCACACGGAATGGTGACCGAGGGTGAGCGAATAACGGCTCGCAGCGCCCGGAAAAGGAGTTGAGGGCAGAACGAAGCCCCCGATCACGGGGGAACAACCGGGGGCTTCGCGTCTGAGGGCGGCTGCTGAAGGCCGCACATTCAGAACGTAAGTCCTGTACGGCCCCCCGGTCAAGCCGAGTTGAAGCACTCCGGGAAGTTCGGAAGCAAGGGTCTTCACAAGTTCAGCACACAGCGGATGGTCCGTCACCCAGAGTGATTTTATGGTCCGGTCCAACCGTCCCGGAAGGTCCCGGGAGCACCTCGTACCCCTTCTTTCCCTGCCGAACCAGAAGGTCGGCAGAGGGGCGCGAGGGGTCCTTGGCGAAGTGTTCGGCCTCGGCCCGGACCCACCCGGCCCAGAACTCCCGCTGCTCCTCCCCGTCCCGCGACCTGCCACGCGTCCAGGACTCCTCGCGGGGCAGCTCCATCCACAGCAGCCGCGCCAGATGCGGGCGCAACACGCGGCGCCCCGCTCCGACGCCCTCGACGAGGACCACGGGCGCCGCCGGGAGTGCGCGGGGCGGGCCGAAGCGGCGGGTGTGCCAGTCGTAGGGGGTGTAGTGCGCGGTCCCGCCGTGGCCGAGCGGCTCGATCACCTGGGTCAGCAGCCGGCCGGTCCAGTCGAACAGCTCGTCGTGGCTCGCGATGTCGTCCAGGTGCAGCACCGGCGCGCCGCCCAGCGCGGCCGCCAGCCGTCCGGCGAACGTGGACTTTCCGGAGCCGGCGTGGCCGTCGACGGCGATCAGGCGGACCGGGCCGCAGGACGGCGGGAGGCCGCGGAGATGGTCGGCGAGGGCGTGCATGGCCGGGTCCTGGAGCTTTCACGAGTCCGACGGGGAGCGGTCAGCACTCTAGTGGCGGTGCGGGGGTACGCCGTCGCAGGTCATGCCAGTGGTCCAGTCCCATATTCGTGGGCGTGGCATGGCCCGAAGTGCTGGCAGGACCGTGCGGCTTTGGCCATAGTTGGCGCACAACCGTGCAGTGGACCTGCCCAGACTCGGACCACTTGGGGGTCATTCCGCCCATGAGCAGAGCCGAACAGCCGTCCCGCAGAACCGTCCTGGCCGCCGCGGTCGCCGCAGCGGTGGCCGGCGCGGCGAGCCCGGCGGCCGCCGCCGACGGCACGACCGACGCAGCGGACACCGACCGGGCGCAACCCCGCCTCGTCGACAACCGTTTCTGGATCACGTACGCCGACTGGCGCGGCGGCAGCGCGAAGGGCGCCCGTGCCGTCGCCGGTCCCCGGCCGGGGGTGGTGATCGGCGCCGCCGCGGGCAGCGTCGACTACACGGACCCGCACACCGGGAAGACGGCTGCCTGGGAGTACGCCACCTGGACGTCCCCCGTCCACCGGCTCGCCGTCCCCGCCACCGAGGCGATCGCGTCCTGGAACGCGCACACCCCGGACGGCACCTGGCTCCAGGTCGAGCTGAAGGGGACCTACTCCGACGGCACGGACACCCCCTGGTACGTCATGGGCCGCTGGGCCGCCGGCGACCAGGACATCCGGCGGACCTCGGTCGACGACCAGACCGACGACAAGAGCAGCATCTGGACGGACACCTTCGCCGTCGACGACCCGGCGACGGGCCTGCGCCTCACCTCGTACCGGCTGCGGCTGACCCTCTACCGCAAGCCGGGCACCAGGAAGACCCCCACCGTGTGGCGGCTCGGCGCGATGGGCTCCGACATCCCGGACCGCTTCACCGTCCCGGCCTCCACGCCCGGCCTCGCCCAGGAGCTGACCGTCCCGCGCTACTCGCAGGAGATCCACGCCGGTCAGTACCCGGAGTACGACAACGGCGGCGAGGCCTGGTGCAGCCCCACCTCCTCGCAGATGATCATCGAGTACTGGGGCGGCCGGCTCACCCCGGAGCAGCTCGCCTGGGTCGATCCGACCTATGCCGATCCGCAGGTGTGCCACGCGGCCCGGTACACGTTCGACTACCAGTACGCGGGCTGCGGGAACTGGCCGTTCAACGCTGCGTACGCGGCGACGTTCAAGGATCTCCAGGGCGTGGTCACCCGGCTCGGCTCCCTCGCCGACCTGGAGACGCTGATCGCGGCCGGCATCCCGGCCATAACATCCCAGTCCTTCCTCAAGGAGGAGCTGACGGGCGCGGGTTACGGCACCTCCGGCCATCTGATGACCGTGATCGGCTTCACCGCCGACGGCGACGTGATCGCCAACGACCCCGCCTCACCCACTGACGACGCCGTGCGACGGGTCTACAAGCGGCGTGAGTGGGAGAACATCTGGCTGCGCACCAAGCGGTACAACGCCAGCGGCAAGGTCGTCTCCGGCACGGGTGGTGTCTGCTACCTCTACTTCCCGGCGAAGCCGACCGCACGGCAGTGCAAGGCCCTCGCGGCGGTGGGCGTGCGCTGAGTCACGCGCCGAGCGGATCGAGGCCCCGGGAAACCGGGGCCTTTCCGCTGTGACCGACGTCTCTGCCGCAAAAGCCCTGGTCGGTGGCAAGGTGGACACATGACTGCGAACTCAGCCACCGCCACCCGTGTCCGCACCGGCGGACCGAAGGAAGACGGCCCGAAGGTCCTCGAGCACGTCATGGGCTGGACCCTCGTCGTGGTGGTCGCGATGCTCGTGACCCAGCTCGGTCTGCTGTGACCTGATCCATAGTTGACCTGACATACTGCGGGTGTCCCGCCCCGTTGAGACCAGGGTCGAAATTGAATATCAGCCAGCAGCGTGACGGCGCTCGTCCCAAGGCGCGCGGAACTGATCGTTCGGTCGCACGCCGAGCCGAGCTCATCGCGATCGGGCGGAGGTTGTTCGCCGACACGTCCTACGACGCGCTCTCGATGGACGACATCGCCCGTCAGGCGCATGTCGCCAAAGGGCTGATCTACTACTACTTCCAGTCCAAGCGCGGCTACTACCTGGCCATCATCCAGGACTCCGTCGCCGACCTGGTCACCTTCGCGGCGAGCGGCCTCCAACTGCCCCAGGTGGACCGGGTCCAGCGCACGATCGACAGCTATCTGCGCTTCGCCGAGCACAACCAGGCCGCGTACCGCACCGTCGTCAGCGGGGGAGTCGGCTTCGACGCCGAGGTGCACGCCATCCGGGACAGTGTGCGTGAGGCGATCGTCGCGACCATCGCCGACGGGGCGTACGGCCGTACCGACATCTCACCGCTGGCCCGCATGGGCCTGTTCGCCTGGGTCTGCAGTGTCGAGGGCGCCACGCTCGACTGGATCGACCGCCCGGCCCAGCTCACCCGGGACACCATGCGCGAGCTCCTGGTGAAGACGCTCGGCGCCACCATGCGCGCGATCGAGGAGCTGGACCCCGACTACCCGGCCCCCGCCCCGGCGCGCCGGGACACCTGAGGCCGGACGACGGAGAGGGGCGGAGGGCTCGTGGTCCCCCCGCCCCAAGTCCCGCTCGGGCCCGACTAGTTGATCGCCTTGATCAGCTCACCGCCCGTGGTGTCCCCGCTCAGCTCCCAGAAGAACGTGCCGCCCAGCCCCTGCTGGTTCTTGTACGTCATCTTCGTGGCGATGGTCGACGGGGTGTCGTAACTCCACCAGTTGTTCCCGCACTTGGCGTACGCCGTGCCACCCACCGTGCCGGTCGCCGGGCACTTCGCCTTGAGCACCTTGTAGTCCTCGAAGCCCGCCTCGTACGTCCCCGCAGCCGGGCCGGTCGCCGTGCCGCCCGGTGCCGACTGGGTGACGCCGGTCCAGCCGCGCCCGTAGAAGCCGAGGCCGAGCAGCAGCTTCGAGGCCGGGATGCCGAGGCCCTTGAGCTTCGCGATGGTCGCCGACGTGTGGTAGCCCGCCTGCGGGATGCCGCTGTACGAGGTGAGTGCCGAGTGGGGGGCCGTCGGCCCGGTCGCCGCCCAGGCGCCGAAGTAGTCGTAGGTCATCGGGTTGTACCAGTTGACGTACTGCGCCGCGCCCGCGTAGTCCGCCGCGTCGATCTTGCCGCCCGGGGTGGCGTCGGCCGTGATCGCCGCGGTGACCAGGTTGCCGGAGCCGAACTTGGCCCGCAGCGCCGACATCAGGTTCTTGAAGGCCGCCCGGCCGCTGGTGTCGCAGGTGTTGCCACAGGCGTTCGGGTACTCCCAGTCGATGTCGATGCCGTCGAAGACATCGGCCCACTTGGAGTTCTCGACCAGGTCGTAGCAGGACTGCGCGAACGCGGCCGGGTTCTTCGCGGCCTCGCCGAAGCCGCTCGACCAGGTCCAGCCGCCGAAGGACCAGATGACCTTCAGGCCCGGGTGCTTCTTCTTCAGCTCGCGCAGCTGGTTGAAGTTGCCGCGCAGCGGCTGGTCCCAGGTGTCGGCGACACCGTCCACGGACTCGGCGGCGGTGTAGGTCCGTTCGGTGGCCGCGTAGGAGTCGCCCATCGCGCACTTGCCGCCGGTGACGTTGCCGAAGGCGTAGTTGATGTGCGTGAGCCTCGCCGCGGAGCCGGAGGTCTCGATGTTCTTGACGTAGTACTTGCGGTCGTAGGTGCCCCATTCGGTGAAGTAGCCGACGACCTTGGAGCCGGCCTTCACCGCGGGCTTCGCCGCGGGTTCGGCCGTCGCGGTGCCCGCGCCGGCGAGCAGTCCGGCGCCGAGGACCGCGCAACACGCGGCGGACACAAGCGCCCGGAACCGGGTGCGGGGACGAGGGGAGTCGTGCATCGAGTGTCTCCTCGTGGGGGGTGAGGGAACGTGTGTCGATTGGCATGGACGCGGTAAAGCGTTGGTTCGGAACAGTAGGAGGACTAGACCAGTCCGTCAATGGTTCGGACCAATTTCGAGGACGCCTGGATTCCGGGTAGGTTTCCTGAAGTAAGCGGTCGTTAACTGGTGACTCGATGGCTCCGATCGGGCATACTCACAGCGCAGACCCGCTGGTCAACAGCTTCCGAGACCCGAAAGTGCGACCATCGGCCAAGCCCTCAGCAAGACCCGGCGGAGCCGCCCCCATCCAAAGGCGCACGCCGATGTGCCCTACACAGGGAGGAGAGCGTCCCCATGCCCGACCGCGCCCCGCAGCCGGTGGATCGTCAACTGCCCACGGACGAGGCCCGGGAGCTGATCTCACTCGTCCGCGACATCGCGCAGCAGGAGATCGCCCCGAAGGCGGCCGAGGAGGAGGACGCCGGACGCTTCCCGCGTGAGGTGTTCACCCTGCTCTCGCGGTCCGGACTCCTCGGACTGCCCTATGACTCGGAGTACGGCGGCGGCGACCAGCCCTACGAGGTCTACCTCCAGGTCCTCGAGGAACTCGCCGCGGCCCGCCTGACCGTCGGCCTCGGCGTCAGCGTGCACACGCTCGCCTCCTACGCACTCGCCGCCTACGGCACCAAGGAGCAGCGGGCCGAGCATCTGCCCGCGATGCTCGGCGGCGGACTCCTCGGCGCGTACTGCCTCTCCGAGGCCTCCTCCGGCTCGGACGCCGCGAGTCTGCGCACCAAGGCCGTGCGGGACGGTGACCACTGGGTCATCACGGGTACCAAGGCCTGGATCACGCACGGCGGTATCGCCGACTTCTACACCGTCATGGCGCGCACCGGCGAGGAGGGTGCCCGCGGGATCACCGCCTTCCTCGTGCCCGGTGACGCCGAGGGGCTGAGCGGGGCGGCGCCGGAGAAGAAGATGGGCATGAAGGGCTCGCCCACCGCCCAGGTCCACCTCGACGGCGTCCGCGTCCCCGACGACCGGCGCATCGGCGAGGAGGGTCAGGGCTTCGCGATCGCCCTGGCCGCGCTCGACTCCGGGCGGCTCGGCATCGCGGCCTGCGCGATCGGCGTGGCGCAGGCGGCACTGGACCACGCGGTGGCGTACGCGACCGAGCGACGGCAGTTCGGCAAGCCGATCGCCGACTTCCAGGGACTGCGCTTCATGCTCGCCGACATGGCGACCCAGATCGAGGCGGGCCGCGCGCTGTACCTGGCGGCGGCGCGGCTGCGGGACGCCGGCCGGCCCTTCGCCAAGCAGGCCGCGATGGCCAAGCTGCACTGCACCGACACCGCGATGAAGGTCGCCGTCGACGCCGTGCAGGTCCTCGGCGGATACGGCTACACCGCGGACTTCCCGGTCGAGCGCTACATGCGCGAGGCCAAGGTCCTCCAGATCGTCGAGGGCACCAATCAGATCCAGCGGATGGTCATCGCCCGTCACCTAGCGGGTCCGGAGACCCGCTGAACTGACCCGGCCTGACCTGCGGCGCCGCGAGCCGGACCCACTCCGGGTCGTGGCGCCCGGGCAGGGTCCGGCCCCGGTCGGCCCAGGTGCGCATCAGATCCCGGTAGATGGGCGGGTCCTGCGGCGGCGGAACCGATTCTGCGGGCGGCGGCACGAACACCCGGCGTTGACGCCCGGTCGCTGTATATGTGGGGGTCATACCAGGGCAACGCGGTGGCGGCCGGACAGGTCACCCGCCGACGGAATCGACCGTGAGTTCGCGGACGTCGTGCGACACGTATCTGGTCACCTACGGCGGTCTGACGTACCGTCAGCCCAGCCGCCTCCAGGGAGGTCCGCCGTGGCCGACGACCGTCCCGTACCGCTCGACGAGTACCCGGTGCACCAGGTGCCGCTCTCCATGAAGCACGTGGCGACGGGGGACCGCAACGCCTACGACCGGTGCATCTTCCACGTCCTCGATCACGAGGGGCGGGCGCTGCTGATCGTGGGGCTCGGGGTGTACCCGAACCTGGGGGTGATCGACGCCTACGCGACGCTGCGGGTGGGGGACACCCTGCATGCGGTGCGGGCCTCGGACGCCCTCGGGGAGGACCGGATGCGGCTCGTGGTGGGGCCGCTGAGGATCGAGGTCGAGCAGCCGCTGCACCGGCTGCGCCTCGTCTGCGACGACGACTCGTTGTCGTACGACCTGACCTGGACCGCCGCCTTCCCCGCACTGTGGGAACCCCACCATGTGCAGCGCCGGGGCGGTCGGCTCACCCTGGAAGGGCGCCGCTTCGTCCAGGCGGGCGGCGTGACGGGCGCTGTGCGCGCCGGAGGCGAGGAGTTCCACGTCACCGCCACGGAGTGGACCGGCACCCGCGACCGCAGCTGGGGCGTGCGCCCCGTTCCCGGCGAGGAAGGCGGCCGCCTCGCCGAGGAGCACCCCACCGAGGGCTTCCACTGGCTCTGGTGCCCCGTCCGCTTCGCGGACCGCTTCCTGATGGTGATCGTCCAGGAGGACGCCGACGGCTACCGCCTCCTCAACGACGCCACCCTCGTCCGCCCCGGCCACCCCGACCGCCAACTCGGCTGGCCCCAGCCCGAGATCACCTACCGCTCCGGCACCCGCCACCCCGAACGCGCCCTCGTCCACCTCGGCGACGTACGCAAACCGCAGGAGCTGGAGGTCGAGATCCTCACCTCCTCCCCGCTGGCGATCGGCGCCGGCTACCCGCCCGCCGACGACTGGCAGCACGGCACCTGGCGCGGCCACGGCTGGACCGACCGGCGCACCTACGACCTCACGCTGCCACACACCCTGGCCGCGTACGGGGTCACCGACCATGCCGCCCGCTTCCGCCTCGACGGCCGGACCGGCCACGGCATCTTCGAGCACGGCTCGTTCGGGCGGCACGACCCGAGCGGATTCACCGGCTTCGACTCGGTTGCACCGTAAGCCGGGTGCACCACAAGGGGGTTGACCACATGACGACGGCACCTCGCCCGCGCACCAGCACCCGCGACCCGGAGGACATCGCCCGCCGCCTCACCGCCTGGCTCGGCACCCGCCTGCCCGGCGCCAAGGCCGTGGGCGTCACCGTCCCCGCGTCCAACGGCATGTCCAGCGAGACCCTGCTCTTCGACATCGAGCACCCCGAACCCCCGCTGCGCGCCTGCGCGTTGCGGCTCGCGGCGGACCCGGCGGCCTACACGGTCTTCCCGGTGTACGACATGGTCCGCCAGTACCGCACCATGCGCGTCGTGGGGGAGCACTCGGACCTGCCCGTGCCGAAGGTGCTGTGGCTGGAGGAGGACCCGGGCCCGCTCGGTGCGCCGTTCTTCGTCATGGAGCGTGTCGAGGGGCGGGTGCCGCCGGACGTCATGCCCTACACGTACGAGGGCAACTGGCTGCACACGGCGAGCGACGCGGAGCGCGAGCGCCTGGAGGCGTCCTCGGTGGGCCTGTTGGCCCGGCTCCACGACCAAGTGCCCCTGCCGGAGGCCCAGTTCCTCGAGCTGCCCGGCGAGGGTGACGCGCTGCGCCGTCACGTCGCCGCCCAACGCGCCTACTACGAATGGGTGGTTGACGGCCTCGCCCGCTCACCGCTCATCGAGGACGCCTTCGACCGGCTGGAGCACCTCTGGCCCGCCGATCCGGGCCCGACTGTCCTCAACTGGGGTGACGCGCGCATCGGGAACGTCGTCTACGACGGATTCGAACCCGCGGCCGTCCTCGACTGGGAGATGGCGGCACTCGCCCCGCGCGAGGTGGACCTCGGCTGGACGATCTACCTGCACCGCTTCTTCCAGGACCTGACGGTCGGCTTCGGACAGCGCGGCCTGCCGGACTTCTTCCGCCGCGACCGCGTCGAGGCGCGCTACGCCCGACTGACCGGCCACACGCCCCGGGACATGGACTTCCACACGCTGTACGCCGCCCTGCGGCACGCCGTCGTCATGTTGCGTGTCGCCTATCGGCAGGTGCACTTCGGCGAAGCCGTCGTCCCGGCGGACCCGGACACACTGATCCTGCACCACGGCAGCCTGCGAGCCATGGTGCAGGGCAGCTACTGGGATTGAGCGACGCGGTGTCCGCCACCGGGGTGCGCTCAGGCGGCGTGGCGCCGCATCACGGGGACCCTCATGGGGCGCGAGCCCGGTCCGCCGACGTGCGAGAAGGGCTGGGTCCTCCAGTCGAGGCCCTGAGGGAGCGTCAACAGCAGGGCGGTGTCCTGCTCCTGGGGCTCCAGGTCCTCGTCCGCGGCACGCGCGTCGGAGGCGCGGCGGCCGGTGCCGGCGCAGACCGTGAGCCCGAACGGGTTCCAGGGCGACGCGCACAGCGCATGCTCCGGCAGGACCTCCTCGTCCGCCAGCAGCGCGATGGGCTGCGCACAGTCCGGGCAGACCACCCGGAACATCTCGAAGGTGTCGTACGCGTCGAGTTCGTCGTCGAGGGCGTCGGGTTCGACGCCCTCCGGCTCGGGCTCGACTACCGCCTGGAGTCGCTTGGGTGCGGTACGACCAGGGCGCTTAAGACTCTGCATTGGGTTCTCCCCCTCGGGCTGGGCCGTGAACGGCACTGCGGCCTCGACCACAGCAAGCACTTCCCGCCCCGTCTCGGCGGTAATCACGAGAACATCACGGAGACCGTTCGGGCGCTGTGGCGTTCGTCACATGCCGCTTGCAGATGCCCGGGGCGGCCGCTTTGTCCCTCAGATGGCTCACAGGTAGCTCTCGGCCACATCACGAACCGGGTATGACCTGCGCCGCTCAGGTATCCGAGGAGATCAACGGCACTGTAGGTTCTTGCGCCATGGAGGAGCTGGACCGTCAGATCGTGCAGCTGCTCGTCAAGGACGGGCGGATGAGCTACACAGACCTCGGCAAGGCCACGGGCCTGTCCACGTCGGCCGTGCACCAGCGGGTGCGCCGGCTGGAACAGCGTGGCGTCATCCGTGGGTACGCCGCCGTCGTCGACCCCGAGGCCGTCGGGCTGCCCATGACCGCGTTCATCTCGGTGAAACCGTTCGATCCCAGTGCGCCGGACGACATCGCCGAGCGCCTCGCGGGGGTGCCGGAGATCGAGGCCTGCCACAGCGTCGCGGGCGACGAGAACTACATCCTCAAGGTCCGGGTGGCCACGCCGCACGAGCTGGAGGAGTTGCTGGCCCGGCTGCGGTCGCTGGCGGGGGTGTCGACGCGGACGACCGTGGTGCTGTCGACGCCGTACGAGGCTCGCCCACCGAGGATCTGAGGGGTGTTCCGTCGGCGGGTGCGGCACTGAAGGCGCCCCCTGTCCCGGACCGTCCGGACAACACGCGAGACTGTTCCCCATGAGTGAGTCCAGCCCCGCGCCCAAGACTGTCCTGCTCCGTCGAGGAGAGGTCCACAGCCCCGCCGATCCCTTCGCCACCGCGATGGTCGTCGAGCGTGGCCAAGTCGCCTGGGTCGGTTCGGAGGGTGCCGCCGACGCCTTCACGGACGGGGTCGACGAGGTCGTCGATCTGGACGGTGCCCTGGTCACGCCCGCGTTCACCGACGCGCATGTGCACACCACCTCCACCGGGCTCGCCCTGACCGGCCTGGACCTGTCCGACGCACCCTCTCTGGAGGCGGCCCTCGCACGCGTGCGGGACTTCGCCGGCTCCCGCCCGGACGACCGCGTCCTGCTGGGGCACGGCTGGGACGCGGCCCGCTGGCCCGGCGGACGGCCGCCCACGCGCGCGGAGCTGGACGAGGCCACCGGAGGCCGCCCGCTCTATCTGTCCCGTATCGACGTCCACTCGGCGGTCGTCACCACCGCCCTGCTCGACATGACGTCCCTGGGGCGCCCCGACGGCCCGCTCACCGCCGACGCCCACCACGCCGTACGCGCCACCGCCCTGGCCGCGATCACCCCGGCCCAGCGCGTCGAGGCGCAGCGCACCGCGCTCGCCCGGGCCGCCTCCCTCGGCATCGGCTCGGTCCACGAGTGCGCCGGCCCCGAGATCTCCTCCGAGGACGACTTCACCGGCCTGCTGCGGCTCGCCGCCGAGGAGGCCGGACCGCGGGTCGTCGGCTACTGGGCGGAGCAGGACGTCGACAAGGCGCGGGAGCTGGGCGCACTGGGCGCGGCCGGCGACCTGTTCGTCGACGGCGCCCTCGGCTCCCACACCGCCTGTCTGCACCAGCCGTACACCGACGTGGAGCACACCGGCACCGCCTACCTGGACGCGGCCGCCGTGGCCGCGCACGTCGTCGCCTGTACCGAGGCGGGCCTCCAGGCGGGCTTCCACGCGATCGGCGACGCCGCGGTGACCTCCGTGGTCGAGGGCATGCGCGCCGCCGCCGAGAAGGTCGGCCTGGCCCGTGTCCGCGGCGCCCGGCACCGCGTCGAGCACGCCGAGATGCTCACCCCCGAGACCATCGCCGCCTTCGCCGACCTGGGCCTGACCGCCTCCGTACAGCCCGCCTTCGACGCGCTGTGGGGCGGCGAGGACGGCATGTACGCCCAGCGCCTGGGCGTGGAGCGGGCGCGCGCCCTGAACCCCTTCGCGGCCCTCCTGAAGGCCGGCGTGCCGCTCGCCTTCGGCTCCGACAGCCCCGTCACCCCGCTCGACCCGTGGGGCACGGTCCGCGCCGCCGCCTTCCACCGCACGCCCGGGCACCGTGTCTCCGTGCGCGCCGCGTTCACGGCCCATACGCGGGGCGGCTGGCGGGCGATCGGCCGGGACGACGCGGGCGTCCTGGTGCCCGGAGCGCCCGCCGACTACGCGGTGTGGCGCACGGACGAGCTCGTCGTCCAGGCCCCCGACGACCGGGTCGCCCGCTGGTCGACCGACCCCCGCTCCGGCACCCCCGGCCTGCCCGATCTGTCGCCCGGCGCCGACCTCCCGGTCTGCCTGCGCACCGTGGTGGGCGGCCGGACCGTGTTCGTACGGCCGGGCGAGTGATCTCCGGGGGTGGCGAGGCTCCGATCGGGCGCCGCCGCCCCGTCTCGCGACCTGCGTATCCTCCGCACTGACCAGGGCTTTGACTGAAGATGCGCAGCTCAAACGGCTGTTGACAGCTGACGGCAGGGGGCCGGTAGGTTCGGCCCAGTCCACCACCGGACGCCCGACCGGGGAACGTCCGTCAACTCGTCGCCGCGCCGCTGGGTCAGGGACGGTGTGCCGCACCGGGCACCGCCACTGGCAGCCAGGCTCAGCGCCCGCGCCGCCGCGAGGGAACGTTCCGGCCGGTCGGGGAGGTGTGACCCGGGTGGGGCCCGGGCGCTCAGTAGACAACGGCTTTCGGTCGATCCGCAGCCAGCGGGTCCCAGGTCGGCCCGAAGGGCGCCGGGCCCCCATCCGCAGGACGCACAGCTGCCGAGAAGCGCGTTCTTACCCCGCTTTTGTTAAAACGACACCACCATACGAACGTCCTGTCACGTCGGCCCAGGCGGCGACCACTATGGTGGACGCCTGCGTACGAACCTGAAGGGGCAGCAGTGAACGACGGCGACGGGACCCTCGCGGCACAGGGCCACGGGAGGCAGTTCGGCCCGCTCGGCACCGCCTTGGTGATCATTCCGACCTACAACGAGGCGGAGAACATCAAGTCGATCGTCGGCCGGGTGCGCAAGGCCGTCCCCGAGGCGCACGTCCTCGTCGCCGACGACAACAGCCCCGACGGCACCGGCAAGCTCGCCGACGAGCTGGCAGCCACCGACGATCATGTCCAGATCCTGCACCGCAAGGGCAAGGAGGGCCTCGGCGCCGCCTACCTGGCGGGCTTCGCCTGGGGCCTGGAGCACGGTTACGGCGTCCTGGTCGAGATGGACGCCGACGGCTCCCACCAGCCCGAGGAACTGCCCCGCCTGCTGACCGCCCTCAAGGGCGCCGACCTGGTCCTGGGCTCGCGCTGGGTGCCCGGCGGCCGGGTCGTGAACTGGCCGAAGTCCCGCGAGTTCATCTCCCGCGGCGGCAGCCTCTACTCGCGCGTCCTGCTCGACGTCCCGATCCGGGACGTCACCGGCGGCTACCGCGCCTTCCGCCGCGAGACCCTCGAAGGTCTCGGTCTCACCGAGGTCGCCTCGCAGGGCTACTGCTTCCAGGTCGACCTGGCCCGCCGCGCGATCAAGGCCGGCTACCACGTCGTCGAGGTCCCCATCACCTTCGTCGAGCGCGAGCACGGCGACTCCAAGATGAGCCGTGACATCCTCGTGGAGGCCCTGTGGCGGGTCACCACGTGGGGCGTGGGGGAGCGGGTCGGCAAGGTGCTGGGCCGCGACAAGAAGGCCTGACAGCGGCTCCACGGCCGCACAGGTCCCGCTGATCGTCCCCTTATCCCGCGCTGAGCCGTGCCCAGGCACACTGGACACATGACGACTGGTGCTCCGACCCCGACGTACCCCGCCCGGCCCCCGCGCTCCCGGCTGCGCACCTTCCTGCCGCTGGGGATCGCCGCGTGGCTGGTGCTGGAGATCTGGCTGCTGACCGTGGTGGCAGGCGCCACGAGCGGATTCCTGGTGTTCCTGCTGCTGCTCGCCGGTCTCGTGCTCGGCACGGTGGTCATCAAGCGGGCGGGCCGGCGGGCCTTCCAGAACCTCAACGAGGCCCTGCAGCGTGGCACGGCCCCCTCGGGCGGCGGTGGCAACGGTCTGCTGATGCTGGGCGGGCTGCTTCTCATGCTCCCCGGTCTGATCTCGGACGCGGTGGGCCTGGTCCTGCTGATCCCGCCGGTCCAGAAGGTCATCGCCCGCCGTGCGGAGCGCACCTTCGAGCGCAAGCTCCGCGAAGCCGCCCCGGGCACCCTGGGGGATGCCTTCCAGCAGGCCCGTATGCAACGCCCCGACGGCAAGGTCGTCCAGGGCGAGGTCATCCGGGACGAGCCCGAGGACGCGCCCCGGGAGCCGCGTCCTCCGCTGATGGGCTGAGCCCCGCTCGGCTCGCGCCGAACGCACGAGACCGCGGGCGCCGTACAGGAAGTACGGCGCCCGCGGTCTCGATATTGCGTTGTGTTCCGCCAAACCGTGGCGGGACTACGCGGACTTGCGGCTGTCCCTGGGGTGAATCGCGATGTTCATCGCCCCTGAGCGCAGAACGGCCAGGCGCTCCTCGAGGACCTCTTCGAGTTCCTCGCGGGTGCGCCGCTCCATCAGCATGTCCCAATGCGTACGCGCGGGCTTGGCCTTCTTTTCTTCAGGGCCGTCGCCGTCCACGAGGAGTGCTTGGGCCCCGCAGACCTTGCACTCCCACTCCGGCGGGATCTCCGCCTCGACCGAGAAGGGCATCTCAAAGCGATGTCCCTTCTCGCATGCGTACTCCACGGCCTGGCGCGGGGCCAGGTCGATGCCGCGGTCCGTCTCGTAGCTGGTCACCACGAGGCGCGTGCCGCGAAGAGCTCGCTCACTCATGAATCGTGCCTCCCGGGCTTGTCGCCCACAGGACAGGTGTCGCTGTCGTCGTCATCCGGTCAACGTCCGGTCGGCGGTAAAGATTCCCGTTCCGGGTCATGCGTCGCCGTCGTAGCCGCCCCTTGTTGTACCCACCTACGCCCGCTTTGTCACATCTGCTAGCAGATGTCACCCAGCGTTTCGGCATCTTTGACGCGCAGTAACGGTACGCCTGGCAGGCCAAACGCGTACACTACCGCCCTTTGCCGCTGAACGCTAAATCTTCTCCGGAACGGGATTCCCCGCGTCGCTGATCGCCTGGCGCACCGGAACCCGTGCGAGCAGGCAGAACCCCAGGATGAAGAAGATCACCAGCGAGATGATCGCGTCCCGATAACTTCCCGTCAGCTGGTAGGTGATCCCGAACAGAAGCGGGCCCAGCCAGCTCATGCCGCGGTCGCTCATCTCGTACGCCGAGAAGTACTCGGCCTCCTTGCCCGGCGGGACGAGGTGGGAGAACAGGGAGCGGGACAGGGCCTGGCTGCCGCCGAGGACCAGGCCGATTCCGGCGGCCAGGACGAAGAACCACACCGGCGCCCCGGCGGGCAGGAAATAGCCGGCCGCGAGGGTCAGCGTCCAGGCCACCAGGGAGCCGAGGATCGTGCGCTTCGCGCCGTACGCGCGGGCCAGCCGGCCCATGCCCAGCGCGCCCGCCACCGCCAGCACCTGGACGAGCAGGACGGCACCGATGAGAGTCGACTGGCCGAGGCCGAGTTCCTCGGAGCCGTAGACGGACGCCTGGGAGATCACGGTCTGGATGCCGTCGTTGTAGACGAGGTACGCCAGCAGGAAGGAGAGCGTCAGCGGGTGGCGGCGCATGTCGCGGACGGTGGCCGCCAGTTGGCGGAAGCCGGGCGCGGTCGGCTCCCGCTGCGGCATCCGGCGGTCGTGCAGCCTGCGGAGCGGTACGAGGGTGAAGGCACCCCACCACAGCCCCGCCGACGCCAGACAGATCCGGACGGCCATGCCCTCCGAGAGGCCGAAGGAGTCGTGGGCGGTGTAGAGGACCAGGTTCACCACCAGCACCAGCGAGCCCGCCGCGTAGCCGAAGGCCCAGCCCCGGGAGGAGACCGCGTCGCGTTCCTCGGGCGGGGCGATCTGCGGGAGGTAGGAGTTGTAGAGCATCGTCCCGACGGCCGACGCGGCGTTCGCGACGATGAGCAGGACGCCGCCCAGCAGATAGCGGTCGCCGCCGAGGAAGAACATCGCAGCTGTCGCCGTGGCCCCGGTGTAGGCGGCGGCCGCCAGGAGCGGCTTCTTGCGGCCCGTGCGGTCGGCGGCCGCCCCGACCAGGGGCATCACCAGCACGGCCACGATCACGGACAGGGACACCGAGTACGCGAAGAAGGCACCGGCCCGCACCGGAATGCCCAGGGGGTGGACGTATCCGTCCGCGTCGGCGGCCTTCTCCGCCACCGAGGTCAGGTACGGGCCGAGGAACACGGTGAGCACGCTCGTCGAGTAGACGGAGCACGCCCAGTCGTAGAAGTACCAGCCGCGCTGTTCGCGCCGTCGCTCGGCGGCCTCGTCGGCGCCCGTCGTCCGTATGGCGTCGATGCCCAACCCGGCCCCCTCGCTGGTCCCGCGCCCAGTCCGCGGTTCCAGGGGAGCGAGGGCTGTCAGACCCAGACGCCCCGGTCCTCCATGACCTTGCGCAACGTGTCGATGTGATCGGTCATGATGCCATCCACTCCCAGGTCCAGGAGCCGGTGCATGGCGTCGGGATCATTGATGGTCCACACGTGCACCTGCAGCCCGCGCGCGTGGGCGGCCCGCACGAAGCGGTGGTCGACGACCTGGATGCCGTTCTGGGCCTCGGGTACCTGGGCGGCGACCGCGGAACCGCGCAGCGCGGCCGGCACACCCCAGGAGCGCAGCCGCAGATTGAGGACGCCCCGGGTGCCGTACGAGGTCGCCAGGCGCGGGCCGGCCAGGCGCTGGGCGCGCACGACCCGGGCCTCGGAGAAGGAGCCGACGCATATCCGGTCCCAGGCGCCGGTGCGCCCGATCAGCTCCAGGAGCGGATGGAGCGCCGACTCGGCCTTGAGGTCGATGTTCCAGCGTGCGTCGGGAAACGTCTCCAGGAGATCCTCGAAGAGCGGCACCGGCTCCTTGCCCGCCACGCGCGCGTGCCGCACCTGCGCCCAGGGCAGGTCCGCGATCAGGCCCGCCCCGTCGGTCATGCGGTCCAGGGTGCTGTCGTGGAAGGCGACGAGCTTCCCGTCCGCCGTGGCGTGGACGTCGGTCTCCAGATACCGGTAGCCGGTCTCGATCGCCCGCCGGAACTGCAGCAGGGTGTTCTCCAGACCGTCCGCCGCGCCGCCCCGGTGGGCGAAGGGGATCGGGCCGGGATGGTCGAGGTAGGGGTGGCGTATCCGGGTGGTCACCGACGCAGTATCGCGCGCCGGGGTTGCCCGGTGGCAACGACCGTGCTGCTGTCCGATGCCGACGGGACGTCGAACATCCGCAGGAAGAGCTGGGCGAGCGGGCCGATGGACACCGCGTACAGCACCGTGCCGACACCGATGGTGCCGCCGAGGGCGAAGCCGGTCGCGACGACCGCGATCTCGACGGCCGTCCGCATCAGTCGGATCGAGCGGCCGGTGCGCTGGTGCAGGCCGGTCATCAGACCGTCCCGGGGTCCCGGCCCGAAACGGGCGGCGATGTAGAGACCGGTGGCCACTCCGTTGAGCAGGATGCCCGCCAGGAGAAGGGGGATCCGCACGGTCAGCGCGTGGGCCTCGGGCATCGCGGCGAGCGTTCCGTCCATGGCGATGCCGACCACGAAGACGTTGGAGACCGTGCCGAGGCCCGGGCGCTGGCGCAACGGGATCCACAACAGGAGCACCGCCGCGCCCACGAAGATCGACACGACGCCGATCGTGAGGCCCGTCAGCTCGGCGAGGCCCTGGTGCAGCACGTTCCAGGGCTCCAGCCCGAGGCCGGCCTCGACGAGCAGTGCGGAACTCGCTCCGTAGAGGGCGAGACCGGCGTACAGCTGGATCAGCCGGCGCCCGAGCCGGCTCTGTGCGGACAAGTGGTGCCCCCTGTGGTCGTGGTGGCCTGCTGCATGACACCCTGTGGCTTGGGTGGAAGCATCATCCATGGCCAATTCGGGGAAGGTGGACTGATTTTCATGGCGCAGTGGACCTCGGCGGTGGGGCCGGCGCAGCTCGCCCGGCTGCTCAACTCCCAGCAGGACCGTCCCGCGGGCCCCGGCACGCGCCGCCCGCCCGCCTACCGGGCGCTCGCCGACGGCATCCGGCTGCTGGTGCTCGAGGGCCGTGTCCCGGTGGCCGCCCGGCTGCCCGCCGAACGCGAGCTGGCCCTGTCGCTGTCCGTCAGTCGTACGACGGTGGCGGCGGCGTACGAGGCGTTGCGCGCCGAGGGCTTCCTGGAGTCGCGGCGCGGGGCCGGCAGCTGGACCGCCGTTCCGGCCGGCAACCCGCTGCCGGCGCGCGGCCTGGAGCCGCTGCCTCCCGAGGCGCTCGGCTCGGTGATCGACCTGGGCTGTGCGGCGCTTCCCGCCCCCGAGCCGTGGCTGACCCGTGCCGTCCAGGGCGCCCTCGAGGAGCTGCCGCCGTACGCCCACACCCATGGCGACTACCCGGCGGGGCTGCCCGCACTGCGCTCGATGATCGCCGACCGGTACACCGCGCGCGGGATCCCGACGATGCCCGAGCAGATCATGGTGACGACGGGGGCGATGGGCGCCATCGACGCGATCTGCCATCTCTTCGGGGGCCGCGGCGAGCGCATCGCCGTCGAGTCGCCGTCGTACGCCAACATCCTCCAGCTGATGCGTGAGGCCGGCGCGCGGCTCGTGCCCGTCGCGATGGCCGAGGGCCTGACCGGCTGGGACATGGACCGCTGGCGCCAGGTGCTGCGGGACGCGGCGCCCCGGATCGCGTACATCGTCGCCGACTTCCACAACCCGACCGGCGCCCTCGCCGACGACGACCAGCGGCGCCAACTGGTGGACGCGGCCCGGTCGGCGGGGACGGTGCTGGTCGCCGACGAGACGATGAGCGAACTGTGGCTGGACGAGGGGGTCGAGATGCCGCGGCCCGTGTGCGGGTTCGATCCCGCCGGGTCCACGGTGATCACGGTCGGCTCGGCCAGCAAGGCCTTCTGGGCGGGCATGCGCATCGGATGGGTACGGGCGGCCCCGGACATCATCCGCAGCCTGGTCGCGGCACGCGCGTACGCCGATCTCGGGACGCCCGTGGTCGAGCAGCTGGCCGTGAACTGGCTGTTCAGCACCGGGGGCTGGGCGCAGGCCGTGGACGTACGGCGTGGACAGGCGCGGGAGAACCGGGACGCCCTGGTCGCGGCGGTGCGCCGGGAGCTGCCGACGTGGGAGTTCGAGGTGCCCAGGGGCGGGCTGACGTTGTGGGTGCGCGCCGGGGGTCTGTCCGGGTCCCGGATCGCCGAGGCCGGTGAGCGGGTGGGAGTGCGGGTGCCGTCCGGGCCGCGGTTCGGGGTGGACGGCGCCTTCGAGGGGTATGTGCGGCTGCCGTTCACCGTGGGGGGAGCGGTGGCGGAGGAGGCGGCGGCGAGGCTGGCCGCTGCGGCTCGGGTCGTGGAGAGCGGCGGGACCGGAGGCGGCGAAGTGCCGCGCACATTCGTGGCATGACGGCGACTGGATCCGTCTAGGGGCGCGCCGCTGTATCGATGTGCGGCTGCGGCTGCGCGGGCGCGACCGGCCCACGCAGCCGCAGCCGCACGAACTGCCGCAACCCCCTACGGCGCGTCGGCGGCCATCGCCTCCGACGGGACCGTCTCCGCATCGGCCGGCGTCGTCAGTGGCGGCAGCAATGCCAGCACCGCCTGCCGGGCCGTCTCGCTCGTCGCCTCGTCGTGCGGGTCGGGTGTCGCCGGTACCTGAAGGCGATGGACGGGCCCCGTGCCCAGACGGGCGTAACCACGCCCGGGCGGGACGTCGGCGGCCGGAGTCGTGCGCGGGGGAGCGCCCAGGACCGTGGCCAGTTGCTCCGGCGTCGCCGGGCCCAGGACGACACGCGCGCGTGTGTGCTGGCGTACCGCGTCGCTCAGCGCGTCCGCGCTGTCGAACTGGTCGGCCACGACCACGGTGACACCGGCCGCCCGGCCGTGCCGCAGGGGGACCTGGAGGAGGGACTGCGGGTCGCGATGGCCGTCGGCGGCGGCCAGGTGGGTGAACGCGCTCGGGCGGTCCAGGAGGATCCACAGCGGACGCTTCGTGTCGTCCGGTGGCTGGTGGCCCGCCTGGCGCGCGTGGTTCATGGCGACCAGGCGCCGCTCCGTCTCGGTGGCGGCCCACTCCAGGCTCGCCAGCGCCCCGGTCAGCCCGCACTCGACCGCCAGGACGCCGTCCCGGCCGGTGAGGCAGGCGTACTCCCCGGTGCCGCCGCCCTCGACGATCACCACGTCGCCGTGGAGGAGCGCCTGGAGCGCGATGGAGCGCAGCAGGGTCGAGGTGCCGCTGCCCGGCTGGCCCATGACCAGCAGGTGCGGCTCGGTGGAGCGGGCGCCGGTGCGCCAGACGACCGGGGGTACGTCGCGCTGCTCCTCGCCGTAGGTGAGCGGGAGCGTGCGCCGGACCTCGGTGGGATCCGTGAAGCCGAGGACCGTCTCGCCGGGGGACGTGACGAAACGCTGGGCGGCGATGTCGGTCGGCAGCGGCGGCAGGACGGTGACGGAGAGCTGGTTGCCCTCCTCGTCCCATGCGAAGCGGTACTCACGGCCGCGGCCCGACTTGGCGTGCAGCAACTGCTCGATCCGCGCGCGGGAGTCGGCCTCGCCGTCCGTGAAGTAGGCGGGGTAGCGGATCACGAGCTGTGTGATCCGCCCCGTCTCGTCGAACTCGTACACCGGGAACGCCTTGTCCCACTCGCCGCCGTGGGTGAAGAGGGGATCCGGGTCCTCGGCGGCCGAGAAGTACGGCACCAAGGCCTCGTACAGAGACCGCAGGCGCTGTGTCTGCGACTCGTCGGGGCCGTCCGGGGCCGCTGGGGTGCGGTCCCGGCCCTGCCAGGCTGCCGCCGCCATCAGGGTGATGACGGCGAGCAGCGGACCGTACGGCACGAGCGCCACGACCAGGACGATCGAGGCCACCAGGAAAAGCAGTGGCCCGCGCTTGTCCTTGGGGGTGTCGGCCCACCTGCGCCGCCCGGCCGAAGCCAGCCGGCGCAGACCGCGAGTGATCGTGATCAGCGGGTGGAGGACGTCGGTGGCGCTGTCGGCCGCCGTCCGGGCCAGCTCCCGGCTCCGGGCGATCTGCGCGCTGCCTGTGCTCAGGATGCGGGGGAGGGGGCGCCGGGCCACTGCTGTCTCCTGGAGGTGCGTACGGACGGGAGGAACGGCGTCAGAACTTGATGCCGCCGAGGAGGCTCGCGAGGCTCTCGCCGCCCGCCTTGATGCTGGGGGCGATGGCCGTGCTTGCCAGGTAGAAGCCGAACAGGGCGGCGACCAGGGCGTGCGACGCCTTGAGGCCGTCCTTGCGGAAGAAGATGAAGACGACGATGCCGAGCAGCACGACGCCCGAGATGGAGAAGATCATGTGAGTGCTCCTGGTTCAGGTGGGGACAGTCACCATGAGTACTTCCAGGCTCACAGCATGTATCCATACGATAAAAGGTGCAACTGGGTGAATTTCTATTGATTTCACTCGCTCAGCAGGGTCGGCTTCGGCCGGATGAGCAGGGGACTTGCGTCCGACCGGGTCAGTGGTGATCTTTACCTCCGGCACATCGGGTCATGTGCCGCGCGAGCCAGTACCCTGGCGATTCACCTGAACGGCTGTATGAGAGGCGGTCCCGCCGATGGCTGAAGCCCCCGACCCCGAGGTCGTGGAGCTGGCGACCAAGATCTTCGATCTGGCCCGCCGGGGTCAGACCGAGGCGCTCGTGGCGTATGTCGACGCGGGTGTTCCGGCCAACCTCACCAACGACCGTGGCGACTCCCTCGTGATGCTCGCCGCCTATCACGGCCACGCCGACGCGGTCCGGGCGCTGCTCGCCCGGGGTGCCGAGGCCGACCGGATCAACGACCGGGGCCAGACCCCGCTCGCCGGGGCCGTCTTCAAGGGTGAGACGGAAGTCATCAAGGCTCTTCTGGAGAGCGGTGCCGACCCCGCCGCGGGGACCCCGTCGGCGCTCGACACCGCTCGGATGTTCGCCAAGACGGAACTGCTCGACTTGTTCGGCGCACACTGACCCGGACGTTCTGACCAGTAAAAACACGGAAAACGGGGGAGGCGGTACAGGGCCGCCGAAATTTCGGTCGCGGCAGATGTAAGTGCCGAGTCATCATGACGTCGTGATTCACGGACGCGATGGCAGGGCAGGTGTTGCCGCACCGCGCGGGCCGTGATGCGGTCCGCATGGGCCACCGACGAGAGGCAGAGGAAGATGGTCTACAGCAAGCAGGAAACGGCGGGCGCCCCGACGTGTTGTCACGCGGCCAGGTAAAGCAAGATCCCGGTTGCGTCGACGCTTGATGTGAGGCTGTTTCCCATGTTCGAACCGGTCATAGCGCCCAGCGGTACGCTGCTCGGCCTCCTCCAGAGGGGCCGCGGCGACGGCACACTGCACGCGCTCACCGCACCGCGCGCCGAGGCGCTCGCGGCTCTGAACCACTGCGTGCTGCGGGATCCCCGCCACGACTGGCAGGTGGAGAACCGCTCCCTCTACTACGCCCGTCTCTACCTCGATCTCAGCGGTGAGCTGGACGAGATCGAGACCCATCTCTTCGACGTCGAGGACCACGTCGACGACGAGGAGTCCCGCACCGGGCTCGCCCTGGCGGTCCTCGGGCACCTCGCCTCCTACGGCAGGCGGGACGCGCTCGAACTGCTGCGCAGGTACGCCGCCTCGGGTTCCAACTGGGCCTGGGCCCTGGACGAGCTCGCCCTCAGGGACGACGACGCCGGGCTGCGCGCCCTGGCCGCCCCCGTGCTGGCCCGCTTCGGCACCGACGCCGAGGGCGAGGCCGAACTGGCCGCCACCGTGCGCGACGCCTTCGAACCACGGCCGTGGCGGCTGTGGGCGGAGGATCCGCGCGAATCCATCGCCACACGCGTGCGTGCCGCCCAGGAGACCGGCTGTTTCGACCGCTGGCAACGCCAGATGCGACCCAGCGGGCCCCGCCCGGGGTGGAGCGTCCAAGCGGTCTTCGAGTGGGCCGAGCAGGGCATCGAACGCGGCGTCGCCCGCCATGTGCCCGCAGCCCGCTGCCTCATGGCCGTCGCGGGCCCGGAGGACCGGACCGAGATCGTCGCCGCCGCCGTGGACGGCACCGAGGGCGCCCGCTGCACCGCGCTGCGCTATCTCGCCGACAGCAATGATCCGGACGCTCTCGATCTCATCGAGACGGCCGTGGTCACCGGATCGGCGCCGGTCGTGGAGGCCGCCGTCGACGCCTTCGAACGGATGCGCAGTGTCGCCGCCGTCGACCGGGCCCGCGGCTGGGCCCACCGGCCCGATCCGCTGGGCGCCGCCGCCGGACGCATGCTCGCCTGCCGCGGCGGAACGCAGGACACGGACCTGGTGCTCGCGGCCCTGCGCGAGGCCGTACGAGGCGAAGGGCCGGACGCACCGACCCTGTGGACCCTCGTCGACGGCACCGGACGGCTCGGCATCGTCTGCGCCGCACCCGTGCTCCGCCACATCTACCGGGAGACGGCCTCCTCCCATCTGCGCGGCCGGGCCGCCCGGGCCCTCGCCGCCACCGACCCCTCCTACCCCACCGGCTTCGCCGTCGAATGCCTCTGGGACTGCGAGGAGACCACCCGCGAGATCGCCGCCCGGCACGCCGAGACCGGTGACGCCCGGGTCGTCGAACAGCTCCGCCGCCTCGCCGCCGACCCGGCCGAGGAAGCCGAGGTCCAGACAGCCGTACGCAGCCGGATCGGACCGGACGCCACCATGATGTGAAGGCCTGCCCTCAGGGTGAACTCGGGGTGACCCGCGGGTCAGGCGCGCATGGACACGGCCTGACCTGCACGGGATGCGAGGCAACGCTCACGGGACGTTCCTCGTCCGGAAAGATCGACGTTGACGCGAGCACGTCCAGCGCGGCGACAACACCCCTATGCGTGTCGTCATCGTGACCGAATCCTTTCCCCCCGATGTGAACGGCGTGGCCCACTGCGCGCTCCAGACCGCCCGGCACCTCGTAGATCGCGGTCACTCCCCGCTCGTCGTCGCACCGGCCACCGCGGCCGGCAGCGGGCCCGGCGTGGACACCCCCGCACCCTGCCCCGTCGTCCGTGTCCCCTCCCTCCCCCTCCCCGGCTACCCCCAGGTACGCGTCGCCCTCCCCAGTCGACGCGTCGCCGCGGCCCTCGCCGAGCACCGCGCCGACATCGTCCACCTGGCCAGTCCCTTCGTCCTCGGCGTCCGCGGCATGGCCGCCGCCGCCCGGCTCGGGATCCCCGCCGTGGCCGTCTACCAGACCGACCTCGCCGGATACGCCCGTACCTATGTGCACGCGGGCGAGGCGGCCGCCTGGCGCCGCATCCGCTCCGTCCACGCCGCCGCCGACCTCACCCTCGCCCCGTCCAGCGCCGCCCTGCACGACCTGGAGACCCACGGTGTCCCCCGGGTGAAGCTGTGGCCGCGTGGCGTGGACACCGTCCGCTTCCGCCCCGGGCACCGGGACGAGGCGCTGCGCCGCGAACTCGCCCCCAACGGTGAACTGATCGTCGGCTACGTCGGACGGCTCGCCCCCGAGAAGCAGGTCGAACTGCTCGCCGGTGTGTGCGGCCTGGAGGGCGTGCGGGTCGTGGTCGTGGGCGACGGGCCGAGTCGCCCCGGGCTGGACGAGGCGCTCCCGGGCGCGGTCTTTCTCGGCCGCCGGACCGGCGACGAACTCGCCCGGCTCTTCGCCTCGTTCGACGTCTTCGCGCACACCGGCCCCTTCGAGACCTTCTGCCAGACCGTGCAGGAGGCCATGGCCAGCGGCGTTCCCGTCGTCGCGCCCGCCGCCGGCGGCCCGCTGGACCTGGTCGCCCACGGGCGCACCGGCCTGCTGGTCCCGCCGCGTGACGCGGCCGCCGTACGGGACGCCGTGTGGTCCCTGGCCGCCGACCCCGGGCTGCGGGCCGCGTACGGTACCGCCGCGCGCGCCATGGTCGAGGGACGCACCTGGGCGGCCGTCGGTGATCAGCTGATCGGCCACTACGCGAGCGTGCTCGCCCCACGGCGGACGGCGGTGGCGGCATGAGCGTGTCGCGTCTGGACGGTGGCGCCGGCGCCACCCCGTTGCGGATCGTCCGCCTCGCCAATTTCGTCGCGGCCGCCTCGGGAGGACTGCGCACCGCACTGCGCGAACTGGGCAAGGGATACCGGGCGGCCGGACACGAGCCCGTGCTCGTCGTGCCGGGCGAGCGGATCAGTGACGTCGAGACCGCACAGGGACGCGTGATCACCCTGCCCGGCCCGCTGCTGCCCGGCACCGGCGGCTACCGCGTGCTCGCCGACAGACGGCGGGTGGCCCGGCTGCTGGAGGAGCTGGCCCCCGACCGTCTGGAGGTCTCCGACCGTACGACGCTCAGGTGGACCGGCAGGTGGGCGCGGCGGGCCCGGGTACCCGCCGTGATGGTCTCCCACGAGACCGCCGACGGTGTCCTGCGTACCTGGGGTGTCCCGGAGGGCGCGGCCAGGCGAGCCGCGGACGCCCTCAACGTCCGCACGGCACACACGTACGCGCGCGTGGTGTGCACCACCGAGTTCGCCGAGCGGGAGTTCGTACGCATCGGGGCGCGCAATGTCGTACGAGCGCCGCTGGGCGTCGATCTCGTGGAGCGACACCCCGCGTTGCGCGACCCGGGAGTACGTTCCCGCTACGCGCGCGTGGACGAGACGCTGCTCGTGACCTGCACCCGGCTCTCCGTGGAGAAGCGGCCCGGCACGGCGCTGGACGCCTTGGAGGCGCTCGTACGGCGCGGTCGGCGGGCGGTGCTGGTGGTGGCCGGGGACGGTCCGCTGCGCGCGAGGCTCGAACAGCGGGCGCGCGGGCTGCCGGTCGTCTTCCTCGGGCATGTCTCCGACCGCGGGCTGCTCGGGGCGCTCCAGGCCTCCGCCGACGTGTGCCTGGCGCCCGGACCTGCCGAGACCTTCGGGCTCGCCGCGCTGGAGGCGATGGCGTGCGGGACACCGGTCGTGGCGAGCGCGTCATCGGCGTTGCCCGAGGTGATCGGTTCCGCGGGGGCCGTCGCGGCGGACCACGGGGGCGCCTTCGCGGACGCCGTGGAGATGCTGCTGGACCGGCCCTCCGCCGCACGCCGTGAAGCCGCACGCACGCGTGCGGAGTGCTTCGGGTGGCGTACGGCGGTGGAGGCGTTCCTCGCCGCGCACGACGCGCCGGTCACGGTGCCCGGGGGCGTCCGATGAGACCGGTCCGGTTCGTCGCCCTCGGTGACTCGCTGACCGAGGGCGTCGGCGATCCCGTCGGCGAGGGGTGGCGCGGCTGGGCCGCCCTTCTCGCCGGCGGGCTCGGCGAGTGCGTGGACTTCACCAACCTCGCGGTCAGCGGATCGCAGACGCGGGACGTGGTGGAACGGCAGCTGCCCGCCGGGCTCGCGCTGCGTCCGGACCTCGTGTCCGTCGTGGTCGGCGTCAACGACACCCTTCGCTGCACCTTCGACATCCACGCCGTGGCCTCGCGGCTCGACGCCGTGTACGCCGCGTTCGCCTCACAGGGCGCGGTGGTGCTCACGGCCTGCCTGCCCGACCCCGGCGCGATGCTGGGACTGCCGGGGGCGTTGGCTCGTCCGCTGGCTCGACGGCAACGGGCGGTCAACACGGTGGTGCACGCGCTGTCCGAGAGGTACGGGGCGGTGCACCTGCACGCCGCCGAGGGGGCGTGGCTCGTGGATCGGGCGATGTGGAGCGCGGATCGGCTCCACCCGGGGGAGCGGGGGCATCGGCAACTGGCCGTCCGCTTCCATGCGCTCCTGGCGGAGGCGGGGCTCGCGACGGGGGTCGCGCCCTCGCCCGAGCCCGAGTTCCCCGCGCCCACCAGGTCGGCGAGTCTGTGGTGGCTGGCCACGGCGGGTACGGGGTGGGTGGCTCGGCGGTGCACCGATCTGCTGCCGCAGTTGTTGAGGCTCGCGGCGGACGAGGTCGGGCATCGGGCCCGGGGGACGAGTGGGCGGCTTGATCTGCGGGCCGCGCATGCGGTGTCGATGGCGTTGGCCGCGTTGTCAGCGGACATTGCTTAGCAGGGCGCCGTCTGTGGGTTCGTCGCGGCTGGTCGCGCCCACGCGGCGGAGCCGCGAATTGATACAGCCCCGCGCCCCGTGCGGGGCGCTCAGCGGCGGCGTACTTCCAGGAAGCGGACCGGCGTGCCGGGCACTGCCTGGGCCGCCGCCGCCAGGTCCTCGGTGCGGACGACCGCGATCACCGGGTAGCCGCCCGTCGTCGGGTGGTCCGCCAGGAACACCACCGGGCGGCCGTCCGGTGGCACCTGGACCGCGCCCAGGACCATTCCCTCGCTCGGGAGTTCGCCCGGGACGGCTCGTTCCAAAGGCGGCCCCTCCGTGCGCAGGCCGATGCGGTTGCTCGCGGAGGACACCCGGTACGTGCGGGAGGTGAAGGTCTGCACGGCCCCTCGGGTGAACCAGTCGTCGCGCGGGCCCGGCGTCACCCGCAGGACCAGCTCCGCCGGGGGCGCCGGCTGCGGGGCGGCGTCCACGCGTGCGTGGAGGAGGGTCGGGGTGCCGAGGGGAAGGACCGCGCCGTCCGTGAGCGGGGGCGGGCCGAGGCCCGACAGGAGGTCCGTGGAGCGGCTGCCGAGGACCGGGTCGACGGCGATGCCGCCGGAGACGGCCACATAGGTGCGCAGACCGGCGACGGCCGTGCCGACGTTCAGGAGGGCGCCCGCGGGCACCGGCACCGGGGCGCCCCAGGGAACCGGGCGGCCGTCCACCGTCACCGGGCAGGGAGCGCCGCCGACGGCCACGAGGACCGCCGAACGGGGGCGTACGGCACAGCCGTTGAGCGTGGTCTCCAGGACGGCCGCGTCCCGCGCGTTGCCGACCAGGCGGTTGGCGAGGGCCGCGGCGGGGCCGTCCAGCGCCCCCGAGCGGGGTACGCCCAGATGGGCGTGGCCCGGACGGCCCAGGTCCTGCACGGTGGTCAGCGCCCCGGACCGTACGACGACGAGTGCGCGGTCCGTCATGTCGCGCCCACCGGTACGAACCGCACGCGCGTGCCCGGCGACAGCAGTGCCGCCGGCACGCGCGCGTGGTCCCACAGAACCGTGTCCGTCGTGCCGATCAGCTGCCAGCCGCCCGGCGACGAGCGCGGGTACACGCCCGTGTACGGGCCCGCCAGAGCCACCGAACCGGACGGGACGGCCGTGCGCGGGGTCGCTCTGCGCGGGACGTCGTACTTCTGCGGAAGACCGGTGAGGTAGCCGAAGCCGGGGGCGAACCCGCAGAACGCGACGGTGAACTCGGTGGCCGCGTGGATGCGGGTCACCTCGTGCGGTGCGACGCCCCAGTGCGCGGCCACGTCGGCGAGGTCCGGACCGTCATAGCGCACGGGGAGTTCGACGACGTCACGCGCGCGTGGGGGAGACGGTGGTACGGCGGAGGCGGTCAGTTCGGAGGCCAGCCGGGCCGGGTCGGCCAGGCCGTCCAGGAGGACCGTGCGGGCTGCGGGGACGATCTCGGCCACGGTCAGCGAGCCCTCCGCGCGGCGGCGCAGCAGCTCCGCGTGCAGCGACCGCGCCTCCTCGCCCGAGGAGACCTCGACGAGCAGCGCGCCGTCGCCGACCGGCAGCGCCCTCATGCGAAGGCCGCCAGGAGGACTCCCGACGCCGTCAGCCGCTCCCGGACCCGGCGGGCCAGCTCCACGGCGCCCGGGGTGTCCCCGTGCAGGCACAGCGAGCGCGCCCGCATCTCGATGCGTGTGCCGGAGTGCGCGGTGACCGCGCCGTCCCGGGCCAGCCCCACCGACCGCTCCACGACGGTGTCCGGATCGGTGACGACCGCGCCCTCCTCGCCGCGCGGCACGAGCGTGCCGCCGTCGGTGTACGCGCGGTCCGCGAACGCCTCCGTGACCGCAGGCAGGCCCGCCTTCGCGGCCAGTTCCAGCAGACGCGAGCCGGGCAGGCCGAGGACGGGCAGGGTCGCGTCCGCGAGGAGCACACCGTCGACGACCGCGCCGGCCTGCTGGTCGTCGTGCACGACGCGGTTGTAGAGCGCGCCGTGCGGCTTGACGTACGACACGCGCGTGCCCGCCGCGCGCGCGAAGACCTCCAGGGCGCCGATCTGGTAGGCCACCTCGGCCGCCAGCTCGTCGGGCGGCACATCCATCGCGCGCCGCCCGAACCCGGCCAGGTCCCGGTAGGAGACCTGGGCGCCGACCCGTACGCCGCGCTCGGCCGCCTGCTCGCACACCCGCCGCATGGTCGCCGCGTCCCCGGCGTGGAAGCCGCAGGCCACGTTGGCGCTGGTGACGACGGACAGCAGCTGTTCGTCGTCGGTGAGCTGCCAGCGGCCGAAGCCCTCGCCGAGGTCCGCGTTCAGATCGATGGAGGTCATGGAACTTCCGAGTCTCCTTCCGAGGCCACTTCTCAGGCCACTCGGTACTGCTGGTCGCGGGCGTCCGTGAGGAACATCTGGCCGGGCGCGTGGGTGATGGCGAACGGCGGGCGCGAGGCCATCACCGCGGCCTGCGGGGTCACTCCACAGGCCCAGAACACCGGGATGTCGTCCGGCTCGACGTCCACCGGGTCCCCGAAGTCGGGGAGATCGAGGTCATCGATGCCGAGCGTCGACGGGTCGCCGCAGTGTACGGGGCCGCCGTGCACCGCCGGGAGCAGACTGCTCTCCCGGATCGCCGCCGACAGGTGCTCCGGCGGCACGGGACGCATCGACACCACCATCGGGCCGTGCAGGCGTCCCGCCGGCCGGCACTGCCAGCTGGTCTCGTACATCGGGACGTTGCGACCCTGCTCCAGATGACGGATCGGGACGCCGGCCTCGGTCAAGGCCCACTCGAAGGTGAAGCTGCAGCCGATCAGGAACGACACCAGGTCCTCGCGCCAGTGGGCGCGCACGTCGGTCGGCTCGTCCACCAGGTTGCCGTCCTGCCACACCCGGTAGCGCGGCAGATCGGTGCGCAGGTCGGCGCCCTCGGCCAGGACGGTCGTGGCGGAACCGGCGTCCGTGACGTCGAGCACCGGACACGGCTTCGGATTGCGCTGGCAGAACAGCAGCATGTCGTACGCCCAGTCCGCGGGCACCGAGATCAGGTTGACCTGGGTGTGGCCCGCCGCGACCCCGGAGGTGGGGCCGGTCAGGCCCGCGCGGAAGCGCATCCGGGCGTTGCGCGGGCTCCACGCGTGCGCGTGCTCGTCGACGAGGGTCAGGGGGCGGTCCTCCGTGCGGTTCACACCAGTTCCTTCCCGCGGGTCTCCGGCAGGCCGAAGAGGGCCAGTGCGGCGATGCCGTAACCGATCGCGCCGAAGACCAGCGCGCCGCCCACACCCCAGCTGTCGGCCAGGAAGCCGACCGTGGTCGGGAAGACGGCGCCCACCGCGCGCCCGGCGTTGTACGTGAAGCCCTGTCCCGTGCCGCGCACCGCCGTCGGGTACAGCTCGGCCAGGAACGACCCGAAGCCGCTGAAGATCGCCGACATGCAGAACCCGAGCGGGAAGCCGAGCACGAGGAGCAGGGTGTTGGAGCCCTCCGGGATATTGCCGTACGCCAGGATGCAGACGGCCGACAGGAGTGCGAAGAGCCAGATGTTGCGGCGCCGGCCGAGACGGTCGGTGAGGTAGCCGCCGGTGAGATAGCCGAGGAAGGCGCCGGAGATCAGGAACGTGAGATATCCGCCGGTGCCGACGACCGACAGGCCGCGGTCGCTCTTCAGATACGTCGGAACCCAGGTGGCGAGGGTGTAGTAGCCGCCCTGGACACCGGTGGACAGCAGGCCCGCGAAGATCGTCGTACGCAGCAGGTCCGGTTTGAAGATCGCCGTGAAGGAGGTCTGTCCGGCGCTCTTCTCGCGGACCGCGATGGCCTCGGGCGCGTCCTGCACCCGGCGTCGCATCCAGACGACGAGCAGCGCGGGCAGCGCGCCCGTCCAGAACATCACGCGCCAGGCCACGTCGTCGTCGAAGACCGAGAAGACCAGCGTGTACACGATCACGGCCAGGCCCCAGCCGACGGCCCACGAGCTCTGGATCGCGCCGAGCGTGCGGCCCCGGTGTTTCGCGCTCGCGTACTCGGCGACCAGGATCGCGCCGACCGCCCACTCGCCGCCGAAGCCGATCCCCTGCAGGGCACGGAAGACCAGCAGCGATTCGAAGTTCGGCGCGAAGCCGCAGGCCACGGTGAAGACCGCGTAGGTGATCACGGTGATCATCAGGGCGCGGACCCGGCCGACGCGGTCGGCCAGCACGCCCGCGAGGGCACCGCCGAGCCCGGAGGCCAGGAGCGTGACGGTGGTGAAGAGGCCGGTCTGGCCGCTGTCCAGGCCGAAGTACGCGGCCAGCGCGACCATGCTCAGCGGGAGCGTGAAGTAGTCGTACGAGTCGAGGGCATAGCCGCCGAACGCGCCGGCGAAGGCGCGGCGGCCACGCGGACCGAGGGCGCGGAACCAGCCCAACGCCCCGTCGTCGGCGGGGCGTTCGGTCGTCGTGGGCTCAGTGGTCATGGCCTGTGGCGGGGGAGTCGTGCTCATGTGCACCTCGCAGTGGGAGGACGGAGGATGCGGGATTGAGCCGTGCGGTGAGCAGTAACGTAGAGGATCGTTCAACGATCCTTCAATACCCGTGTTGTTTCGTTCTCGTGTCTGCGGTTGAATTCCGGGCATGGCAGAGCAGCTGACCGATCTGGCCGACGACCGTGCCCTCCTGGGCCGCACCAGCACGGCGGAGCGGGTCTCGGACATCCTCAGAAGCCGTATCGCCGAGGGCTACTTCCCCCCCGGGACCCGGCTGTCGGAGGACAGCATCGGAGGCGCGCTCGGGGTGTCCCGCAACACCCTGCGGGAGGCGTTCCGCCTGCTCACCCACGAACGTCTGCTCGTCCACGAGCTGAACCGGGGCGTCTTCGTGCGGGTCCTGACGGTGGAGGACGTCGAGGACATCTACCGCACCCGCCGCCTCGTCGAGTGCGCCGTCGTGCGCGGGCTGGGTGCGCCGCCGTACGCCGAGGAAGGGCTCGCCGAGGCCGTCGCGGCCGGGCAGCGGGCGGTGCGTGAAGGTGACTGGAAAGCGCTGGGCACCGCCAACATCCACTTCCACCGGGAGCTGGTCGCGCTCGCGGGCAGTGAGCGCACCGACGAGCTGATGCGCAGCGTCTTCGCCGAACTGCGGCTCGCCTTCCACGTGGCGGACGACCCGAAGGCGCTCCACGAGCCGTACCTGGCCCGCAACCGCCAGATCCTCGGGGCCCTCCAGGCCGGGGACCGCGTGGAGGCCGAGAAGCTGCTCGCCGTGTACCTGGACGACTCGCTGGAGCGGGTGGTCGAGGTGTACCGGCGACGGGTCGGCGAGGACGGCTAGCGTCCCGGTCGCTGTGACGCCGGGTCGCTTCTGTGACGTTTGGGCCGTTGTCAGACCGAGGGCCTAGTCTGTGCACCGTGACTTCGCCTGCAACGACGGACAGCGTTCCGCCCCAGCTCAGCGCGGGGCCGCGCCCGGCACCGGGCCCGGCCGCCGACGAGGGGCTGGCGCGGCGGCTGCGCGCGCTCGCCTGCACCGCGCCGCTGCACGACCTCGACGCGCGCAAGGCCAACCTCGCGGGCGAGTACTCGGTGTACGGCATGGCGGAGGTGGCCCTCTCGGCCATCGACCTGGTCACCCTGAACATGGACTTCGACACCGGCGCCGACCACGACCAGATAGTCGCCCGCCTCATCCCGCGCATCGCCGCCCAGGCCCCGCAGCGGCCCGTCGCGGAGCACGAGCGGGTGGCCCGCTGGGTTCTGGAGAACCTGATCAACGTCGGCAGCGTGGACCGTGGATTCCGCGCGGTCTACGGCACTTTCGCGACGGACGGCACCTATGTCCGGCGTGACTACGACTTCAAGCTGATCGAGGAGGTGCCCGGCCCCGGCGGCTCGGTGTATCTCCGCACGACGGACGAGGCCGTCAACGTCCTGGTCGGCGCCCTCGACACCGACGTCACCAGCGCCCAGATCGCCGCCGAGGTCAAGCTGGAGGTGCTGATCAGCCGCGGCCGCCTGGCCGACGCCCAACTCGCCGCCGAGCAGGCCCGGTACCGGACCGTGCAGTACTCGGAGACGCTGCGCCGGGCCCTGGACGCCACCCGGCGCAACGTCCGCGCGGTGGACTGGCTCAACGCCGTGCCCGACATGATCACCGAGGCACTCGACCACGTCGCCGACCGCTACCGCCACGAGAACGCGATCCTCACCAACATCCGCAAGGCCCGGGACGAGTCCGAGGACCCGGAGCAGAAGCGGCGGGCCGCCGAGCTGGTCGACATCGTCAAGGACTGCATCCGCCGCCACACGCAGCTCCAGTCCCGGCTGCTGGAGGCGGGACCGCTGTTCCGCGCCGAGCAGGACCGGCAGGCCTTCGCCACACCCATGACGACGTCGGGGATAGACCTCTACGGGCATCTGGTCGCGCCCGTGCTCCCGCTGCCCCTGGAGCAGGCGGTCCGGGTCACCGACGCGTTCTTCGCACGCGGGACCGGGCTGCGAACGCCGGTGTCGGTGCGGGTCGGTGACCTCGTCGACATACTGCTGACGCCGCCGGTGGAGCGCGAGCACCTCGGCGCGGAGATGCCCGAGCCGGACCTCATCGCCACACCGGACGACAGCCGGTTCAGCGAGGAGCAGCTGGCCTCGGCGATGGAGCTGCTGGATCTGCCCGCCGACGCGCCGCGCCGGTTGTCGGGGCTGCTCGCGGAGGCCCGGCGGCAGGATCCCGAGCTGCCGTATCTGGTGGCCCTGCTGGCGGTTCACGCGGCCAGTCCGGCGGTGGGGACCGCGTACCGGCAGGGCGAGGAGAAGTTGCTGTTCGCCGTGGACGACGGGGCCGAGTTGGACGACCCCGAGTTCGGCGGGGCCGACCTGATCGTGGGGACGGCCCTGCTGGACGCGGCAGGGATGGCCGCGGACAGGACAGAAGCAGCATGAGCCGAGCGACAGTGCAGCAAGGAGACCGACCGTGACCGAGCACGTCGAGTGGAGTGAGCCGGAAGCCGGGCCGGCGCCGGTCACCGCCGCCGTCACGCCCGCCGACGCCGCCGACGCCGCCCGGCTGGTCGCCTTCGGGCTGCAGCCCAAACTGCAGCCCGCGCGGGACCAGGAGTACACCGAGCTGCTGCGGCGCCACCGCGAGGACCCGGCGTTCGCGCGGCTCGCCGACGCGGTGGCCGCCGGCCTCGGGCTCGTCGTGCTGGAGGTCTCCCCGCGCGCGGGGATGGCCGTGACCGCCGCCGAGGACTCCGTGTTCGCCGTGCGGATGGGCGACTACGCGCGACGGACGTCCGCCGACGGCTCGGACCGGTTCCTGCACGGGCTGGCCCATCTCGCCGTGGCCGCCATGGCGTTCCCGCGGCCCGAGGACCTCGCCGACGACGGGTACATCGGGCGGGTGAGCGTCAACGGCGTCGACGCCTTCGTCCGCCAGGCCTGCCGGCGGCTGGAGGAGCGGGCCGACGAACTGGGCGAGAACACCGACCCCGCCACCGACGCACCCGGGCTCGAGGCCGCCTGGCGGATCTGGGTGAGACGCAGCGCGACCGGTGCCACGAAGGACGCGCGCAGACTCGCGGGTTCCACCACCGGCATCGTCGGCAAGGCCGTCGCCTTCCTCACCGACTCCGGCTTCCTCCAGCGCACCGGCGACGACAACGGCGGCACGTACCGCACCACGGCCCGCTACCAGCTCCAGGTGCGGGACATGGCCGGCAGCGCCGCCATGGCCGAGCTGCTGGAACTGGGCGTCGTCCCCGTCACCGACGGCACACCGACGCTGCTGCCCGCCGAGGACACCCACGACGAGCTGGTCGCCGACGCCGGACTGCCGTTCCACTCCTGAACTCCCCCCACCTGCCGAAGACTTACGAGAGTCCGCCATGTACGAGCTGTCCCGGGTCCGCCTCTACTCCATCGGCCCCGCCGGTGCGCGCTATGCCGACACCGTGCTTGACCTGCGCGGCGTCGGCGCGGAAGTGCCCGACCCCGCCCCCACCCAGGCGGAGTTCTTCGAGGACGAGCCCGTCGGCCCGCCGCGCCGCCCCGCGCCCGCCGGGGTGCTCTTCCTGGAGAACGGCGGCGGCAAGTCCGTACTGCTCAAGCTGATCTTCTCCGTCATGCTGCCGGGCCACCGCAACACCCTCGGCGGCGCCAGCTCCGGTGTGCTGCGCAAGTTCCTGCTCGCCGACGACTGCGGGCACGTCGCGCTGGAGTGGCAGCACACGCTGACCGGCGAGTGTGTCGTCGTCGGCAAGGTGAGCGAGTGGCGGGGGCGGCAGGTCTCCAACGACCCGCGGAAGTTCGCCGAGGCCTGGTACTCCTTCCGGCCCGGGCCCGGACTGTCCCTGGACAACCTGCCCGTCGCCGAGTCCACCGCCGTACGGCCGGCCGTCGAGGGCGTCTCCGGAGCGCTGGGCCGGCGCCGCACCATGAAGGGTTTCCGGGACGCCATCACCGAGGCGGGCAAGGCGTATCCGCACCTGGAGGTGCACTGGGAGGAGATCCACGACCGCTGGATCGAACACCTCGGCGACCTCGGCCTCGACCCCGAACTCTTCCGCTACCAGCGGGAGATGAACGCCGACGAGGGTGAGGCCGCCGGCCTCTTCGCGGTCAAGAAGGACTCCGACTTCACCGACCTGCTGCTGCGGGCCGTGACCGACACCCGGGACACCGACGGGCTCGCCGACCTCGTCAGCGGCTTCGGCAACAAGCTCGGCCGCCGGGCCGAGCTGATCGCCGAACGGGACTTCACCGCCGGGTCGGTGGACCTCCTCGGGCGGATCGTCGAGGCCGCCGGGGCACGCTCACGCGCGCGTGACATCCACACCGGCGCCGAACGCCGTACGCGGACGCTGGCCCGCAGACTCTCCGCGCGCGGCGCCCGGGAGCGGGTGCGCGCCGCCGACCTCGCCCAGCGGGTCACGGCCGCCGCGTACGCGGTCACACACGCCGAGGGCTCGCGGGAGCGCAGTGCGCTGATCGCGGCCGAACTCGCCTTCCGGCACGCCTCGCTGGCGCTCGCCGCCGCCGAGAAGTCCGCCGCCGCGCAGAAACGCGAGCTCGCCGACGCCCGCACCCTGCACTCGGCCTGGCAGGCCGCCGAGGCCGTACTGCGACACCGCGCCGCCGCCGACCGCGTCGCGCGCGTGTCCGCCGCGATCCAGGAGGCCGAACGGGACGCGGCCCCCGCGCTGGCCGCCCGGGCCAGGGCCGCCGTCGACCTCGTACGGGCCCTGCACGCGGCCGCGGAGAGCGCCGAGACCCTCGCCAACGAGGGAGAGGAGCGGTCCGCCGCCCTTCAGGAGGTCGGCGAGGCCGCACACCGGGACGCCACCGTCGCCGCCACCGAGGCGCAGCGCGCCCGCAGCGAGGTCGGGCATCTGCGGCAGCGGCTGAGCGAGGTCGAGCAGGAGACCACCGAGGCCGTACGGGCCGGCTGGCTGGACGACAGCGCGCCCGACGCGGACCCGGCGCGCGCGGCCCTCGCGGCCAGCGACGCCGAGAAGACGGCCGTCGCCGCCTGGGACGCCGCGCGCGAGGCCTCGCACCGGGCCGGCGAGCACGCGCGCGAAGCGGGCTCCGCGGAGTCCCGCGCCGAGCTGACGGCGGCACGTGCCGCGGACGCGGCCACGGCGGCCGAGCGGTCCTACGAGGCCGAGAAGCGGCTCGCCGAGGCGCTGGCGGCGGAGCCGCGACTCGCGGAACTGCTCAGCCTGACCGGGGCCTCCGAAGCCGGGCACGGGGGAGTGCCGGTGCCCCGGGCGGGCGCCGACGGTGCGCAGAAGGACGGTCCGGCCGGGCGCGACGAGGCCGAGGAGGCCCTCACCCCCGAGGAACTCGACCGGTTCGCCGACGAGTTGCGCGAGCTGCTCGACGACGCCGTCTCCGCCGCCGAGCGCCACCTCTTCGAGCTGCGCACCGCCGCCGCCGACGACTCCCGCATCCTCGGCGCCCTCGGCGACGGCGGACTGCTGCCGCCGGGCCCTGACGTGCTGGCCACCGTGGAGTTCCTCGGGGAGCACGGCATCCCGGCGCTCCCCGGCTGGCGCTACCTCGCCCAGGCCGTCGACCCCGCCGACCACGCACGCGTGCTGGCCGCCCGGCCCGAGCTCGTCGACGGCGTGATCATCACCGACCCCGACACGCACGCACGGGCCCGCGAGACGCTCAGCGAGGCGGCACTGCTCCCGCGGTCCGCCGTCGCCGTCGGCACGGCCGCCGCCCTGCTCGCCCCGACTCCGGCGCCCGGCACCGGGAGCGAGGCGGTCTTCCTCGTACCGCCCAACCCGGCCATGCACGACGAGCACGCCGCCGACGAGGAGCGACAGACACTGCGGGCCCGGGCGACCGAGCGCGACGACGAGATCCGCTCGCTAGCGGCCCGGCTCGCCAAGGACCGGGAACTGGCCGCGCGGCTGGCCTCCTGGCGTACCGGCTGTCCGGCCGGGCGGCTGGTCGAGCTGGCGCAGACCGCGCACGACACGCGCGCGTTCGCGGAGGAGTCGGAGGCCGAGCTGGCCGAGGCGCGGACCGTGCGGGCCGAGGCCGACGAGGCCGCGGCCGAGGCCGTGCAGGTGCGCGACGAGCGCCAGGAGGCCGCCCAGAAGGCCCGGCGTGCCGCCGACGCCCTCGCGGGACTCGCCTTCCGGCTGCGTGAGCGGGCCGGCTGGCAGGTCAAGCTGCGCGAACTCGCCGACGAGGCCACCGAGTCGGAGACCCGGGCCCAGACCTGTCTGGAGCGCGCCCGGGCCGCCGACGAGGACCGGCGTGCCGCTCAGCGGGCCGCCGACGACGCCCGGCGCACCGCGCGTGCGCTGCGCGCCGAGCGCTCGGAGATCGCGGGCGCCCCCGACGACGTGCCGGAGAGCGACGCCGACGATCCGAAGGCCTCGCTGCCCGCCCTGAGGGAGGCCTATCGGGCCGCCTCGCAGCTGTACGAGAAGGTCGGTGTCGGCGCCGACCTGCGGGCCGAGCAGGCCCGCGCGGAGAGCGAGTCCAGTGCGGCGCTGGCCGACCTGGACCGGCTGAGCAACAAGGTCCGCACCCGCGCGGAGCAGCTCCTGCAGTCGCCCGACGGTTCCGACGGGCCGTCCCGGCAGGCAGCCGCCGCCCGCGCCGAGGAGCTGGTGCAGCTTCTGGAGACGCGGATGTCCACCGCGAGCGAGCAGCTCGGACGGTTGCGCGGTGAGGCCGAGCGGCACGCCCCCGAGGACGGTGAGACGCACACCGAGCTGTCGGCGGAGCTGGAGCCCCGGGACGCTGAGCACGCACAGGCACTGTTGCGCACGGCGACCGCCGAACTCGCCTCCCGCACCGAGGCGTTGACGCAGGCCAGGGAGGCGCACACCGAGCTCCTGGACGCCCACCGTGCCGCCGAGGACGCGGCCGGCGGCTTCGACGAGATCGCCGCGATGCTGCGCGACCTGCTGCGCGAGCACACCTCCGACGAGGACCAGGAGGAGACGGAGCCGTACCCGGGCAGCCCGGAGGAGGCCCGGCAGTCCGCCGCCGAGGCCCGCCGGTCGCTGCGCGGCTGCGCAGCCGACCTGTCCGCCGCCGAGACCGCCGTACGCGAGGCCAGCGACATCCTCGTCCGCCACGCCAACTCCACGCGCTACGAGCAGGTCCGCACCCCCGCGCGTCAGCAGATCCGCGAACTGCCCGCGTCCGCCCTGCCGGAGCACGCCCAGAAGTGGGCGGACGCCTTCGCGCCCCGACTGCGGGTCCTCACCGACGAGTTGGCGCAGCTGGAGCGGAACCGGGACTCGATCGTCGACCGGTTGCGCGGGCTCGTCGAGTCGGCGCTGGCGACCCTGCGATCCGCCCAGCGGCTGTCCCGGCTGCCCGAGGGGCTCGGCGAGTGGTCCGGGCAGGAGTTCCTGCGGATCCGCTTCGAGGAGCCCGACCAGGCGACGCTGACCGAGCGGCTGGGCGAGGTCATCGACGAGGCCACGCGCGCGGCGGTGAAGAAGAACTCCGATCTGCGGCGCGACGGAATGTCCCTGCTGCTGCGGGGAGTCGGGGCCGCACTGCAGCCCAAGGGGATCGCCGTCGAGATCCTCAAGCCGGATGCCGTGCTGAGAGCCGAGCGCGTACCGGTCGGGCAGATGGGCGATGTGTTCTCCGGTGGCCAGCTGCTCACGGCGGCCATCGCGCTGTACTGCACCATGGCCGCGCTGCGGTCGAACGACCGGGGGCGCGACAAGCACCGGCACGCGGGCACGCTCTTCCTGGACAACCCGATCGGTCGCGCCAACGCGACCTATCTGCTGGAGCTCCAGCGGGCGGTGTCGGATGCCCTGGGTGTCCAACTCCTGTACACCACGGGCCTGTTCGACACCACGGCACTCGCCGAGTTCCCGCTGGTCATCAGGTTGCGCAATGACGCCGACCTCAGGGCGGGCCTGAAGTACATCAGCGTGGAGGAGCACCTCCGCCCGGGACTGCCGCAACAGACCCGGTCGGAGGAAGCGGGCCACAGCGAGATCACGGCGACACGGATGTTCAAGCGGCCGACGCAGACGACGTCCTGAGCGCAGGGCCGGTGCGTGGGCCGGTGTCGCCTCTCAGGAGTGCGACAACTGCCCCGCGCCGCCCCGCCGCTGTATCCGGGCCTGGGCCCGCTCCGCGGCCCGCGTCTGGCGCCGGGTCCTGCGCCGCTCGCGCCGCAGAGCCCGGGCGGTGCTGCTCGGAACCGACACGACGCCGTTGCGCTGGTTCCACACCTGACGGGTCACCCAGATGTCCAGGGCGCCCCACGTCGCCACCACGGTGCTCGCCACACTGCTGAGGACCATCGGGAACGCCAGCCAGGATCCGGCCAGTGTGCACAGGAACGCCACCATCGCCTGGACCAGCGTCACGGCGATGATCAGAACCGCTCGCACCGCCGACCTGCGTACGGGATCGGGCATCCGACGCCGCGGCGCGGCCTCGTCGATCCACAACGGCCGGTAGTATGGCTCCTCTTCCGGCGGGGCGTGGTCAGTGGTCCCGGACCGGGTCCCGCCCTCGTGCGCTGGAATGTCGCGATCCAGCGCCTCGGGACTCCGCTGCTCCGTCAAGTGCGCCTCAGCGCCGTCCACGAGCGCCGCTTGCCGCTCCGCCGTGCCCATCACCGTGTCACTCCCCACCGCCAGCAGACCCCTTGCTCCGTGTGCGAACACACGTCTCCCCAGTGGCTGCCCGGCTTGCGCTGTTTTACGCCGCCCGGATGCGGGATGCGGCTCGTGTGGCCGATTCCGCACCCATTTCCCGAAGAGAAGGACGAACGAGACGCTCTGAAGATTCCCAAGAAACGAAAAGTTCTGGCCAACTGGTCAGCCGTTACGGCCGGATCGGTGTGAGCTGTCGACGGGTGTTTCGGGGAGGCAATCTCCCGCAATGCCCGGACAACTCACCATCTCGCGTCACCGGTACGGAAGTTCGCCTTCCGGACGGGTCTTCGAGTTAACTGCGTGACGGTAGTAGGCTCGCGCCGTTTGTTGACGTACATGTGTACCCCCGGCCGGCGGGGGTCGAGCTGGGGGAGGCCATGCGCTTTCGCGGGAAGTCGATCCGCCGGAAGATCGTGGCGCTGCTTCTCGTGCCGCTGGTGTCCCTGACAGCGATCTGGGGCTTCGCCACGGTACTCACGGGACGGGCGGTCGCCCAGCTGTTCCACGTGTCGACGGTCGTCGAGGACCTCGGCTATCCCACCGAGGACACCCTCCGTGTCCTCCAACAGGAACGCCGCCAGACCCTCGTCTATCTGGCCGACCCACGGGCCTCGGACGCGCTTGCCTCGCTCCGTGAGACCCGCACGGCCACCGACGACGCCATCGCCAAGATCCGTAAGAGCGCGAAGGACCCCGACCTCCGCGACGGCATGGACCAGGACGACGAGGAACGTCTCACCGCCGTCCTGGACGCCTTCGACGGCGTCGATTCCCTGCGCCGCAGCGTCGAGGAAGACGCGGTGAACCGCTTCCAGGCCCTCGAGCGCTACAACCGCCTCGTGGACCCCTGCTATGCCCTGCTGGCCTCCCTCGACGGGGTGGACAGCGTGGAGATGGACAAGCAGGCCCGCGCCCTCGTCAACATCACCCGCGCTCGCGAACTCCTCTCCCGCGAGGACGCCCTGCTCGGCTCCGCCCTCGTGGTCGGCGACCTGACGCACGGAGAGATCCGCGAGGTCTCCGACCTGATCGCGCAGCGCAACGTGCTCTACGACATCAGCCTGCCGGTGCTGCCCGCGGCGGAACGCGAGCGCTACGACCGGTTCTGGAAGAACGCGTCCACCGCGTCGCTGCGCTCCGCCGAGAAGATCGTCGTCGACTCCGAGCCCGGCGCCCCGCGTTTCATCACCGCCAAGAGCTGGGACGCCACCGCCGCCAGCGTGCTCGAAGAACTCGCCACCCTCAACGACCAGGCGGGCGACCGCTATCAGGACCGGGTGCAGCCGGTGGCGATGGGCGTCATCCTCAAGGCGGCCTTCGCCGGTGTCCTCGGCCTGCTCGCCCTGCTCTTCTCGGTCGTCCTCTCCGTGCGTATCGGCCGCGGTCTCATCCGCGACCTGCGGCAGCTGCGCCTCGAGGCCCACGAGGCGTCCGGCGTACGGCTCCCGAGCGTCATGCGCAGGCTGTCCGCGGGCGAACAGGTCGACGTGGAGACCGAGGTCCCGCGTCTGGAGTACGACAAGAACGAGATGGGCGAGGTCGGCCAGGCCCTCAACACCCTGCAGCGCGCCGCCGTCGAGGCCGCCGTCAAGCAGGCCGAACTCCGCGGCGGGGTCTCCGAGGTCTTCGTGAACCTCGCCCGCCGCAGCCAGGTACTCCTGCACAAGCAGCTGACCCTGCTCGACACCATGGAGCGCCGGACCGAGGACACCGACGAACTCGCCGACCTGTTCCGCCTCGACCACCTGACCACCCGTATGCGTCGCCATGCCGAGGGCCTCGTGATCCTCTCCGGCGCCGCCCCCTCCCGGCAGTGGCGCAAGCCCGTCCAGCTCATGGACGTCGTACGCGCCGCCGTCGCCGAGGTCGAGGACTACGAGCGCATCGAGGTCCGCCGGCTGCCGCGGGTCGCCGTCACCGGTCCGGCGGTCGCGGACCTCACCCACCTGGTCGCCGAACTCCTGGAGAACGCCACGGTGTTCTCCCCGCCGCACACCGCGGTCCAGGTGCTGGGCGAGCGCGTCGCCAACGGCTTCACCCTGGAGATCCACGACCGCGGCCTCGGCATGGCGGCCGACGCCCTCCTGGACGCCAACCTCCGGCTCGCGGAGACACCGGAGTTCGAGCTGTCCGACACCGACCGGCTGGGCCTGTTCGTGGTCAGTCGGCTCGCCCAGCGGCAGAACGTCCGGGTCTCGCTCCAGCCGTCGCCGTACGGCGGCACGACGGCCGTCGTGTTCATCCCGAACACCCTGCTGACGGACGACATCCCGGACACCAACGGCCTCGGCTTCCGCCTGGACCGCCCCCAGCCCTCCAAGGAGGCCGAGCTGGAGGAAGCCCGCCGGGCCCAGCTCGCCCACGCGGCGGTGCCGCTGCCCGGACTCACGGGAGGCCTCCTGGACGGCCCCGTCGAGCTGGAGGCGCCCGTCGACCTGGACGCCATCGACGACTTCCCCGGCGCGCTCGACGACGAGGACAGCGAACGCGGCGGACTGTTCCGCCCGCGCCGCTCCCTGGTCCGTACGGACGCCACCCAGGGCGAGGACCGCCACGACGTCCCCGACCACGACCAGAACGCCCCGGTGCCGCTGCCCCGCCGCCACACCCCCAAGCTGGTCAGTTCGCACGGCCGCCCGGTGACCGAGCAGCGGGAGCAGGGCGACGACGAGGCCCCCACGGGCCCGAACCGGTCGTTCCCCCAGGAGGCGCCGCCCCTGCCCGCCCGCAGGCGCACCACGGGGCCGCAACGCCGCGCCACCGATGTCGCCGACCGCCGCGACGAGCAGCGCGCCGAAGCCCCGGCGGCCAACGGACGCGAACCCGGCGGAGCGCCGCACGGCGCTTCCGCCCTTCCGAGGCGCACCCGGCGCGCCGAGATCGCGTCGAGCGGTGCGGCCGAGCCCTTCAAGCCCGCTCCAGAGGGCGTCGCACCCCACCGGAGCGGCCCCGGCGCCGCCCTGGAGCGGACCGGCACCCGCCCCGGGCCCCAGGAGACCGGAGCCGAGACCACGCCCCAGCCGATCGGACGCGGTGCCGCGCCGCGGGAGACCGCCCCGGGCACCGGCCCGCTGCCCCGCCGCGTACGCCAGGCCAACCTGGCCCCGCAGCTGAAGCAGAGTCCGGCCGGACGCCGCACCGACGACAGCACGGGGTTCGACGAGCGGGACGCCGACCAGGTACGCAGCCGTATGGCATCGCTCCAGCGCGGCTGGCAGCGCGGCCGTGCGGAGAACGATGCCGTGGGCGATGACACCCAGAGCGGCACAGCACCACGAGGAACTAAGGGGGACGGTCGATGACCGCACCGAAGGCGACCGGCCACAGCACGACCAACTCCGGCGAGCTCAACTGGCTCCTGGACGACCTGGTCGACCGGGTCGCAAGCATCCGCAAGGCCGTCGTGCTCTCCGGCGACGGGCTGGCGACGGGGGTCTCCAAGGACCTGACGAGGGAGGACGGCGAGCACCTGGCCGCCGTCGCCTCCGGCTTCCACAGCCTCGCCAAGGGCGTGGGCCGCCACTTCGAGGCGGGCAACGTCCGGCAGACGGTCGTCGAGCTCGACGACGCCTTCTTGTTCGTGACGGCCGCCGGCGACGGCAGCTGCCTCGCCGTCCTCTCCGACGCGGACTCCGACGTCGGCCTGGTCGCCTACGAGATGACGCTCCTCGTCAAGAGGGTCGGTGTACATCTGGCCTCGACTCCGCGCACCGATCTGCCTCAGGGCGGGTAGTGAGATGACATGAGCACAGACGGTCAGGGAAGAAGTCACTGGTTCGACGACGAGGCCGGACCGGTCGTCCGTCCGTACGCCATGACGCGTGGCCGCACCACCAGTGCGGCCCAGCATCGCCTCGACCTCATCGCGGTGGTCGTCGCGGAGGTTCAGGCGGACGACCCCGAGGGCGACCACACGCTGTCCCCGGAGCACGTGGACATCGTCGACCTGTGCCGGGACGCCCCGCAGTCGGTCGCCGAGCTGTCCTCCGAACTCGACCTGCCCATCGGCGTGGTACGGGTCCTCGTGGGCGACCTCGTGGACGCGGAGTTCGTCCATGTGAACCGGCCTGTGCCGCCCGCCGAGCTGCCCGACGAGAGCATTCTGCGCGATGTGATCAACGGCCTCCGGGCGCTCTGACCGAGTGCCCCGCCCGCGAAGGCGGCCGTTCCCCCGGCGCCGCGAACCGCCCACGGACGGTCCTGGGGAACGTGGCCGCACGCCCGTCGTCCCGTCGAGCGGATCAGGCGTCGCACCAGTGCTCCCGATATGATCTGACCGATCGTCGACAACCATCCGCAGACGGTCTGCCGCCACTCTGCGGATACGGTGCCGAACAGCGCGATCGGGGAGACGGACGTGACGACAGGCTGGCAGTTCTGGGTCGACCGGGGCGGCACCTTCACGGACATCGTCGCGCGTCGCCCGGACGGCCGACTGCTCACGCACAAACTGCTCTCCGACAACCCGGGCCGCTATACCGACGCCGCGGTCACCGGAGTCCGTGACCTGCTGAACGGCTCCCAGGACCCCGTGGAAGCCGTCCGCATGGGCACCACCGTCGCCACCAACGCCCTCCTGGAACGCAAGGGCGAGCGGACCCTCCTGATCGTCACCCGCGGTTTCCGCGACGCCCTGCGCATCGCCTACCAGAACCGCCCCCACATCTTCGCCCGCCGCATCGACCTCCCCGCGCTGCTCCACGAGCGGGTCGTCGAGGTCGACGAGCGCATCTCCGCCGACGGCACCGTCCTGCGCGCCCCCGACCTGGACGCCCTCACCGGCCCTCTCCAGGAGGCGTACGACGACGGGATCCGCGCGGTCGCCGTCGTCTGCATGCACAGCCACCTCCACCCCGCCCACGAACAGGCCGTGGGACAGCTGGCGGCCCGGATCGGCTTCCCACAGATCTCGCTGTCCAGCGAGGTCAGCCCGCTGATGAAGCTGGTCCCGCGCGGGGACACCGCCGTCGTCGACGCCTACCTCTCGCCCGTGCTGCGCCGCTACGTCCAGCAGGTCGCCGACGAACTCCACGGCGTACGGCTGATGTTCATGCAGTCCAACGGCGGTCTCGCCGAGGCCGGTCAGTTCCGCGGCAAGGACGCCATCCTGTCCGGTCCCGCCGGCGGGATCGTCGGCATGGCTCGGATGTCGCAGCTCGCCGGCTTCGACCGCGTCATCGGCTTCGACATGGGCGGCACCTCCACCGACGTCTCCCACTTCGCCGGCGAGTACGAACGCGTCTTCACCACACAGATCGCCGGCGTCCGGCTGCGCGCCCCCATGCTCGACATCCACACCGTCGCGGCGGGCGGCGGCTCGGTTCTCCACTTCGACGGCTCCCGCTACCGCGTAGGGCCGGACTCGGCGGGAGCGGACCCGGGCCCCGCCTGCTACCGCGGGGGCGGCCCGCTGGCCGTCACCGACGCCAACGTCATGCTCGGCCGCATCCAACCCGCCCACTTCCCCAGGGTGTTCGGCCCCGACGGCGACCAGCCCCTCGACGCGGACCTCGTCCGCGAACGCTTCGCCGCCCTCGCGCGCGAGATCCGAGAGCGGACCGGCGACGAGCGCACGCCCGAGCAGGTCGCCGAGGGCTACCTCCAGATCGCGGTCGCCAACATCGCCAACGCCGTGAAGCGGATCTCCGTCCAGAAGGGCCACGACGTCACCCGCTACGCGCTCACCACCTTCGGTGGTGCCGGCGGCCAGCACGCCTGCATGGTCGCCGAGTCGCTGGGCATCCGCACCGTCCTCGTGCCGCCCATGGCCGGTGTCCTGTCCGCACTCGGCATCGGCCTCGCCGACACCACCGCCATGCGGGAACAGTCCGTCGAGGCCCCCCTGGAGGCCGGCGCGATGCCGGGCGTCCTCAAGACCGCCGACGACCTGGAGAGCGCCGCCCGCGCCGAACTCCACGCCGAGGACGTCCCCGACGACCGCGTCCGCGTCACCCGCCGCGCCCAGCTCCGCTACGACGGGACCGACACCACCCTCACCGTCGAGCTGACCGAGCCCGGCGAGATGCGCCAGGTCTTCGAAGCACGTCATCGCGCCACGTACTCCTTCACGCTCGACCGCCCGATCGTCGTCGAAGCCCTCTCCGTCGAAGCCACCGGCATCACACAACCCCCCGATCTCTCGGCCCTGACCCCGTACCGAGGCCGCACCGCCGCTCCCGGAACCGTCCGCCTCCACACGGGCGGCGCCTGGCGCGACGTACCCCTCCACCGCCGCGAGGACCTGCCGCCCGGCGAGATGGTCACCGGCCCCGCGATCATCACCGAGGCCGGCACGACGACCGTCGTCGACGACGGCTGGCAGGCCGTTTCGCGAGACGACGGGCATCTGGTCATGGAACGCACGGCGATTACGGAGAGTTCCGATCTCGACACGAAAGCCGACCCGGTTCTTCTCGAGGTCTTCAACAACCTCTTCATGTCCATCGCCGAACAGATGGGCGCCCGCCTCGAATCCACGGCCCAGTCCGTCAACATCAAGGAGCGTCTGGACTTCTCCTGCGCCCTCTTCGATCCGGACGGAAACCTGGTGGCCAACGCCCCACACATCCCCGTCCACCTGGGCTCGATGGGCACCAGCGTCAAGGAGGTCATCCGGCGGCGCGCCGCCGGGATGCGGCCGGGGGACACCTACGCGGTCAACGACCCGTACCACGGCGGAACCCATCTTCCGGACGTCACGGTGATCACCCCGGTCTTCGACGCCGAAAGCACGGAGAGTGACCGGAAACTCCTCTTCTACGTCGCCTCCCGGGGCCACCACGCCGAGATCGGCGGCATCGCCCCGGGCTCCATGCCCGCGAACAGCCGCACCATCGAGGAGGAGGGAATCCTCTTCGACAACTGGCTGCTCGCCGAGAACGGCCGCTTCCGCGAGGACGAGACCCGCCGCCTCCTCACCGAGGGGCACTACCCCTCCCGCAACCCGAACACCAACCTCGCCGACCTGCGCGCCCAGATCGCCGCCAACCAGAAGGGCGTCGACGAAGTCGCCCGCATGATCGAGAACTTCGGCCTCGACGTCGTCCAGGCGTACATGCGACACGTCCAGGACAACGCCGAGGAAGCCGTACGCCGGGTCATCGACGCCCTCGACGACGGCGAGTACGCCTACGAGACCGACTCGGGCGCCGTCATCCGCGTACGCGTGAGCGTGGACCGCGACGACCGCTCCGCCACCGTCGACTTCACCGGCACCTCGGATCAGCTGGACAGCAACTTCAACGCCCCGTTCGCGGTGGTCAACGCGGCCGTCCTGTATGTCTTCCGGACCCTCGTCGCCGACGACATCCCCCTCAACGACGGCTGTCTGCGTCCCCTGAGGATCGTCGTCCCGTCCGGCTCGATGCTCGCGCCGCAACCGCCGGCCGCCGTCGTCGCCGGCAACGTCGAGACCTCCCAGGCCATCACCGGCGCCCTGTACGCGGCGCTCGGCGTCCAGGCCGAGGGCTCCGGCACCATGAACAACGTCACCTTCGGCAACGCCCACCACCAGTACTACGAGACCGTCGCCTCCGGATCCGGTGCGGGCGACGGCTTCCCCGGCGCGCCCGTCGTCCAGACCCATATGACCAACTCGCGGCTCACCGACCCCGAGGTCCTGGAGTGGCGACTGCCGGTCCGGCTCGACGAGTTCGCCGTACGGCAGGACAGCGGAGGCGCCGGGCGGTGGCGTGGCGGGGACGGTGCGGTACGCCGCATCCGGTTCCTGGAGCCCATGACCGTCTCCACCCTCTCCCAGCACCGCCGGGTGCCGCCGTACGGCATGGCGGGCGGCGCCCCCGGCGCGCTGGGCGCCAACCGCGTGGAGCGCGCGGACGGCACGGTCACCGACCTCGGCGGCAGCGACGCGGCCGACGTCGGCCCCGGCGACGTACTCGTCATCGAAACCCCCGGCGGCGGAGGCTACGGCCCACCGTCGCCCCACCCCCACCAAGCAGGAGAAGAGACCGATGATCTTCGGGCGTTCTGAGCGCGGCAAGCCCCCGGTCGAGCCCGTCACGTTCAAGATCCTGGTGGCCGGCGGCTTCGGCGTGGGCAAGACCACGCTCGTGGGCGCGGTCAGCGAGATCAGGCCGCTGCGCACCGAGGAACTGCTCACCGAGGCAGGACGCCCGGTCGACGACATCAGCGGTGTCGAGAGCAAGAGCACCACCACCGTGGCCATGGACTTCGGGCGTATCACCCTCCGCGAGGACCTGGTCCTGTACCTCTTCGGGACGCCCGGGCAGGAACGGTTCTGGTTCATGTGGGACGAGCTCTCCGAGGGCGCGCTCGGTGCCGTCGTGCTCGCCGACACCCGCCGTCTGGAGGACTGCTTCGCCGCCGTCGACTACTTCGAGCGGCGCTCCATCCCCTTCGTGATCGGTGTCAACTGCTTCGAGGGCGCTGCCCGTTACCCCGTCGAGGAGGTCCGTCAGGCCCTCGACCTCGACGAGGACGTACCGCTCCTGCTCACCGACGCCCGCGACCGCGCGTCGGTCAAGGAGGTCCTCATCGGCGTGGTCCGGCACGCGATGGCCTACGCGGCGGAGCGCCGCCAGACCGCCGTCACGACCTGACCCACGGGTACGGCCCGTACCCCCGCCGACCGGGGTACGGGCCGCGCTTCATGAGCACCACGCGTGCGTACGTTGTCGCAGCGCACGCACGCGTGCCGCTAGTTGTCCCCGTCCTCCTGCCAGCCGAAGCTCTTCTCCACGGCCTTGCGCCAGTTGTGGTACTCACGGTCCCGCACCGACGACTCCATGGCGGGCGTCCACTCGACGTCCTTCTGCCAGTGCGACTTGAGCTGGTCCAGGTCGTTCCACACGCCCGTGGCCAGCCCGGCGGCGTAGGCCGCGCCCAGGCAGGTCGTCTCGGAGACCATCGGGCGGACCACCGGCACATCGAGTACGTCCGCCTGGTGCTGCATCAGCAGGTTGTTCTTGGTCATGCCGCCGTCGACCTTCAGGGTCGTGATGTGCACCCCGGAGTCCTGGAACATGGCGTCCACGACCTCCCGGGTCTGCCAGCTCGTCGCCTCCAGCACCGCGCGCGCGAGGTGTGCCTTCGTCACGTACCGGGTGAGCCCGGTGATGACACCGCGCGCGTCGGAGCGCCAATAGGGCGCGAACAGGCCGGAGAACGCGGGCACGATGTACGCACCGCCGTTGTCCTCGACGCTCGCCGCCAGCGGCTCGATCTCGTCGGCGGTACGGATGATGCCGAGCTGGTCCCGGAACCACTGGACGAGCGCGCCCGTGATGGCGATCGACCCCTCCAGGCAGTAGACCGGCGCCTCACTGCCGATCTTGTACCCCATCGTCGTCAGCAGCCCGCTCTTCGACGGCACCGGGCGGTTGCCGGTGTTGAGCAGCAGGAAACTGCCCGTGCCGTAGGTGTTCTTCGCCGTGCCCACGTCGTAGCAGGCCTGTCCGAACACGGCCGCCTGCTGGTCGCCGAGGGCCGAAGCGACCGGCACACCGGCGAGTTGGCCGACAGCGGTGCCGTAGACCTCGGCCGAGGACCTGATCTCGGGCAGGATCGCCTCCGGGATGTTCATCGCGGAGAGGATGGACTGGTCCCACTGGAGGGTCTCGAGGTTCATCAGCATGGTGCGGCCGGCATTCGTGACGTCCGTGACGTGCCGTCCGCCGTCCGTGCCGCCGGTGAGGTTCCAGATCAGCCAGGAGTCGATGGTGCCGAAGGCGATCTCGCCGTTCTCGGCACGCGCGCGGAGCCCGGGCACGTTGTCGAGCAGCCAGGCCGCCTTCGGCCCCGAGAAGTACGTGGCCAGCGGCAGCCCGGTCTGCTCACGGAAACGGTCCTGCCCGTCCGAGCCGCCGAGTTGGTTGGTCAGCGCCGCGGTGCGGGTGTCCTGCCACACGATCGCGTTGTGCACGGGCTTGCCGGTGGCGCGGTCCCACAGGACCGTCGTCTCGCGTTGGTTGGTGATGCCGAGTGCGCTGAGCTGGTCGGCGCGCAGCCCGGCCTTGGCGATCGCTCCGGCCACCACCGCCTGCACCTTGGACCAGATCTCGGTGGCGTCGTGCTCCACCCAGCCGGGCTTGGGGAAGATCTGCCGGTGCTCGCGCTGGTCGACGGCGACGATGGCGCCGTCGTGGTTGAAGACGATGCAACGGCTGGAGGTGGTGCCCTGATCGATCGCGGCGACGAACTTGTCCGTCATGGCGTCCCCTTCGTCGGATGCTTCAGAACGCTGCGTTGAAGATGACCCCGGACAGAGCGCCGCCGATCAGCGGCCCCACCACCGGGATCCACGCGTAACCCCAGTCCGAGGTGCCCTTGTTGGGGATCGGGAGCAAGGCGTGGGTGATGCGCGGGCCCAGGTCACGGGCCGGGTTGATGGCGTACCCCGTGGGACCGCCGAGCGACAGACCGATGCCGACCACCAGGAACGCGACGATCAGAATCGCGGTGCCCGACGTACCGAGACCCTCGGTCAGACCGAAGGCGAGGATCGGCAGCACCAGGCCGACGGTCGCGATGATCTCCGTGATGAGGTTCGCCACGGGATTGCGGATCGTGGGCGCGGTCGAGAAGATCCCCAGCGTCGGCTGCGCCTTGTCCTCCTCGGCGTTGGCCTGGAACTGGGCGAAGTAGGTCAGCCAGCAGAGGACCGCGCCGAGGACGGCGCCGACCATCTGCCCGGCGATGTAGATGTGGACCTGGTCCCAGTCGCCCGTGTCGATGGCGATCCCGAGCGTCACCGCCGGGTTGAGGTGGCCGCCGGACAGCGGCGCGGCGGTGTAGGCCCCGGCGAGCACGCCGAAACCCCAGCCGAACGCGATGACCACCCAGCCCGCGTCCTTCGCCTTCGAGTAGTTCAGTACGACGGCGGCGACCACTCCCGCGCCGAAGAGGATCAGGATCGCGGTCCCGATGATCTCACCGAGAAATACGTCTCCGTTGCTCATGGCGGCTCCTAGGCCCAGGCCCGGGGTGATCGACCCCGGTCCTCCGTGCAGGGTGCGTTTCCCATGGCGACTTCAGCCGAAGGCAGGGAGATCCCGCGCCCCGCTCGGCGTCCGTGACGAGCGTGCCGTTGCAGCCGAATCGCCCGTGGGGGAACGGACCTTGACTCTGGGGGCCCGCGCAGCGCGGTGCGTGGATACGCCGAGAATGTACGACGATGTCGACTGACATCGGAAGTGTTCACCGGTGTCCAGAAGGCGTCAAGGATGCGGACGGCAACGGTTGAGGGCACGAGCCCGCTTCGTGGCGAGCCGCTCACCCCGCGCCGGGTTCCGCCACCCCGCATGCCGCGGTCGCGGCGGAGGCCCCGGCGCCACGCCGGATCTCGTGCCCGGGCAGGCCCGCACGGCCCAGCACCCAACTCGCCCCACCGATCGACTTCGCGGCCTTCTTCAGCGGCGCCAGCCAGGCCGCCGCCTGCCGGTGGTCCGTGACACTGCCCGGCGTGCACAACACCGTGGCCAGGGACAACGACACCGAATGCCCGCCCGCGGACCAGGGAGCGTCCAGCACCGAGGCGGCCACCGGATCCAGCCCGTCCGGATCGGCCAGCACGAGGAAGTCGTCCCCACCGATGTGGCCCACGTGGGTGCTGCCCGACGCCGCATGCTGCAGCGCCCGCCCCACCGACCGGATCAACTCGTCGCCCGCCGCGAACCCGGCCCCGTCGTTGACCTGCTTGAAGTGGTCCACGTCCAGCCAACTCAGCGCGAACGTCCGCCCGTCCGCGATCCGCCGGTCCACCTCGCCGGTGATCGCGTCCGAACCGGGCAGCCGCGTCAGCGGATTGAGACCGGCGGCCTCCTCCACCCGGGACTCGGCCAACGCCCGTACGAGATCGGCGAGACGTACGGCGCCGACGCACCGGCCGTACCGGTCCACGACGGCCACGTCGTCCGAGGTGCGGTCCCGGTCACCGACCGCCACCACGTCCAGCACCTCCCACGCGGTGGCGTCGATGCCCACCGTGCGCGGCGGATCGCCCAGCTTGGCGGCGGGGCGATCGGCGTAGAGGGCGTGCCCGTAGCGCCCCGACATCGACAGCAGGAAGCGGGAGCGGTGCACCGACCGGACCGGGACCCCGTGCGCGTCCACGAGCAGTACCCCGGACACCTCCGGTGACCCAGTCAGCAGCGCCCGCACACGGCCCGCGGACGCGGTGGCGGCCAGCAGCGCGGCGGGCCGTACGAACTGGCGGACCGACGGCCCCGACCGTGCCGGCGCGGCGGCGCCGGGGGAGCGGGGTGGCACGTACACGTCCGCGGCGGGCAGCCGGGCCGGGGGAGCGAACAGGTTGCCCTGCGCCATCTGTGCGCCCGCCGACACCGCGGCCGCACACTGGAGTTCGGTCTCCACACCCTCGACCGACAGCAGCGCCCCCAACTGGTCGCACAGCGTTCGCATCGCCCGCACCGCCGGGGGCCGGGCCAGCAGCGAGGCGTCGAGCTTCACCAGGTCGGGCGCGAGGTCGGTGAGCAGCCGCAGAGGTACGTCTCCGTCCCCGACGCCGTCCGCGCAGATCCGGAACCCCTGGCCGCGCAGCGCGTCCACCGCCTCCAGCAGCGCCTGCTGCGGAACATGCGTGTACGGCGGCCCGACGTCGATCGTCACCTCCCAGGGGAGCCTGCCCGCCGCACGCACGGCGGCGTGCAGCGGGGTGAGCCCGCCGAGGTCGGCGAGGGTGCCGGCGAACACGTTGACGTGCAGCGGCAGCAGCGTTTCCCGGCGCGCCGCGGCCCGGACCGCCGACACGGCCAGCCTGCCGTCGAGTTCCGGATCGCGGCGGGCCTCGGCCAGGATGTCGCCGGTCTCCGGGCGGGCGAGTATCTCCAGCGCCGCGACTCCTCCGGTCGTCAGATTGACCACCGGCTGGAAGGCGAAGCGGAGAGTGTCCGTCCAGGAGTGCACGGCAGCATGATCGCGCCGCGGGCGCTCGCCAGAGCGCAGTTCATGAGACGTTCACGCAGGATTCCCGGGCGATCACGGAGCGTACGAGAAAGCCGTTGCTCCGTCCGGGGGCCCGATGCGTCTCACCGCACCGCGACCACGGCCGAACCGTGCCCGAACAGCCCCTGGTTCGCCGAGATCCCCACCCGCGCCCCGGCCACCTGCCGGTCACCCGCCGCACCTCTCAACTGCCAGGTGAGCTCGCACACCTGGGCGATCGCCTGCGCCGGCACCGCCTCCCCGAAGGAGGCCAGTCCGCCACTCGCATTCACGGGTATGCGCCCGCCCAGAGCCGTCGCGCCCTCCCGCAGGAGCTTCGCCCCCTCACCCTCGCCGCACAGCCCGAGGTCCTCGTACCACTGCAACTCCAGGGCGGTGGAGAGGTCGTAGACCTCGGCGAGGGATACGTCCTCGGGCCCGACACCCGCCTCCTCGTAGGCGGCCCGGGCGATCGACTCCCGGAAGGTGTCGTCGCCGGGCTCCACCGCCACCGCGGAGTCGGTGGCGATGTCGGGCAGGTCCAGCACCGTGCTCGGGTATCGCGGCGTCACCGTCGACACCGCCCGGATCCGCACCGGCTCCGCCGTCCCGTGCCGCCGCGCGAACTCCATGCTGGACAGCACCACAGCCGCCCCGCCGTCCGAGGTCGCGCAGATGTCGAGCAGCCGCAGCGGATCGGCGACCACGGCGGAGGCGGCGACCTCCTCGGCGGTGACCCGCTTGCGGTAGCGCGCGTTCGGATTCAGCGCTCCCATGGCGGCGTTCTTCACCTTGACCTGCGCGAAATCCTCCGGTGTGTCCCCGTGCACGGCCATCCGCCTGCGCGCGTACAGCCCGAAGTACGTCGGATTGGTGGCACCGAGGACGCGGAACCGGAGCCAGTCCGGATCGTCGGGCCGGTCTCCGCCCGCCGGCCGGAAGAACCCCTTGGGCGCCGCGTCGGCACCCACCACGAGCACCACGTCCGCGAGCCCCGAAAGGATCTGCGCCCGCGCGGTGTTGACGGCCTGCGCTCCCGACGCGCACGCCGCGTACACGCTCGTGACCCGGGCGCCCTGCCAGCCCAGCGCCTTGGCGAAGGTCGCCCCGGCCACATACCCCGGATAGCCACCACGCACCGTGTCCGCCCCGACGATCGAACCGACGTCCCGCCATTCCAGCCCGGCATCGGTCAGCGCCGCGCGGGCGGCCGCCACTCCGTACGCGACGAAGCTCCGGCCCCACTTGCCCCACGGGTGCATGCCCGCACCGAGCACCGCCACCTCACCCGTCATGCCGTCACCCCCGTCGTCGGCTGCCACCGCCACGTCGTCCACACTGTCTCCGCGTCCTCATGGAGCACACCGGGAACGATCTCCACCTCCGTGCCCACCGCCAGATCGGCGACGGCGAGCCCCGGAACACCCTGTCCCAGCACCACGATCCGCTCGGCCTCCAGCTCCACAGCGATCAACGTGTACGCCTCCCACGGAAGTTCCGGATCGGTCACATAGGGTGACGGAGGCCGGTACCGGCTGTCCGTGTAGGACCACACCCGCCCCCGTCGGGACAGCGGAACCTCCTCCAGCTCGCCCCCGGGGCACGCGGGATTGCGGCAGTGGGTGTCCTCGCGAGGGAAGAAGACCGAGGCGCAGGCCGAACAGCGGGTGCCGAGGAGATGGAAGTCGCCCTCCTCGCCGGCGAACCAACCTGCCACCACGGGCGTTCGCGCACGTGACACAGTTCCTCCCGGGCATAGGATCTGACGGAACGTCAGAAGTGTGTCACGGGAGACCGGAGATGGGCAGAGGCAGAGGCATGACACGACTTTCCAGCGCAGTACGCGGCCTGGTCACCACACTCGCCGCCCTGCTGACCGTGACCACCGCCGCCACCACCGCCCGGGCGACACCGCAACCCAAGGCGCCGAAGGACTTCGTCGCGCTGAGAAGCGTGGATCCCACGATCATCCAGGAGATGCGCTACTTCACCCCGCACAACTTCGTGGGCGAACGCATCGACGGTTACGCGCAGCCGATCTGCATCCTCACCAGACCCGCCGCCGAGGCCCTCCACCAAGCCCAGACGAAGCTGCTCCGGCGTGGCTACACCCTCAAGGTCTACGACTGCTACCGACCCCAGCGCGCGGTCGATCACTTCGTCCGCTGGGCCAAGGACCTCGACGACCAGGCCATGAAGGCCGAGTTCTACCCGAACGTCGACAAGACCCGTCTCTTCACGGACGGTTACATCGCCGAGAAGTCCGGCCACAGCCGCGGTTCGACCATGGACCTCACCATCGTCAAGCTCCCCGCGAAGCCGACACGGCCCTACCACCCCGGCGAAGCCCTCGTCCCCTGCTACGCGCCCCAGGACGAGCGCTTCCCCGACAACTCCGTCGACATGGGCACCGGATTCGACTGCTTCGACACCCTCTCCCACACCCTCGACCCCCGCATCCAGGGCACACAACGAGACAACCGGCTCCTGCTCAAGACCACCCTGGAAGGCCTCGGCTTCGTGAACCTGGCCGAGGAATGGTGGCACTACACGTTCAAGCCGGAGCCCTACCCGGACACCTTCTTCGACTTCCCGGTGTCCTGGAAGTCCCTCACGAGCAAACACTGAGCAGCCCCCGGAAGACGCCCTTCCTGTGATCGGATACAGTCCGCCGCGTGTCCGAAACCCAACACCCCACCCCCAACTCCGCGCCCGACTCCCACTGTTCGAGCTGCGGAGCGCTCTACGGAGAGGGCGTCTCCGGTTGGCCCCGCACCTGTCCCGCCTGCTCCACCGTGGCCTACCGCAACCCGCTGCCCGTCGCGGTGGCACTCCAGCCGGTGTACGACACCAAGGGCGCCGCCCTTGTCGTCATCACCCGCACCATCGCCCCCGCGCGCGGGGGCATCGCACTGCCCGGCGGCTACATCGACGACCGGGAGGACTGGCGCCAGGCCGTCGTCCGTGAACTCAAGGAGGAGACCGGCATCGACGCGGCGAGCCGCGACGTACGCCTCGTCGACGCCATGAGCTCGCCCGACGGCCACCTCCTGCTGTTCGGGTCCCTTCCGGAACGCCCGGCAGAAGGCCTGCCCGATTCCGCCACGACGGACGAGACGGAGGGCTGGCATCTCCTGCGCAGGCCCGAGGAGCTTGCCTTCCCCCTCCACACACATGCCGTACGGGCCTGGTTCGAGGGCCGGTACATCTGACCTAGCGCTCTCCGACCCCCCGCACACGCACCGGGTGAGGCGGCGCACTCACGCCGTCCTCACCCTCCCGCTCGACGACCACTTTCCGGCCCTGCCAACGGGCCACGTACCGCTCGATCTCCGGCTCGTCCCACCCGTCACCCACGTCGGGCACGACCAGCCCCCCGCCGGTCCGTCCCCGGGCCGGCGCCCACACCTCCAGCTCCAGCCGGCCGTCCTCCCCGCGCACGGGAAGGACGGCACCCGCGCGCGCGAGCACCGGGATACGCGACAAGGGGGCGTCCACGAGAACCTGCCCCGGCCCCTGATACGCCCGCTCCGTCACGGTGTCGTACCAGCGCCCCCGCGGCAGCTGCACCGCACGCCGGTCCGCTCCGGGATCGAGCACCGGCGCCACCAGCAGACTGTCACCCAGCAGAAACGCGTCCTCGCAGCCACGCAGCGCCCGGTCCTCGGGCGCCCCCCACCACAACGGCCGCACATACGGCGCTCCCGTACGCCTCGCCAGATGCGCCAGCGTCACGAAGTACGGCAGCAGCCGCCGGCGTTCCAGAAGCGCCACGCGCGCGTGCTCCAGCACCTCGGGACCGAACTCCCACGGCTCCCGGCGGCCCGCTCGCAGACTCGCGTGCGTACGGAACAACGGCAGATACGCGCCCAGCTGGAACCAGCGCAGATACAGCTCGGGCGACGGACTCCCGTCGAAGCCGCCCACGTCCGGCCCCGAATAGGGCACCCCGCACAGACCGAGCCCCATCACCAGCGACAGCGAGGCCCGCAACCCCGGCCAGCCCGTGGCCACGTCACCCGACCACGTTCCCCCGTAGCGCTGCATGCCGGCCCACCCGGAGCGCGAGAACACGAACGGGCGCTCCTGGGGCGCCAGTTCCCGCACGCCTTCGTACGCCGCACGGGCCATGCAGAGCGCGTACACATTGTGGGCCTCGCGATGGTCCCCGCCCTGCCCGTCCAGCTGATGCCGAGCCGAACGCGGCAGGGTCGACTCCCCGAAGGCGGCGAACGAGGTGGGCTCGTCCATGTCGTGCCAGAAGCCCGAGAACCCCTGAGCGAGACGCTCCTCATAGAGGCGGCCCCACCACTCACGCACACGCGCGTGCGTGAAATCCGGGAAGACCGCCTCGCCGGGCCAGACCACTCCCCGTACGAGCCGCCCGGAAGCGTCCCGTACGAACGCGTCCTCGGTGACACCGCTGTCGAACACGGCGTTGCCCGGCTCGGCCCGGACCGCCGGGTCCACGATCGACACCAGCCGGATCCCGTCCCGCCGCAGCTCCTCGGCGAGCTGCGGCAGCTTGGGGAAGCGCTCCTGGTCGACAGAGAACACCTGGTGCTCGTCATAGTGGTCGATGTCCAAGTGGACGGCGTCCAGCGGCAGGCCGCGCTCCTGGTAGCCCGCGACGATCCGCCGCACCTCCTGCTCGCTCCCGAACCCCCACCGCGCGTGGTGGTGCCCCAGCGCCCACGCCGGCGGCAGCGCGGGCGCACCGGTGAGCGAGGCCCAGGCGAGCAGCACGCGCGCGGGGGTGCCCACCATCACCCAGCAGCGCAGCGGACCACCGGTCATCCGCAGCTCGCACGCACCGGCCCGGTCGTGCCCGGAACCGGCACCCTCCTCACCCTCCCGCAACGTCACCGTGCCGTCCCACGAGGTGTCGTGGAACGCCAGATGCGTGGCCGCGTCGGACACCACGAACTGCACCGGCATCGTGATGTACAGCGGATCGTCGGCGGGGCCGAAGGCCCTTCCGGGATCGGTGTTCCACAGCCGGTACGTCCCGTTTCTCAGCCGAGGCCCCGAAGCCCGCCCGCCGAGCCCGAAGAAGCGCGCGTCCGCGGGCACCTCCGACCGCTGCATCCAGCGCGCCGCACCACCGCCCACCGGCTCCCACCACCGCGGCGGCAGATCCCGGCGCACGGTCACCCCACCGGGCGTACGCACCTCGATCGCACCGTGCCGCGAGACGACGACCGTTGCCCGTTCGGCCACCACCCGCCAGCCGCCGTCCTTGTCCGGCTCCAGCACCGCCCGTGGATCCGGCTCAGGACAGCGCCCCGCCAGCGCGTACGACGGCTCCGGACCCGCGCCGTCCCAGCCCCAGAAGACCGCCCCGTTCACCGTGACCATGATCCGCACCTCGGAACGGCTGAACCGGACGACCCCGCCGCCGGGCCCCGGCTCCACCTCCCGCACCGGCCCGGGCACCCGAGCGCGCTCGGCCCCTCGCGGCGGCAGCCCCGCGGCATCCGCCCGCCGCATACGCCACGAGGCCCGTACGGAACGCAACCCCTGGGCCGCCCCCGCCGAACCGACCGTCTTTATCGAACGCACCAGGTCACGACCGTTCATGCTGCTCACCCTGCCACTGACCGCCCCACGCGCGCGTGTCGTTCAACTGCCGTTCACCCGTGCCGGGACCACATCTTCACGACAGCGACTATGTGGGGCGCGCCCTGGTGTGGAAGTCGATCACATGGCATCGTCCGTGTCATCCGCGTCGCGCGCACACCCCAGCCCGTGCGCGGGAGACGCACACGACGCGCACAGTCCGGGAGCCGCCCCATGTCGACCGTGAACCCCCAGCCGCTCTGGCAGCCAGATGCGGAACGCATCGCACAGGCGCAGGTCACCAGGTTCCACGCCTGGGCAGCCGAGCACCACGGCGCGCCGGCCGAAGGGGGCTACCCCGCCCTGCACCGCTGGTCCGTCGACGAGCTGGACACCTTCTGGAAAGCCGTCACGGAATGGTTCGACGTACGCTTCTCGACCCCCTACGCGCGCGTACTGGGCGACCGCTCGATGCCCGGTGCCCAGTGGTTCCCCGGTGCGACCCTGAACTACGCCGAACACGCTCTGCGCGCGGCCGCCACCCGCGCGGACGAACCGGCCCTCCTGCACGTCGACGAGACCCACGAACCACGCCCCGTCACCTGGTCCGAACTGCGCCGCCAGGTCGGTTCCCTCGCCGCTGAACTGCGCGCTCTCGGTGTCCGCCCGGGCGACCGCGTCAGCGGCTACCTCCCCAACATCCCGCAGGCCGTCGTCGCCCTCCTCGCCACAGCCGCGGTGGGCGGCGTCTGGACGTCGTGCGCCCCCGACTTCGGCGCCCGCAGCGTCCTCGACCGTTTCCAGCAGGTCGAACCCGTCGTCCTGTTCACCGTCGACGGCTACCGCTACGGCGGCAAGGAGCACGACCGTCGCGACACCGTCGCCGAACTCCGCCGCGAACTGCCCACCCTGCGTGCCGTCGTCCACATCCCCCTCCTCGGCACCGACGCCCCGGAAGGCGCCCTGGACTGGGCGGCCCTCACGAGCGGTGACGTCGAACCCGTCTTCGAGCAGGTGCCGTTCGACCACCCCTTGTGGGTGCTCTACTCCTCCGGCACGACCGGCCTCCCCAAGGCCATCGTCCAGTCGCAGGGCGGCATCCTCGTCGAGCACCTCAAACAACTCGGCCTGCACTGCGACCTCGGCCCCGACGACCGCTTCTTCTGGTACACGTCGACCGGCTGGATGATGTGGAACTTCCTCGTCTCCGGCCTCCTGACCGGCACGACGATCGTCCTCTACGACGGCAGCCCCGGCTATCCGGACACAGGCGCCCAGTGGCGCATCGCCGAACGTACCCGGGCCACCCTCTACGGCACCTCGGCCGCGTACGTCATGGCCTGCCGCAAGGCGGGCGTGCACCCCGGCCGCGACTTCGACCTCTCCTCGGTGCAGTGCGTGGCCACCACAGGATCACCGCTGCCGCCCGACGGCTTCCGCTGGCTCCATGACGAGGTCCGCGACGACCTCTGGATCGCCTCGGTCAGCGGCGGCACGGACGTCTGCTCCTGCTTCGCGGGCGCCGTACCCACCCTCCCCGTCCACATCGGCGAACTCCAGGCCCCCGGCCTCGGCACCGACCTGCAGTCCTGGGACCCCAGCGGCAAGCCCCTCACCGACGAGGTCGGCGAACTCGTGGTCACCAACCCCATGCCGTCGATGCCGATCCACTTCTGGAACGACCCCGACGGCAGCCGCTACCACGACAGCTACTTCGACACCTACCCCGGCGTATGGCGCCACGGCGACTGGATCACCGTCACCTCCCGCGGCTCCGTCGTCATCCACGGCCGCTCCGACTCGACGCTCAACCGCCAGGGCGTACGCATGGGATCCGCCGACATCTACGAAGCCGTCGAGCGCCTCCCCGAGATCAAGGAATCCCTCGTCATCGGCATCGAACAACCCGACGGCGGCTACTGGATGCCCCTCTTCGTACACCTGGCCCCCGGAGCCGTCCTCGACGAGACCCTGCTCGGCCGCATCAAGCAGACCATCCGCGAACAGCTCTCCCCGCGGCACATCCCCGACGAGATCATCGAAGTACCCGGCGTCCCGCACACCCTCACCGGCAAGCGCATCGAAGTCCCCGTCAAGCGTCTCCTGCAGGGGACCCCCCTCGACAAGGCCGTCAACCCGGGCTCCATCGACAACCTCGACCTGCTCCACTTCTACGAGGACCTGGCCCGCAAGCGCGCCTGACCGACACGGCCGCCGACGCGGTCCGAGCCCCCTCACACCGCGTCGGCGTCACCCACCGCTTCGCCGAGCCCCCGTTGTCAGTGCCCCCGGTTACTGTGAGTGAGCATTGATCGACAGCGCACAGGGGGAAACATGGCGCACACCGACCACCAGACCATGCGACGCGTTCTGCGCCGTGAGATCGCCGGCACCATCGGCCTGCTCACTGACGAACACGACTTCCGGAGCATGCGGCACTACCGCAGCTTCACCTTCGACGACCACTCCCTCTATCTCCAACAGGTGGAGGAACTCCTCAAAACCCGCGCCTCCCAGGGCACCCACACCGCGGTAGCCCTCTTCGACCCACAGGAGTACGCCGACTACTGCGCCGACACCGGCCTCGAACCCGACATCCCATCCAGCCGCACCCGCTTCACCGCCGAACTCGCCACCACGGGCCCGACCATCCCGTACGACGGACGCCCCTTGGCGGAACTCGTCCCCGACCTGATCGACGAAGCGGTACGGCAGGCCACCTGGGAGTACGCCTCCACACTCCTGGCACGCCTCGGCGCCTGCGCCTCTTGCGGTGAGGACATCGGCCGAGCCGCCTTCGCCCGAGCCTCCGGCCTTCTCGTCCGCATCCTCGACACGGCCCATCCAGGCAACCGGCACCTCGTCTGCAGCGTCACGGCAGCACCGGAAACCCTCGTCTCCGTCCTCCACGCCGACATCAACGCCGACGGCACCACGCGACTCGACGAGGCCGAAGCCCTCGAGTTCGCCACGGTCCTGGCGCTCGGCCTGGCGACACAAACCCCCGGCGGACTCGTCATGCGGACCAGCGTTCCCGGAACGACCGACCGCGTCTACGGCTGGCGGCTGCGCGGAGAAGGACTGGAACCCCTCACCGCGGGCGAGGTCTTCGACGCCTACTGCACCGACATCGAATCCGGAGACCTCATCTCACCGGAATCCGGCGTCGACTACTGCGTGCCGCCCGACCTCGGGCCCGACGACCCGACGCCTTCACACCACCACTGAACGCAGGAGGGGCGCCCCACCCGCAGGTGGAGCGCCCCTCAAGAAGCACGACGACCGATACGGCCGGCTACTCGCCGGACAGCACCGCCTGAGCGGCGTTGCGCGCCTCATCGGCACTGTCCGCCGCCCGAGCGGCCGCCGCGGCACGCTCGCACTGAGCCAGCGTGTACTTCGCCAGAGTCGCCCGCACATAAGGAATCGACGCCGCACCCATGGAGAGGGAGGTGACACCCAGACCGGTCAGCACACACGCCAGCAGCGGGTCGGACGCGGCCTCACCGCAGACACCACAGCTCTTGCCCTCGGCCTTCGCCGCGTCGGCGGACAGCGAGACCAGGTCGAGCAGAGCTGGCTGCCAAGGATCCTGCAGTCGGGACACCGCACCCACCTGACGGTCCGCGGCGAAGGTGTACTGCGCGAGGTCGTTCGTTCCCAGTGACAGGAACTCGACCTCCTGCAGAACCGAACGCGCCCGCAGGGCCGCCGACGGAATCTCGACCATCGCGCCGAACTTCGCCCGCAGCCCCGCCTCACGGCACGCGTCGGCGAACGCCTTGGCATCCGCACGGTCCGCCACCATCGGAGCCATGACCTCGAGGTAGACCGGCAGCCCCTCAGCGGCCTTCGCCAGAGCCGTCAGCTGCGTACGCAGCACGTCCGGGTGGTCGAGCAGCGTCCGCAGACCCCGCACACCCAGCGCCGGGTTCGGCTCGTCGCCCGGCGTCAGGAAGTCGAGCGGCTTGTCCGCACCGGCGTCCAGCACCCGCACGACGACACGACCCTCGGGGAAAGCCTCGAGAACCTGTCGGTAGGCCTCGATCTGCTTCTCCTCGGTGGGAGCGTTCTTGCTGTCGTCGAGAAAGAGGAACTCGGTACGGAAGAGACCGACACCCTCCGCACCAGCCTCGACAGCGGCCGGAACGTCCGCAGGACCGCCGATATTGGCGAGCAACGGCACCTTGTGGCCGTCGGCCGTGGCACCCGGCCCGGTCGACGCCGCGAGCGCGGCCTTGCGCTCGGCGGCGGCAGCCTCCAGCTGCGCCTTCTTCTCCTCGCTCGGATTCACGAAGATGTCACCGGTGCTGCCGTCCACGGCGATCACGGTGCCCTCGGCGAGCTCACCGGCACCCGGCAGCGCCACCACGGCGGGTACACCGAGTGCCCGCGCCAGGATCGCGCTGTGGCTGGTCGGCCCGCCCTCCTCGGTCACGAAGCCGAGCACCAGAGTGGGGTCCAGCAGAGCCGTGTCGGCGGGCGCGAGGTCACGCGCCACAAGGACGTACGGCTCGTCACTGTCGGGAATGCCCGGCATGGGAACCCCGAGCAGACGGGCGACGATACGATTCCGCACGTCGTCGAGGTCCGCGACGCGTCCGGCGAGGTACTCACCGGCACCTGCCAGCAGTTCGCGGTACGCGGCGAACGCGTCGTACACGGCCCGCTCGGCCGTGCTGCCGACGGCGATGCGCCGATCCACATCGGCCATCAACTCGGGGTCCTGGGCCATCAAGGCCTGAGCCTCGAGCACCGCCTGCGCCTCGCCGCCGGCCAGATTGCCGCGCGCCATCAGGTCGGCCGCCACAGCTTCCACTGCCTTGCGGGCGTTCCCCTGTTCACGCTCCGCGTCCTGAGCCGGGATCTGCTTGGCAGGCGGCTCCAGGACCGCCGTCCCCATATGCCGAACCTCGCCGATCGCCACACCATGGCTCACGCCGACGCCTCGCAGCGTTGTCTCCATCTCACCCGTCTCCGATAGTGCGGCGGGTCCCGCCGCCGCGGTGGTTGCCACTACTTGCCGTCCCAGGACGGAGTTGATGTCACTTCCAGGCGAAGAGACTGTCGCCGGCCTTCACATCGCCGTCGTCACGCAGCTCGGAGAGTGCTTCGGCGGTGGCTTCGAGCGCCACGATCGGGCAGACCGGGGACTTGCCGGCAGCCTCCACGGCGGCCGGGTTCCAGCGCACGATGCTCTGGCCGCGCGTCACGGTGTCGCCCTTGTTCACGAGCAGCTCGAAGCCCTCGCCGTTGAGCTGGACGGTGTCGATACCCAGGTGAGTGAGCACACCGTGACCTTGATCGTCGACAACGACGAAGGCGTGGGGGTGGAGCGAGACGATGACTCCGTCCACGGGCGCGACAGCCTCAGAGGCCTCGCGCACGGGGTCGATCGCCGTACCCGGGCCGACCATGGCCCCGGAGAAGACCGGATCGGGCACAGCTGCCAGTCCGATGGCGTGTCCTGCAAGCGGGGACGTCACGGTGGTCATGGGAAGCCTCCCAGGGGTGGAGATCGATATGCGTCGTCACTGCCTGTCCAGGGGCGGCGCACTGTGAGCAGCGTATGTCATATGAACTGACGGTTCCGCATGGAAGATACCGCGAAGTGGTCTAGACCACCAGTCCAATCGATTTGCACGCACTTCGGGGCCGCGTGTAGAGTCGTACTCCTGCTTGAGGCCGAGCGGTGCTAACAAGCGCCCTTGCTCAGCAGCAACCAAACCTGTCAGATCCTATCTCGGGGTCACCTTCTGCATGTCCGCAGGAGAGTGGTCAGAGGGTCGGAAAAACACTGATAGAGTTTGGAACACAGAAGGGAAGCGCCCGGAGGAAAGCCCGAGAGGGTGAGTACAAAGGAAGCGTCCGTTCCTTGAGAACTCAACAGCGTGCCAAAAATCAACGCCAGATTAGTTGATA